>NC_016604.1:3360625-3666136 GCF_000230895.2 Mycolicibacterium rhodesiae NBB3
ATTCCCCCCGCTCGGGTGGCAGGTCGGCCGGGTTCGGTGTGAACCTCACATCGGGGAGCATGGTGTTCGGATCGCGTCCCCACGACTGTTCGAGAGCGCGCAGCGCACCGGAGAACGCGGTGCCGGTCAGCAGTGAGTTGTCGAGTGAGCTCAAGGTCAGGTCGAGGACGGCTGAGATGTTCGCGTAGTCACCGCGGACCAGCTTGGGGACTTCGTCGATGGTGAACGGCAGCGAGACCATCAAGCGCAGCGCGCCGGCCAGATACGGTGCGGCACGGCTGAGTTGCTTGAGTGGGCGCTGCAGCATCACCAGGTTGTGGTCGATGTTCTGCCGCGACTGTGAGAGCGCCTCGTCGACGAGGCGACTGAGCTCGCCCAGGGCCTGCACCGCCTCCGCGCCGAGGTCGCGGGTCTCGTTGAAATGCTCGACCAGCGGGGGCATTTCGGTGAGTACCGCGTCCAGGGTGTCGTTGCGCTCGGCGACGATCGACAGCAGCTCTCTGGTGGAGTCGATGGCGCTGCGGATGTCGCCGCGCTGCGCGTTGACTTCGGCGGTGAACGTGTCCAGCTTGTCGAGGAACTGACGGATCTGGTCGGCTCGTCCATCGAGCATCGAATCCACTTCGCTGCTGATCACTTCCAGGCTGGGAATCCCGCCGCCGCGCAGCACGGTGGCCACGCTCGCCAGCGTCCGTTCGGTCGTCGGGAACGCAGTGGAGTTCTGCAGTCCGATGGTGTCGCCGTCCCGCAGTCTCTGCGGTGCCGGGTCAGGCGGCGCCGCGAGCTCCACGTGCTGGCTGCCCAGCAGGCTGGTCTGGCCGATCGTGGCAGTGGCATTGGCTGGAAGCGCCACGTCGTCGTCGACGTCGATCGTCACGGTGGCAATCAGGTTCTTCAGCCCGATCGCCCGAACCCTGCCGACGAAGACGTCGGCGACCCGCACCCGGCTGTTGACGTTGAGCGCCGACGTGTCTGGTACCTGGACGTAGATTCGGTAGGTGTCCTTGCCGGTACCGGGGCCGCCCGGCATCGGAACGTTGGCGATGCCGCGCCACGACCCACATGCGGTCAGCACCACCGCAGCCATCACCAGTGCGATGCCCGCGCGAACAACTCGCCTCGCGCGCGTCATCGACCGGGTCCTGACACGGGCGCCGCCTCGGCGGGCAGTGGCGGTGGGCCGGCCGGAACCGGAACTGCTGGCGTCGGCAGCGGTTGCGGATACCACGGTGGTGGCAGTGGGTTGTTCTGGTCGTAGGCGTTGGGCGGTGCTCCGCCGCGCGGCCCCGCGGGCGGCGGTGGTCCGGGGTTGGGTCCGCCCAGCAGCGCGGCCAGCGAATCGGGCGTCAGCATGTTCGCGGTGAACGGTTGGACCTGCAGACCCTGCATGCCCGGCGCGACGATCCAGCCCGGTTCGTGGTTACCGTGGGAGAACAGGGTGTCGCGTGACCAGATGCCGGGCACGGTGGTGTCCTTGTAACCCGGTGGGGGCCGCAGCCGCTCCTCGGAGTATGCAACATGTTTCGGTAATAGGTCTGGGGTGGTCAACGGGACGGTTCCGAACGGCGGGAAGTTGAACTTGATGGCGTCGAGGATCGGCGCGAGGTATTGCGCGCACAGCTCGGCGGACTCTTGGTAACCCAGCCGGCTGCCCGCTTGAATGGCGCTGCAGATCAACTGCATCGGGTTGGAGAAGTTGGCGACGACTGGGATCGCGGTGAGCGCACCGTGCGCGGGGTCGTAGATGTTGGTGAAGTTGGTGCCCATGGTGGGCAGCACGTGCAGGGCGGTCTCGATTCCGTTGCGCGGCGTCGGCTGAAGGATGGTGTTGGTGACGTCGGCCAGGTTTTGGACGTCCTTCGTCAGCGCGGGACCGTTGTCCTCGACGAACTTTCGGGTGGTCGCCAATAGCTGGTCGACCTGGTCGATGGCGTTGGCGAGTTCGCGATCGTCGTTGGACAACGATCCGGTGAAGGTGGCGAGATCGCTGTTGAGCGCAACGAATTGCTGGTCGCTGTCGTGTAGTGCGTTGACGAAGACCGCCAGACTCTTGAGGACCGCGAAGAAATCGCCGCGTCCGTCGTTGACCGCGCTGAGCGCCTCGGACAGGTTGTTCAGGGTGGTGTTGATCCGCTGTCCCTTGCCGGCCAGGCCGTCGGCGAAGGACTCGATCGCTTCTCCGAAAGGACCTTTGGGCGCTCCGGGGGTCGGTGCGAGTTCGGTGACGACGTTGGTGATCTGCGCGCGCAGTTCGTCCCACTCGACGGGGACCTGGGTGCGCTGCAGCGGGATGACCGCGTTGTCCTGAAGTTGCGCGCCACCGGTGTAGCGCGGTGACAGGTCGATCGCACGCGACGCGACCAAGCTGGGATTGAGGATCGACACCGTGGCGTCGGCGGGGACCTTGTAGCTGCGGTCGAAGTGGAACGTCACCTTCATCTTGTCGCCGGCCGGTTCGATCGCGTCGATCGCACCGACCCGCACGCCCTGGATCTGGACTTCGTCGCCCGCGTAAAGGGCGAGTGTGTCCGAGAAGTACGCCACCGCGCTGATGGTGGTGAGCTTCCCGTATAGCTGGTACCCGCCGATTGCCGCCGCGATTGCCAAGACCGCCGCGACGGCCGCGGCGATGACCGTGCGCCGCCGTATCTTCGGCGCTTTCACCGAGCGGATGTCGAAGATGGTGGACACGGGTCAGCCCTCCATCCCCGGTGCATCGGGCGGTGTCAGCGGAACAGTGCGTGCGCCAGGGGACCCTGGCGCGATGGGCACCGGAAGACCCGGGACAGTCGGAGGGGGCTGACCCGGTATGGCGGCGGCGGGAACCCCCGACGCCGCCGCGGGTGCGTTCGGGACGGGCATGGAGTGCGGCACGTCCGGCGGCTCGAAGCCTCGCGGTACCGGACCGAACGGTCCCTGATCGAGCGCTGCGCAGGGCAGTGGATCGGTGGGCGAGGGGACACCGTCGGCGGGCGGCGTATAGGAACATGGCGAACCGGCGATGACCGCAGGTCCTGGATGCTCGGGGGTGCCTTCCAGTGGTGTCGGGGCCGGCGGCGGTGCGCCGTTGGGAAATCGTTGGCCATTGGGGTCGGGGAAACGGAACGAGGGCAGCCCGGCGTTGCGCCAGAACTCTTCTGGGTCGATCCCTCGCTTCTTGAACGCCGCATCGACGAAGGGCTGCAGGAATTGGTAGGGCAGCAGGTTTGCGATCAGCACTTTGAAATACGGCCCGGAGCCGACCGCTTCAGCCAGTGACGCGGTGAACTTGCTCAGCGTGGTGAGCACGTCGGCCAGGTCGTCCTTGTGTTTGACGAGCAGATCGGTGACGGTGCGCAACTGTTCGAGCGTTGGCTTGAGGTTGGGGGTGTCGGCGATGAAGCCCTGCACCTGAATCGACAACGCGGAAACTCGTTGCAGCAGCGCGTCGATCGCCTGACCGCGCCTGTTGATGGCAGCGAGCAACGATTGGGCGTTGAGTAGCAGCTGATTGATCTGACCACTGCGGTCGCGCAGGACGCCGGAGACCTTGTTGGCCTCGGCCAGCAGCGTCCGGAGTTCCTGGTCGCGCTTGCCGATGGTGTCGGAGAAGCGCGCCACTCCGTCCAGTGCGGCTGACAGGTGCGGGGCGGTTTGGTCCAGCGTCTCCGAGAGGACGTCGAGCGAACGCTTGACGGTGTCGAAGTCCCACCCGGACGCGGTCTTGGTGACGTCGGAGAACGCGTCGTAGATTTGATAGGGGGTGGTGCTGTTCCCTATGGGCAGCAACGTATTCGGCCGGATGGGATCCGCGCCGCGCGGCTCGATCTCGAGCGTCTTCTTGCCGAGGATGGTGTCGGTGCGGATGGTCAGCCGGCTGTCTTTACCGATCGTGGTAGTGCCCAATGTGAACCCGATCGTGACGTACTCAGGATCCAGGTCGATGGAGCGCACCGCACCGACCTTCATGCCGAAGATGCGCACCTCGTCGCCCGTGTGCAACCCTGCCGAGTTGCTGAATTGGCTGTAGTAGACCGGCTGTGCGAACAGCATCGGGATGCTGGCGAAGCTTTGTCCGACTCCGATTACCAGTACGACGATGATCACACCCAACAAACCGGTGCGAAGTCGATTGCCCCCCTCGAGGATTCTCATTTGGGTGTGCACCTACCCGTTGGCTGCTGCAGGACCTTGACTGTGCGGACCGGTCCGCCCGGCTGCAGTCCGTTGATCTTCAGTGTCACGTCGCACAGATAGAAGTTGAAGAAGTCACCGTAGATGCCGCCGATGCGGCCGATGATCCGTAATGCGTTGGGCAGCTTGGTGAGCAGGTCGTCGAGTTGGTCCTGCTTGTCGATGAGTGGCCCCTGGATGTTCTGCAGGTGCGTCACCGTGTCTCTGAGCACGGGACGGTTGTCGGCGAGCAGGTCGGAGACCGAACCCGCTGCATCGCTGATGTGGGCGAGTCCGTCGGCAATCGGATCGGCGCGCTCGTTTAGTCCACTGATCAACTGCTGGAGATGGTCGACGGTCTGGTCGAACTCGCGCTGATGGGTGACGGTGGTGCGAAGGACCGTGTTCAGGTTGTCGATGACCTCGCCGATCGCTTGGTCGCTGTCGGCGAGCGTCGACGTCAATTGCGCGGTCTGGTCGAGGATGTCGTTGATCGTTCCGCCCTTCCCCTCGAAGACCGTGACCAATGAGGACGCGATGTTGTTGACCTTCTCCGGGTCCAGCGCGCGAAACAGGGGCTTGAATCCTCCGATCAGAGCATCGAGGTCCAAGGCGGGCTGCGTCTGGGTGATGGGAATGTTGCCGCCGGGCGGCAGAATTCGCTCTGGGCCCTGGCCGCGCTGCAATTCGAGATAACGGTTGCCGACCAGGTCGGCGTAGCGGATGTGTGCGGTGGTCGACGCGAACAACGGGACCGAGCGGTCGACGTCGAAGTCGACGACGATGTGCCGACCGTCAGCCGCCATTCGCACCCGCGAAACCTTGCCCACCTCCACACCCGAGAAGCGCACGAACTGGCCGGATTTGAGGCCGCTGACGCTACTGAAGTCGGCCGAGTAGGTGGTGGTGTGATCGAACCGCAGCTGTCCGAAGACCACGATGATCAGTCCGGTCAGTGCTAGTAGTACGGCGGAGAACGCGCCGAGTTTGACTGCTGTGCCGGTGATCTTCATGGGTTGATCGTGTTCTCCCCGACCTGACGGCCCCAGACATACTCATTCAGAAGGGGCTGCCCGAGCTCCACGTGGTTGTACGGGGCGATGGAGGAACCGGTGTCGGTCACCAGGTAGGGAGCAGGCCACAGGTCACGGGTGATGGGCTGCCAGCATCCCGGCTTTCCGCCCGGCCCGCCGCTGGCGTTCGTGCGGGGCAGATTGTCGGGGTAGACGTAAGGGTTTTCGGCGCCCAGCACGCTGGAATTGGTCACCGCCGAGTACCCGTTGCCGCCCGACGCGGCGGCCACCTTCGGGGCGACATCGTGGTAGTTGCGGAACATGCAGAACAGCTGGGGGCTGTATTCGTCGAGGAGCTCCGCGGTCGGGACGAGGTCGGCCATGCCGCGTACGAGGTAGGGGTTTCCGCGTCGCAGGATGTCCGCACCGGTGTTCCCGAAGCCGACCGACGCCATCAGGGCCGCGTCGAGTTCACCGCTGTGTGCGTTGAGGGTGGTGGCGGTGGTCACTGCGTCGCGCAACGCGTCCCACAGGTCCGGGGACGCTGCGGTGTAGATGTCGGCGAGCTCGGCAAAGCGTCGAACGTCGTAGCGCACCTGTGACATTCGTGGATTGACCTGGTCGAGGATCGCGTCGGCGTCGACCAGCGAGCGACCGAACTTATCGCCCAGCCCGGTGAGAGCCTCGGCAGTGGCGCTCAAAGTTGAGTTCAGCTTGATCGGGTCCACCTTCTCCGCGATGGACATGAGCGTCTCGAATAGCGTGTTGAACTCAGTGGTCACTGACGACGCATCAATGGCCTGGTTAGGTGAGAGCGACTGCAATGAAGGGCTTTTCGGCGACGAGAAGGCGACATACTTGTTACCGAAGATGGTGCTGGCCTTGATGGTGGCGTTAGCGTTGGCCGGAATCGTGTTCAGCGAGGTGGGGGCGACTTCGAGCGTGATCTTGGCCCTGGTGAGTTTGTCCGACGAGTCTGGCTGGACCGCGGCGACCCGCCCGATCACGACGCCGTTGTACGTGACCTTCGACCCGTCGTCCATGGACAAGCCTGATCGGCTGGCGAACAGTGTCAGCTGCGTGGTCGGGGCCAGCCCGCCGCGGAATTGAATCCACACGAACGCGAGTGCACCGACCACCGCCAGCACCGTGATCAACCCGGCGACCTTGATGGTCGCAGTTCGGGGTGATGCCCACGCCGCGCTCATGTCAGCGAACCGGCGTCGCATCCACGAGTGCCACGCGGGAGGACGCTACCATACCTTTTTGTATGTGGATAGGTCGTCAGCGAATTCCGCGCCCGCTCAACGTTTGACCATGAAGTCCACGAATTGTTCCCACTCATGCACGGTCGCACTGTCAGGTCGCGGACCCGACAGGTGTAGAAATCCAACGCCGGTGGCAAAGAACACCTTTGCGCGTGTCTCGGCTTCCTCGGGTGGAAACCCCAGATCGCGGAACGTTTCGCGCGCGGCGTTCAATACGCGCTTGTCGGCGGCGCGCACACTCGCCGCGACCGCTCGATCGGTGCGGCCCCATTCGCGCATCACCCGTTCCAGCGTCCAGTGACGTGGACTGATGAACGATTCGACCATCGCCGACAATCGCTCCCGCGGGGGCATCTCGCGGAGACGGGCGAACACTTGACGATCGGTGTCGCGCAATTCGCCCCACGAGGACACCAGCGCGGCCCGATAGCTCGCCATGTCGTCGAAGTGCCAGTAGAAGCTGCCTCGGGTCACTCCGAGGTACGCGCAGACCCGCTCCAGCTTCAGAGCGCGGATTCCCTCTTCGGCCACGATGGTGAAGCCGGCCTGTATCCAGTCGTCGACCGATAGGCGGCCGGTGGGCGGCGTCGCATGCCTCGCCATACCGGGAAGCTAGCACTTGGCGCGCGATAGATTGCCTCTCGTGAGCCAAGACAGAGTGCGTGTGCAGGTCGGCGAGAACGGTGTGGCGACGGTGACGATGGTGCGCGCCGAAAAACACAACGCGCTCGACCAGGCGATGTTCGAGGGCCTGGTGGCCGCCGCCGAGCAGCTGGCGGGCGAGGCATCGGTTCGCGCGGTCGTACTGCATGGTGAGGGTAAGAGCTTCTGCTCCGGTCTGGACGTCGCAAGTTTCATGGCCGGTAGTGGTGGGACGAGCATCCTGCTGGATCGAGACGAGGACCGGATCGCCAACATCGCTCAGCGTGTGACCTACGACTGGTCGTTGGTACCTGCGCCGGTCATCGCCGCGATTCATGGGAACTGCTTCGGCGGTGGTCTGCAGATCGCGCTGGGCGCCGACATCCGGATCGCCGCGCCGGACGCGAAGCTGTCCATCATGGAGATCAAGTGGGGCCTCGTACCCGACATGGGCATCACGCAGACACTGCCCAGACTTCTGCCGATCGACGTGGCGAAAGAGTTGACGTTCACCGGCCGCATCGTGTCCGGGACTGAGGCTGCCGCAATCGGATTGGTCACCCGCACAGCCGATGATCCGCTCGCCGCGGCTGTCGCGCTCGCCGACGAGATCACGCAGAAGTCGCCGGACGGTGTGCGTGCCGCGAAGCGTCTCTACGACGAAACCTGGGCAGGCAACGACCCCGCGGCGGCCCTACTGCTCGAATCGGACTTACAGACCGGGCTGATTGGCAAGCCCAATCAGATCGCTGCGGTCATGGCGGGAATGTCGGGGGAGAAGCCGGTTTTCGCCGACCCGGAGTAGAGCATCGATTTCGCATATTCAAACGGTCTGGATATCGAACGTTCGAACTGTCCGGTGGGCGAATTTGTCTGGTCCGAAGGTTGCAATTCCTGCTCACCATATCGGCGTTGCGACTTATGCTGCGTCCACTGGGAATCAGCAGTGTGGCCGGCGTGTGACACGAGTTTCGGCCACCTCGAGGCGGGGGTCGGCTGTGCGGGTCAGAGCTTGCTACATGACATTCGGACTCGCCTCGGTGTTGATGCCGGTAGGTGTGATGTTTGCATCGCCGGCGGTGGCGGACTGCACCAGCTCCGGAGCGGCCACAGTGTGTGCTCAGGGCGACGTCCGCGGAGGGTCCGGGCCGGTCTCCGGACCCGTCTATCCCTCGTACTGCGCCGACCCGTGGTACTGCGACGACGACTGGGATATGGACATATACCTCAATCCGAGACCGCCGGTCGGCATCAACCCGAATCCACCGGGCGGCATCGATATCGGACGACCGGGCCGCCCTGGTGGTGGACGTCGCTGATCAATTCTTCAACCATCGGAAAAGGAGCTGAGAAAATGTTCTTTCGCAGTCTGATCGGAGCCGGCGTGGTCGTCGGCGCCGCCCTCATCGGCACCGCAACCACCGCCGCCGCCGACCCGCCGAACTGCACGGCGGCCGACCTCGCGGGCGTCATGGCCGGCGTATCCGCGGGAACGTCGTCTTACTTGTTCACCCATCCGGACGTGAACGCATTCTTCACCGGCCTCAAGGGCAAGCCCAGAGATCAGATGTCGGCCGACATCCAGGCGTACTTCGACGCGCACCCACAGGTCCGAGACGAACTGCGTGCGGTCAGGCAGGCCGCGGCAGATTTCCGCGACCGCTGCAATGCGCCTCTGCCAGACATGCCGATGGGGTAGAAGTCGGGGAGCACGATTGCGCTCGATCGATCGGGGGTGGGTGAGCAATGGGGGGAATGGGGCTCCCGGGGCTAGGGTTGTTTCTGGCGCTTGTTGTCGCCGTTGCGATTCTGTTGGCGGTCGGCTTCGTGTGGCTCGCCGAGAAGACGGTCTACCGGCCGGGCAGTAAGGCCGAGACGGGTTCCCTGTCGTCGTTCGTCACCACTGTCGGTCTGGTGTACGGCGCTCTATTGGGATTCACCGTCGTCGTCGCGTGGGAGCAGTTCTCGTCTGCCGAGACGAACGTCACCAACGAATCATCCACCCTGGCCACCATGTATCGGCAGACCATCAGCCTGGCACCGCCCGAGCAAGAGACAATGCGGACGTTGTTGCGCGACTACACCACCTCCGTTCAAGCCGAATGGGACAACCCAGGCAGTGATGCCGCGAGCGCAGATGCAAGGACCGCGATCACCGACATGTACCGCGCGCTGGGCGGCCAGCACAGTCCGACCGCGGCCGCCAATCCGATCAACGCGGAGATCCGCGGCCAGCTCAATGTCCTGACGTCGCAACGCAACACCCGGGTATTGGACGCGATACCGCGGATACCCGGCCTGCTATGGACAGGCCTGCTCTTCGGCGGGATCCTACTCATCGGACTGATCGGTTTCACCCGCCTCGACAACCGGCGCAATCACATGATTTTGTCGAGCGCCATTGCAATCCTGCTCGGCCTTCTGCTGTTCCTGATCTTCTGGCTCGATCATCCCTTCGGCCGGCAGTTGGGCGTCACACCCCGGTCGTTCGACTACACCGTCCAGGTCTTCGACGGAGTTGACGAGGCGAAGTAGAGCCGCGCTAGACCGCGAGCCGAGCGCGGAGCAGCTGGAGCGAATCGAAATCGCGAATCGCTTGCACGGCTCGGTCCAGACCCGCCCGGGTGGTCGCTTCGCCCTGCAGGCGACGGCCGAAAGCCGCCGTCACACCGGCGGCGATGAAGGCGGTGAACACGAAGAGCCGGTACGAGTCCCATGCGTCGTCGAACGTGAGCCTCGTGGCGCCGTCTGCGTTGAGGGTGTCGACATACGTGCGGACGAGGTCGGTGTCGGTGGCTCGGCGGGTGTCCGCGTCGATCGACGTGGCGGCGAAATAGGCCAGGTCCTTGACGGCCGGCCCGCATGAGGTGACCTGCCAGTCGAACAGGACCGGCCGGTCATCGACGAAACAGATGTTGCCCAGGTGGGTGTCGCCGTGAATCAGGCTACGCGGAAAAGTGCGCATCATTGCCGCGATGGCCCATCGCTGTTTGATGAGCATCTTGACGTCATTTCGGATCTCGTGCGGTACAACGTCGTTGAAGTCTTTCGGGATGGTGCGCAGGAGATGCCACGAATGTGGGCCCAACCGTGTGTTGCGAGAGCGTGCCGGACCGAGGTAGGCGAGGTCGTCGTCGAATCGTGGTGACTCCCAGAACTTCTGGTGCACTGTCGCGAGCGCAGCGGCGACGGCAAGGGCCTGCGTGGCAGTGGCCCCCGTCGCCAACGGCGGAAACACCGCGTTGCGCAGGCTGAGGTCCTCCAGGATCACCACGGCGTGGCCGCGCCCATCGGAGGCGGCACCGTACAGGTCCGGCATCACGTCTGACAGGTCGTGGTGCAGGCGACGGTAGAGCTCGGCTTCGTTGTGCGCGAGAGCCATGAAGCGGTTGAAGAAGCGTTCGGCGGGTCGGGTCGGAGCGAGTTTGACGAATGCCGTGGCCGGCAGATGGGGAGCTCCGGTGATGTCCAGTCGTGCCCGTGTCGCCGTGCCATGGTCGACGTCGCGCACGTGCACGGCGGTGACGTCGTCGCGCGACGTGAGACGACGGAACATCGCCACGTCGATGTCGTGCGGTCGGCGTGGAACGCTGTCCGTGGTCACTGAAGAGGGCCGTTCTAGGCGGCTGATTTCTCCAATATGTGTACGCCGCAGGCGGATCCCAGTCCGATGACATGGGCGAGTCCGACCTTCGCGTTGGCGATCTGGCGTTCGCCTGCCTCACCGCGCAGGTGGTGGCAGATCTCCCAGACGTTCGCGATGCCCGTTGCCGCGATAGGGTGACCCTTCGACTCGAGCCCGCCCGACACGTTCACCGGTGTCGAGCCGTCGCGCCAGGTGGCACCGGAGTTGAAGAAGTCTGCGGCCCCGCCTTCTTCGCAGAGCATCAGGTTGTCGTAGTGCACCAACTCGGCGGTGGCGAAGCAGTCGTGGAGCTCGACGAGATCGAGATCTTGCGGACCCACGCCGGACTGTTCGTAGGCGATGGTCGCGGCTTTTCGCGTCAGTGTGTTGACATTCGGCAGGACCTGACAACCCTCTTCGTAGGGATCGGTGGTCAGCACCGACGCCGACACCTTCACCGCCCGCCGCCGTTGTTCGAGCGACAGCGATGCGAGCGTCTCGCCGTTGCACACGACCGCGGCAGCGGCACCGTCACAGTTGGCCGAGCACATCGGGCGGGTGTTCGGGTAGGCGATCATGACGTCGTTCATGATTTGCTCGAGGGTGAACCGCTTCTGGTATGACGCAAGCGGATTCAGCGTCGAATGTGCGTGGTTCTTCTCGCTGATCTTGGCGAACAGCTCGAAGCTGGTGCCGCCGTACTTGTGGCCGTACTCCATGCCGATCTGCGCGAAGACGCCGGGCATGGTCTCGGTGCCGATGCGGCCGTCGATTGGGGCCACCGCGCCGTACCGGCCGCCAGGCGTCCAAGTGTCGGCGTCCTTCCTCTTGGAGCCACCCCCGCCGAGCAGTCCTGCGCCGGAGAGCTTTTCGACGCCGACGGCGAGCCCGTAATCGACTTCACCGGCCTTCACCGCCATGATCGCGGTGCGCAGCGCGGTGGCACCGGTCGCGCATGCGTTGGCGACGTTGTAGACGGGGACCCCGGTCTGACCGATCTGCTTCTGAAGTTGTTGTCCGATACCGGCACTGGCGTTCATCAGGTTGCCCGCGGCGATCACCCCGATGTCGGCCATCGTGACGCCGGCGTCCGAGAGCGCGCCCATCGCGGCTTCCGACGCCAGGTCGACGGTGTCGAGATCGGGGTGCTTGCCGAACTTGGTCATCTGAATGCCGAGGATCCAGACCTCGTCGCTCGCGCTCATCGTTGATGCTCCTTCGTACGGGTGGATGATGGTCAGCTGACGGGCTCGAAGCCGAACCCGATCGCCTGCGTGCCCTCGGAGTCGGTGCCGATCGGATAGGTGGCGAGCCGTACTTTCATGCCGTCGCGCACGTGCTCGGCATCGGGTTCGACGTTGATGAGGTTGGCGCGAACCTGGGTCCCGTCGCAGTCGACGACGGCGGCGACAAAGGGAACCGGGATTCCCGGTGCGGCGAACGCGACGATCGTGAACGCTCGTACCGTGCCCTCTCTCGCGATCGGCGTCGTGGTGAAGTCGGTCGCGAAGCAGTTGGCGCAGGCGTTGCGCCGGTCGAAGAACCGGGCCCCGCACTTCGTGCATTCCTGTGCGACCAGATGTGGCTCGTCGTCGTCGAGCACCAGATAGTCCACGAAGGGTATTTGTCCGGCCACGCGCACCTCCATCGTCGGTGCCATGGACGTTAGTCCCCGGGGTTCACCGAATAGAAGGCACCAGAGCCACTAGAGCACGACGAACCAGACGGCGACATAGTGAGTGACCGCGGCGGCCGCGGTGAATGCGTGAAAGAACTCGTGATAGCCGAATGTTTGCGGCCACGGGTTGGGCCAGCGGACCGCATAGAGGATGGCTCCGACGTTGTACAGGAACCCGCCCAGGACGAGCAGTCCGACGACGATCGGCCCGCCGCCGTCGAGCAGGCTGCCCGCAAACCAGATGGCCACCCAGCCGAGTAAGAGGTAGAGCGGCACTCCGACCCACCTCGGAGCCGACGGCCACCACATCTTGAGTGCCACTCCGGCGCCCGCGCCGCTCCAGACAATCATCAGGACGAGATTTCCGATGTGCGGCGGCATCGCCAACAGCGCGAAAGGCGTGTAGCTACCGGCGATGAACACAAAGATCGCGGAGTGGTCGAGCCGCTTCATCCACTTCAGAGCCACCGGATTGTGCCAGTGTTTGCGGTGATAGATCGCGCTGACGCTGAACATCGTGACGATGGTGACGGTATAAACCAGGGTCGCGAGGATCGCCCTCGGCGACGACGCGACGGCCGCGACGGACACCAGCGCCAATCCGCCCACCGTGGCCGCGACTGCGGAGCACAGATGGATCCAGCCGCGGGCGCGTGGCCGTCCGATGAGGTCGGCAACGGTATCGGCGAGCCCCTGGGGCAGGTCGTCGACAACGGGCGGCGGCGCAATCTCAGCAGCCGCCCTCGCGTCAGTTCGACCGATCATCAGGTCGTACTCGTCGCCGATAAGCGCGATAAACACCTCTCCCCGGTGCGCCTAGCCGATGGCTGGCATTCGCGGGATCGCGACGACGCAGGAGTTGAGCCTACCGTCGGGAGGCGTTCTACGACGATTCGCGCCGCGCCTTGGCCCGTCGCTTGCCCTCGTGCATCGCCGCCACGCGGGCGACGGGGATGGTGTGGCCGTGTTCGATGAGGTCGGCGGGCAGCCGCTGCGGGGCCGGCATCGATTCGGTCCACGATGGCCTGCCGTCGAGCACGTCGATGGCGGTGTGGACCGTGAAGTCGGCGGGGGTGACCGCGTCGAGCTCGCTCCATTCGAGCGGAAACGACACCGGAGTTCCGGGACGCAGCCGCGGGCTGTACGCCGCCGCAACGGTGGCCCCGCCTGCGCGGGTGGCGTCGACGAACACCTTGCCGCCGCGATCCTCGACGATGAACGCCGTCGTCGCGATGTCCGGGTCAAGTGCTGCCGCGCGGGCGGCCAGCGCCCTGGTCGCCGCGGCGACGTCATCGACGGGCGCGGAGTCGTCGATGGGGACGAAGACGTGCAAACCCTTGGCCCCGCTGGTCTTCACCGCGCCGGCCAGCCCGTTGTCGGTCAGCGCCTGACGCACCAGGTGCGCGACCGCCACCACCTTCGTGAAGTCGTCGCCGGGTGGATCGAGGTCGAGCACCAGATGCGTCGGCCGGTACACGTCCGGCGTGAGACCGAGCGTCGGGTGATATTCGACCGCCCGCTGGTTGGCCAACCACAGCAGTGTGCGCCAGTCATTGCAGAGCGCGTAGTGCACCTCGCGATGCGACGCTTCGGCCCACATCGTCGAAGTGGCAACCCAGTCCGGCGTGTACTTCGGCACGTTCTTCTGCATGAACGGCTCGCGCCCGCGCAGTACTCGCAGCACGGTCAGCGGGCGATCGACGAGTCCGGGCAGCATGCGATCGGCGACCGCGGCCAGGTAGTCGACGAGGTCGCGCTTGGTGGCCCCGGCATCCGGGGTCAGCGGTTCGTCGAGATTGGTGAGGTCGACTCCGTCGCGATGTTCTCTGGTGCCCACCGTCAGGCGCTCGCCGTGGTGGCGATGCCTCCGTCGACGGGAATGACCGCGCCGGTGAGGTACGAGCCCGCCCGGCTGGCCAGGAACACCGCAACACCCGCCATGTCATCGTCACGACCGATGCGGCGCAGCGGCGCCGACGCGGCGATCGAGTCGCCGAACGTCTCGAGCGTCGCCGCCATCATCTTCGACTGGAACGGCCCTGGCGCAACGGCATTCACGGTGATGTACTCCGGCCCGAGGTCGAGCGCAAGCTTCCGGGTCAGCTGGTGCAGCGCGGCCTTGCTACTGACGTAGGAGTACACCGGCAGCCGGCTGGGCCGCAGGCCGTCGATGCTGCCGATGTTGATGACCCGCGACGGCTCGTCGGCCGACGCGGTGCCGCGAAGTGCGGGCAGCAGCGCTTGCACCATCCAGAACGGCGACTTGACGTTGAGATCGAGCACCTTGTCCCATGCCGAGTCGGGAAAGCTCTCGAGCGGCTCACCCCATGTCGCTCCGGCGTTGTTGACCAGGATGTGCAACGGCTCGTCGCCCGCGGTGACCTCGTCGGCCAGCCGCAGGCATTCGTCATGCCGGGAGAGGTCGGCGGGAATGGCGGTCACCTCCCCGAAACCCGACAACTCAACTTTGGCGTCCTCGCATGCATCGGCCTTGCGCGAACTGATCACCACGCGGGCGCCGGCCTGCACCAGGCCGCGGGCGATCATCAGCCCGATACCGCGCGTACCGCCGGTGACCAGGGCGCGCTTTCCGGTGAGATCGAACAGCTGGGCATGGGTACTGAACTGGGCGTCGGTCATCTGAGAATAGTGCCCTATCGCCCTCGCGCCGCGTAGCCTCGTGGCGTGGCCGGCCTGTCTGTCGTCAGAGCCGACGAACTCGCCGAATTGGGGGTCTTCGCCGGCTGCCCAACCGAGGCCCTGGTACCGCTGGCGGCGCAATTGCAGCCGCTTGTCGCGGCGCCGGGCCAGGTGCTCATGCAGCAGGGCGAGCTCGCGGTGTCGTTTTTGCTGATCGGCTCCGGCCGCGCCGAAGTGACCCACACCGGAATTGACGGACACGACACCGTCGCGGAACTGCAGGCCGGCCTCATCGTCGGCGAAATTTCTTTGCTGCGCGATACGCCACGGACCGCGACGGTGGTGGCGACCGAGCGGCTCACCGGCTGGGTCGGTGATCGTGAAGCTTTCGCCACCATGCTGGAGATCCCCGGCATGGTGGAGAAGCTGGTGCGCACGGCCCGGCAGCGCCTCGCCGCATTCATCACACCGATCCCGGTGGAACTGCGCGACGGAAGCGTTTACTACCTGCGCCCGGTGCTACCGGGAGACAGCGAACGGACCACCAACGGACCCGTCGAATTCTCCAGCGAGACGCTGTACCGCCGCTTCCAGTCGATGCGCACGCCGACGAAATCGTTGATGACCTACCTTTTCGAGGTCGACTACATCCACCACTTCGTCTGGGTGATGACCGAAGGTGTCGACGGCCCGGTCGTCGCCGATGCGCGCTTTGTGCGCGATGAGAAGGACCCGCGTGACGCGGAGGTGGCGTTCATCGTCGGCGACGACTACCAGGGCCGAGGCATCGGTACATTTTTGATGGCGGCGCTGGTGGTCACGGCGAATTATGTTGGCGTTGACCGCTTCACCGCGCGAGTACTCAGCGAGAACCATCCGATGCGCGCGATCATGGACCACTTCGACGCGGCGTGGCACCGGGACGATCTCGGTGTCGTCACCACCACCATCGATGTGCCGGACCCACGGTCGCTGGGGCTGCCGTCGTCTCTGGTGAAGAAGATCCGCGGTGCCACAGCACGGGTCATCAAGGCCGTCGACTGATGAAGCCGACTCTCACCAAGGACACCCGACTGTGCATCTCGCTGTCGGGCCGGCCGAGCAACATCGGCACCCGATTTCACAACTACCTGTACGACGTGCTGGGACTCGACTTCATCTACAAGGCGTTCACGACAACGGACATCGCCGCCGCGATCGGCGGTGTGCGCGCGCTCGGCATTCGCGGCTGCTCGGTGTCGATGCCGTTCAAACAGGACGTCATTGAACTCGTCGACGTCGTCGAGCAGTCCGCGGCGGCCATCAACGCCGTCAACACGATCGTCAACGATGACGGCCGTCTCACCGCATCGAATACCGATTACCTTGCGGTTCAGCGCCTCATCGCCAAGCACGGCCTGCGCCCGGAGCAGTCGCTGCTGCTCAAAGGGAGCGGTGGCATGGCCAGCGCCGTCGCTTCGGCGTTCCGGGACAACGGTTTCGAGCACGGCACCGTCATCGCGCGCAACGCCGAAACCGGTCAGGCGCTCGCGCAGCGCCTCGGCTACGAATACGCCTCCGACGTCGCTAACCGGACCGCCGACGTGATCGTCAACATCACCCCGGTGGGTATGTCGGGCGGTGCCGAGGAGAACGACCTCGCCTTCGACGGCGAGACGATCGCTGCGGCGCACACCGTATTCGACGTCGTCGCAATGCCTTCGGAGACACCGCTGATCACGGCGGCGCGCTCGGCGGCCACCGCCGTCATCACGGGCGCCGAGGTGATCGCGCTGCAGGCGGCAGAACAATTCGAGCGATACACCGGCGTGCGGCCGAGCGACGAGCAGATCGCCGCGGCGTCCGCGGTGTCGCGTGCCTAGGGTGCGCTGACAACGGCGATCTGCCGACGCACCTGCTCGATGCCCTGCGTCCACTTCGAGTACATGAGGGTGGCTTCGAGATACCACACCAGCGACGAGTGCACCGCCTCGCCGGTCGGCGGCGCATCGGCGGGCAACGGCACGGCGAACGGCACCGTCACCGGCGACCCTTTGCGCAATGGAATTCCTTTGCCCAGCTTGACTTTTTGGCCGATCTTGCCCCCACCGCCTGCGGCAGGCGTGCGAGTCACCGGATGGGAGATTCGCCGGTATCCCCAATGGATTCCGAGTTCGCCGTCGGACATGTCGACCCGTGGCGTCAGGACCACGCTGCCGGCGATCGTCTCGCCTGCGACGAAGACGGACGAAGGCAGCACGATGGCCAGATCGGTTTCGCCGTCTCCGGCGGTGCGTCGTGGTGGATCCTCGTCGAACTCGGCGTCGGCGCGACCGATCAGGACGGTGAACACACCGTGGGTGTCGACGTCGCGGCCGCCGCGGTCGACCACCAGCCTCGCCGACCACCGTGCGAGTTCATCCGACGACCCGGGCGCCCACGACGGAATCTTGAACGACGCAGTGGCACCTGTGAATTGGCCGTCAGGGGTGACCGGAAGGTCGACCTTCGTCACGCAGACCCAGTCGTCGGTGTCCTTCTCACTGCCGGCATCGGTGCCGACCTCACCCGTCAGCCACCACACGTCGTTCATCTGGGTGGCCATCGAGTCCGCGCGGCCGGCCCACCGATAGCGGTAGAAGTTCGTGTAGCCCCATTCCAGGGTCGCCGCGGACACCTTGTCGATCGGCTTCTCGGTGGTGACGGTGGCCGTGACGGTCTGGCGCCGTCGCACCACCTCCGGTGTCACCGCCACGCCCGCATCCGACGTGCGACTGAAGAGACCCATGCCTGGTTACTTCTTCCGCTGCGACTCGGCGTACTCCTCGGGATGATTCTTCTTCTGGTACGCGCGCACAGGCCAAAACAAAAGCCACAGCACCGGATACACCGTCACGTAAAACAGCAGATGCAACGCTGCGCCGACCAGAACCCCGAACACCCACGCGGGATAGATGATGATCAGGCAGAACTGGATGAACTGCTTGAGCACCACCGGATAACCCTCCGCCATGGACCACAGCGTGCGTGGACTCATGGCCTTCAGGTACTTCTGCACGGTCGACGTCTCTGCCTCGACCTCGGCCTGCGCGGCACTGACGTCGCGGCCGCGTTCCTCGCGGGTGAGTCCGCGCGCCGGCTGTGGCGGCTCGTCGGGAAACGTCATCGGTGGTGTCCGCGACCCTACGGCGTGATGGTGGTCTGGTCGTCGATGGCCGCGGTCGCATCCATCAGGGCGCCCATCTGATCCTCGAGACCGTCGGCGTTGAGCTGCAGGACATAGAGTCCGTCCTTGCCCGGAATCACGACTGTCTTCTGCGCGATGGCGCGGGTGACACCACCCTTCTTGTAGGTGCCGCCGATCTGGGTCGCGTCGAAGCCGCTGAGCTCGTCGGAGGTCCCCTCCTCAGCGCCGTCGTAGCCGGGCAGGTTCCTGATCTCGCCGGGCGCGAACTCGAGCACCTTGGCCGGGTCGACGTTGCCGGTCAGCTTGGAGACGATCGCGATGACGGACGGCGGATCCGCGGCGAACGCCGGGTCAGTCGACATGATTGCCCCGTAAGCCCATTCGGGGGTGCGGCTGCCCGCGTCCTCCCAACCTTCAGGGGTGGGCAGGTCGATGGTGGGCGAGCCCGGGTCCCCGCGCTTGACCGGCGTCTCGACGATGTTGTTCTCGCGGATGTAGTCCACGATCGTCTTGTTCGGTCCCGCCGCCTCGCCCGACGTGGTGGGTGCGGCCTCTTCGCTGGTCGTGGTGGTCGTTGTCGTCGTCTTGCTGGACGTGGTCTCGGACTTGGACGGCTCGGTCTTGGTGTCCGATCCGCAACCGGCCAGGCTCAGGCCGAGCGCCACGGCCGCGATCGCGATGACGCCGGCCCGCACTGACTTGGACATTCGCACTCCCTCGTTTCGGAAATCTCGCCGTAGCCTACGGTCGGTCCCCCTCTAGCGCCATGCCCGAGTTTTGCTCTAGACTTGCGAAAAGTTTGCTGGCGCGCTCGCGAATTTGACGCTGAGTACAAATATCTTTCGAAACCGACGGGCCTTGCCCTGTGGGGGAGGGGCTTGAAAATGAGGGTGATGATTCGTTCGCTGGGGGTGGTGGGCCTGGCGTTGCTAAGCGTCGTTGGTCTGGTCGTGTCGTGGACCGCGGCCACCGTCGTTCAGCTGACGGCGACGGCACTCATCATGGGCGGCACCGACCATCCCCTGAGCGCAACCGGGGACGACCGCAACTACGTCGAGTCGTATCTGGACAACGCGGTCAACCTATTCATCAACCCGGCTGCGGAGTCGCCCAGCGAAAGTGGCCCGATCGAGGGGGTGAACCCCGGGGATCGTGTCTATGCGGTCACCTATCCCGCGGAGTTCTTCCCCGTGTTCGGCTCGCGGACCTTCGACTCGTCGGTCGATGCGGGACGCGACAACCTCAACGGCTGCGTGCGCGGAACGGCGTGCGCGTTCAACGACGAGGTCGATGATCCGGCGAACCCGAACCCGGCCATCCCCCCTGGTCCCGACTTCACGGTGTTCGGCTATTCGCAGAGCGCCGTCGTGGCCTCACTGGTGAAGAAGGATCTGATCGCGAACCGTCCCGCTGACGGCACCGACGTGTCTTTCTTCCTACTCGCGAATCCGATGCGCCCCAATGGCGGTGTCCTGGCACGGGGACCCGAGGGCATGACGATCCCGATCCTCGGCATCACCTTCTACGGGGCCACCCCGACGAACAGCTGCGAGGGCGGCGGCGAATGCTACGAAACCGTCGACGTCGCAGCGCAATACGACGGTCTCGGCGGTGACGCGCCGGCCAGCCTCACGAACGTGCTGGCGATCGCCAACGCCGTGGCCGGGTACTACTACCTGCACGGCGACCTACAAAACAAGAGCTTCGAGGACGCCGAGTATCAGGGCTCGGCCGGCGACACCGACTATTACATCGTCCCCGCCCGCCGGTTACCGATCCTGATGCCTTTCGAGTCGTTCGTGCCGTCGCCGATCCTGACCCTGCTCGAGGCTCCGTTGAAGGCCGCGATCGAGGCAGGCTACGCACGCGACGTCAATCCCGGCGTGGCCACCAAGGTGGGACTGCTCCCGTTCCGCAACCCGGTACAGGCCGTCGTGAACATCCTCAAGGCGATTCCGGTGGGTGTGGACGATGCGATCGCCGAGGCCTCCGGAGACCCGGCCAATCGGCCGCTCGGCACTGCGCCGGTGACCAGTCCGTTCGGGGTTGGCGGTCCCGAGCTGCCCGACCCGCCGGCGGCCGACAACAACGCGAACCTGATGTTCGCGTCACGGACGGGCCAAGCACCTGCCGCCCACGAGGAAATCCCCGAAACGGTCACCCCTGTGGAAGGGACCGTCGACGGGGAAGGCGTCGCACAGGAGAACGCCGCCGGAAACGGGGAAGAGGTCGTCGTGGAAGACGTGACCGCCCAGCAGGGCACCCAGAAGCCCGCGTCGACCACACCTCGAGTCACCAAGCCGCTGAACCGGGTCGGAGAGCAGGTCCGCACCGCGCTGGACCAGATCCGCCTGCCGAAGATCCGCGGTCCGATCCGGTTCGACTCGCAGCGCGACGCCAAACCGCCGTCAACGGCGCAAACCGGTGGGCACGAAACCCCCAACGGCGAGCAAAACTCCGCTCCGCCACCGGCCGGCGACGCCGCGGCCTGACGGCCGAATCAGACGTCGCAGTTCAGCGAGACGGTGATCGACTGGCTGGTGACGACGGTGATGTACTCGCGGTACTTTCCTTCGCCGACGGGGATCGTCTGGGTCACCTGTTGCGGGTTGCGCACGTTGGTGACGAAGCACTCGCCGAGCGGGGCGCTACCGACCCGATCGATGACGACGTTGTAGCCGGCGGCTTCCAATTCGCCGATCGTCTGGTACGCGTTGCCCCGATTGCCCGGGGGCTTCGCCGTCGCCACGCCCGCGGGTGCGAGTGCGACGCAGATCAAAGCTGCTGTAATTGCTAGACCCCATCCTTTGCGCATGGAGGCCTCCGATCGTTAATTTGCCTGGTACTTCTTCATCGCGTGACGCGAGCGCTTCGTTGCATGGATAGCTCTAAGGGTTCTCTGTGGTCTGGATGCCGCGCGTGCGCTCTTGTTGCGGTACTGGCACTAGCCGTCGCGGCCTGTGGCACGTCTGAGCGTCCGCCGCCGGAAGTGACCATGTCGCCGGGCGCGGCGCCCCAGGTGAACCCGGCCAGAATCGATCGCGCGCGCGACGAGCTGCCGGACGGGTACGAGGTCGCCAACATCGCGGGGCCGGTTCGAACGGCGGTGTGGTGGGGATTCGGCGCGCAGTCGACGGCCGATCCGCCACAGTGCGGTGTGCTGGCGGATCCCGTCGTCGATGCCGCGTCGACGAGAGGCTGGTCGGGATCCGGGGCGGGCGGCATCGTGTACGCCGTCGTGTCCGAATCGGCGGAGGGCCTCGATCCGGCGGTGAGCGCCGAGTGCGACCGGTGGAGCCTTTCGGGCGGACACGCCGACGGCACTGTCACCTCGACCGCCGCGCCGACGATCGAGGGCGCGGCGACCGTCGCGATGACGACCGACACGACGACCGTCGTCGAAGGCGGTACCGAAACTCACTCCCATGCCGACACCGTCGTCGCCCACTTGCGCAACCACGTCGTGGTCGTGTCCGTCGTGACCGATCCCGGGTCGCCGAATCCGCGACTGGGCGCAGATTTCGCGAACGAATTGATGGTGAAAACGGTGGCGGCGTTGCGGAGTTGACGCATGCGTGGCGGGTAGCCTGTGCGGCGATGTCAAAGAGCGCACAGCTCGGCAGTCTGTTCACCCTGGTATGCGTCGCCGTGCTGACGGCGTGTGGGACTCCAGAATCGGCCGACGTATCCAACGCCGACATCGCCCGCGTGAAAGATGTGCGGTCGAGTTTCGGTCCGCAGTTCAAAGTGACCGACGTCGGACAGACGGGCATAGACCCGCGACTGCTGGGATCGCCGGCGCTGCCCAACGGGATCAAGTTCGACCCGGCCGACTGCGGTTCGTTCGCCACTGCGCAGGTGCTGCCAACCGGGGTGAAGGGCAACATGGCCGCGACGATCGCCGAGGGCGACGGCAACCGGTTCATCGTGATCGCGGTGGAAACCTCCGAGCCCGTTCCGGTCAACCGGCCCGAAGGCAAATGCAAGCGGGTGGGTTTCGCGGGTGGCGGCGTGCGCGGCCTCGTCGAAATCGTGGACGTGCCGGCGATCGAGGACGCCGAGACGATGGGTACTCACCGAGTACTGCAGACGATCGTCAACGGCAAGCCGAGCACCGGGGAGATCTACAACTACATTGCGAGCTTTTCGACGTTTCTGGTGATCGTGACCGCCAACCCCCTGGTGCTGCCCAACACGCCTGTCAAACCCGTCGACACGCAGCGCGCCCGCGACCTCCTCACTGCCGCCGTCGCCGCGGTTAGGGGCTAACGGACGTCGTGCGGCCGGAACTGGATACTGATTCGCGGGCCGGTCGGGCGCGTCGTCTTCGGTATCGAGTGCTCCCATGTGCGTTGGCACGACCCGCCCATCACCAGTAGGTCGCCGTGGCGGTGCGCCATCCGAAGTGTCCGATGTCGCCGGCCTTCCGGCTCCGGTGTTCGATGTCGCCGGCCTTCCGGCTCCGGTGACTTTCCGCCGCCTCGCGGCCGCAACGCGAAAACCCTTGTGGCGCCGAGGCCGATGATGGCCACCATGGTGTCCTCGGTGCTGCTGCGGCCGATGTTGTCACCGTGCCAGGCCACGCTGTCGTCGCCGTCGCGGTACAGACACAGCCCCGCGGTGGTGAACGGTTCGCCGAGCTCACCCGCGTAGGTGTCGTTGAGGCGACGACGAATCTGCTTCAACCGTGGATGCGGCGGCGGTTCGTCGACCAGATCGTGAAAGCTGACCAGCCGCGGCACGTCGAGCACGCGGTCGTACATCTGCCTTCGTTCGGCGCGCCACGGGATGTCGTCTCGCAGTTCCTCGAACAACGAGTCGGCGTCGTCCAGCCATCCGGACCGGTAGTCGATCCACGCGCCGTTGGCCAGATGGCGCCGTTCCTCGTGCTCGAACAGCGAGCTCTGCAGAGCCAGCTCCATGCCGACGATACTATCGCACAGGCGTTCGAATGGTCTCCAGGCGTACCGCGCCGGGTCCTTCGGAGGCCAGGACGTCGCCGGGGTTGGAAAGCGTGCAGGTTTTCAGGCTCAGGCAGCCGCATCCGATGCAGCCGGTGAGATTGTCGCGCAGTCGCTGCAGGTGCAGGATGCGGTCGTCGAGGTCCTGGCGCCAGCCGGCGGAGAGCCGCGCCCAGTCCTTGCTCGTGGGCACGCGATCGGTGGGCAGGGTGGCCAGTGCCTCGCGGATGCGTGCGAGCGGAATACCGAGCCGCTGGCTCATCCGGATGAATGCGACGCGCCGCAGGGTCTCGCGGGCGTAGCGACGTTGATTGCCTCCGGTGCGCTTGCTGCTGATCAGCCCTTCGCGTTCGTAGAAGTGCAGCGCCGACACGGCGACGCCGCTGCGCACCGACATATCTGCGGGTGTGAGTTCGTGAACCAACTCCATGACCTCAACAATAGTTGAGGTCGCCATCGGGGGTCCGCGCGTTACGGTGCTAGGTGTGGCGTTGGGCTGTGATTCCGAGGTGGGCAGGTTGCGCGCCGTCATCCTGCACAGGCCCGGCGCCGAACTGCAGCGGTTGACACCGCGCAACAATGACGTGCTGCTGTTCGACGGTCTGCCGTGGGTCGCCAAGGCGCAGCGCGAGCACGACGCGTTCGCAGCGCTGCTCTCCGCACGTGGTGTCGAGGTGCTGCTGCTGGCCGATCTGCTGAGCGAGGCGCTGGCCCACAGCGGCGCGGCGCGGATGCACGGTATATCGGCTGCCGTCGATCCGCGACGCCTGGGACTGCCTCTGGCGCAGGAGCTTTCGGCGTATCTGCGCTCGCTGGACGCATCGCAGCTGGCTTCGGTGCTAATGGCAGGGATGACGTTCAACGAGTTACCGTTCACCGGCGGCGAGTTGTCGTTGGTGCGGCGGATGCACCACGGTGGGGATTTCGTCATCGACCCGCTGCCGAATCTGCTGTTCACCCGCGACTCGTCGTTCTGGATCGCTTCGCGGGTCGCGATCACGTCGCTGGCTCTGCCGGCGCGCGCTCGCGAGACGTCACTGACCGACGTGATCTATGCGCATCACCCGCGATTCCGCGGCGTGCGACGGGCGTACGAGTCGCGGTCGGCGCCCGTCGAAGGCGGGGACGTGCTGCTGCTGGCGCCGGGCGTCGTCGCGGTGGGGGTGGGGGAGCGGACGACACCCGCGGGTGCGGAGGCGTTGGCGCGCAGCCTGTTCGACGACGGGTTGGCCCACACCGTCCTGGCGGTGCCGATCGCGCAGGAGCGGGCGCAGATGCACCTCGACACCGTGTGCACGATGGTCGATGTCGACGCGGTGGTGATGTACCCGAACGTCGTCGAGACGCTCTCGGCGTTCACGATTCACCGCGATGGCTCCGGCGGTGTGCGCATCGACGACGAGCGACCGTTCCTGATCGCCGCGGCCGAGGCGATGGGTATCTCGAAGCTGCGGGTGATCGCCACGGGACTCGACCCCGTCACCGCGGAGCGGGAGCAATGGGACGACGGCAACAACACACTCGCGGTCGCGCCCGGAGTCGTGGTCGCCTACGAGCGAAACGCCGAAACCAATGCTCGGCTGGCGGATTCGGGCATCGAGGTGCTGCCCATCGAGGCGTCGGAGCTCGGCACAGGGCGCGGCGGACCCCGCTGCATGTCGTGCCCCGCGGCGCGCGATCCCCTCTAGATTTGCATCCACGCCGCGAAATCCGGGTTTTGCAGAGAAAGTGTGAGTAGCGGTCTACAAAAGTCCGCTTTCGGCGCGAAGGGGACTAGCGCCAGGACGGCAACCAGATTTGCATGTTCCAGGTCGCCTGCGAAATCGGGATGCCGGTCAGAATCGGATACATCCACGCGAAGTTCGTGAGCACAAGTGCGACATAGCAACTCACCACGATCATCCCGAGCGTTCTTCGCTCCGGGCTCTGATCGGGTTTGTGCAGAATGTCGCCGAGGATCATCGCGATCATCAGCACCAGGAACGGCGCCATCGTCGCCGCATAGAAGAAATACATCTGCCGGTCGATGTCGGCGAACCATGGCAAAAAGCCCGCGCTGTAGCCCACCAGAATCGCTGCGTAGCGCCAATCGCGCTTGACGAACGCCCGCCACACCGCCCACGCCAGCACCGGCACCGCGATGAACCACATCGCAGGCGTGCCGACGAGCATCACCGCCTTGATGCACGATTGCGCCCCGCAACCCGGGACATTCTCGTTGTCGATCGCATAGAGCACCGGCCGCAACGACATCGGCCACGTCCACGGCTTTGACTCCCACGGGTGATGGTTACCGTCGGCGTTGGTCAGGCCGGAATGGAACTTGTAGGCCGCATATGTGTAGTGCCACAGCGAGCGCAGCGCGTCGGGCACCGGCAGAACGCTGTCCTCGCCGATCGACCTGCCGACCTCATAACGGTTCACCCCGGTCTCCGAGGCGAACCACGGGGTGTAGGACGCCAGGTAGACGCCGAACGGGATCAGCACGAGCGCATACAGCGACGGGCCCAGATCGCGCCGGAACGTTCCCAGCCACGGCCGCGGGACCCGGTACTGCCTGCGCGCGGCGATGTCGAACGCCACCGTCATCACGCCGTAGAACGCGACGAAGTACAGCCCGGACCACTTTGTCGCGCACGCCAATCCCAGCAGCACCCCGGCACCGAACCGCCACCACCGCACGCCCAGCCGCGGTCCCCACGGGGTCTCGCTGATGCGGCCCTCGAGCAGCGCGACATGCATCCGCTCACGCACCTGGTCGCGGTCGACGATCAGACAGCCGAACGCCGCCACCACGAAGATCACCAGGAATCCGTCGAGCAGCGCGGTGCGCGCGGCGACGAAGCTGACCCCGTCGGCGATCAGCAGCAGTCCCGCGATCCCACCGACGACGGTCGACCGGCTGATCCGCCGCGCGATCCGCACAACGAGTAAGACGGTGATGACACCGCAAACGGCGCCGGCGAAGCGCCAGCCCAGACCGTTGTAGCCGAACAGCGCCTCGCCCATCGCGATCAACTGCTTGCCGACCGGCGGATGGACCACCAACCCGTAGCCGGGGTTGTCCTCGATACCGTGGTTGTGCAACACCTGCCACGCCTGCGGTGCGTAATGCTTCTCGTCGAAGATCGGCGTGCCCGCATCGGTCGGCGATCCGAGATTCAGGAAACGCGTCACCGCTGCCAGTGCGGTGACCACGGCGGTCATCGCCCAGCCCTGCAGACGGTCCACCGGTCCGAAGTCGGCGAGAGGCACCAGAGGAGCCGGGCTGATGACGGGGACCGCGCGCGAGGCTTCGGCTGCGGGGGCGGTCACGCAAGCGATCGTAGGCTGTCCGCTGTGAGCTCTGGCCGACTGCTTATCGGCGCGACGCCCCTGGGTCAGCCCTCGGATGCGTCAGCGCGGCTGGTCGAGGCCCTGGCCAGCGCCGACGTGATCGCCGCGGAGGACACCCGGCGGATTCGGACCTTGGCCCAGGCGCTCGACGTCAAACCCGCGGGCAAGGTGGTCAGCCTCTATGACCAGAACGAGGCGACGCGGGTCCCCGGCCTGGTCGCCGAGATCGCGGCCGGGGCGACCGTGCTGCTGGTCAGCGACGCCGGAATGCCGTTGATCAACGATCCCGGCTACCGGTTGGTGGCGGCGTGCATCGACAGTGGGCTCGCGATCAGCTGCTTGCCCGGTCCGTCGGCGGTGACGACGGCACTGGCGGTGTCGGGCCTGCCGTCGGACAGGTTTTGTTTCGAGGGCTTCGCGCCGCGCAAGCATTCGGCACGCATGACGTGGCTCGTGGCGCTGGCGTCCGAGCAACGCACGTGCGTGTTCTTCGAATCACCGCGTCGGCTGCCGGACACCCTGCGCGACGCCGTCGACGCGCTGGGTCCCGATCGGGAGGCCGTGGTGTGCAGAGAGCTGACGAAGACGCACGAGGAGATCGTCCGCGGCTCGCTGGGCGAGCTCTCCGACTGGGCGAGGAACGGGGTGCTCGGTGAGATCACCGTCGTCCTGGCCGGAGTGACGCCGAAAGCCGACGTGCAGACGCTGGTGGGACAGGTCGGCGCGCTGGTCGAGGGCGGCATGCGGGTCAAGGATGCCTGCGCGCAGGTCATCGCGATGAACCCGGGCTCGCCGTCGAGGCGCGAACTCTACGACGCGGTGCTGCGTTCGCGGGAGGGATCCTGACCTGCGATCTGACGTTTGCTGGGCACGCCAGGGATGTCGGCTGCGGGCCTCGCCGGCTTTCGCCACCCGATCCGCAGCCGCGGGGCTGACCAGGCTCGACGCAGCAGGACGCCGCCCGTCGAAGATTTCCCTCGAAGAACTTGCCAAATGATTTGCGAGAGTGACGGGCGTCACATACACTCACCACCGACGACATCGCGATACTCGCGAGAAGTCCAGACTTCACTCCGTTTGCCGCCGCGCAGGCATGTCCGCGCGGCGGCAAACGCCTTTTCACGGGTATGAACGGAGGCTGCGGCTGAGCTCGTGGGCAGCGATGCGACGTTGCCCACCTCTGTGTCGGCTCACGATGGCGCCTATGTCGTGGGTTGCTGCGGGGCACGAGAACCGCGTGGGTCGCCCTAGGAAATCGGGATCGGCAGTGTGCGGGGATTCGGCGCTGCGATCGCGGGATCGATGAACGGTGCCGCTTTGTGCAGACACTCCTGCCATTCGTCGTCCGGATCGGAATCGGCGGTGATGCCGCCGCCGACGCCGAGGATCGCGCCACCTGTGGCGTCGAACTCCACCGTGCGGATCGCCACGTTCAACTCGCAGCCCGCCATTGGCGACGCCAAACCGACTGTGCCGCAATAAACTCCCCGGCGATGCGGCTCCCAGGTGCTCAACAGCTGCCGTGCCCTGCCCTTTGGGGTGCCGGTCACCGAGGCCGGCGGGAATGTCGCGTCGAGTACGTCGGCCATCGGCACGTCGGCGCCGACGCGTGCCGTCACCGTCGAGACCAGATGCCACACCCCGGGCGCCGGACGTACAGCCAACAGTTCGGACACCGCGACGCTGCCGGTCACGGCGACGCGGCCCAAGTCGTTGCGGACAAGGTCGACGATCATGATGTTCTCGGCGACGTCTTTCACCGATGCCCGCAGCGTCGCGGGGTCGGCGTGCCGCGGCAGCGTGCCCTTGATCGGACTCGACGCGACGGCCTCGCCTCGTCGGCGCAGAAACAGTTCGGGAGACAGCGACGCGACCGCGCCCCAATCGCCTGCGACGTAGGCCGCCCGCGCGGGCGAGGTGCGCCTCACGGCATCGACGAAGAAATCGATTGCGGCCGTGCCGAATGTCCCCGCCGGGGCGGCTCCGGCGTCGATCCGGCCGGCGATCTGTGTGCACACACACGCCTGGTACACCTCGCCCGCCGCGATCGCCTCGAGGCAGTCCACGACCCCGCGACGGTGTGCGCCGCTGTCGGCTTCGCCCCACGCGATGTTGCTCATCCGGGGATGCGCGGTTTTGCGCAGCGCCTCGGAGACCCATCTGGAAAGCGCTGCACCGGAAAGGCTTTCGTACCACCACTGTCCGTCGCGGTCCTGTCGCAACACGCAGTCCGACCAACCGCCTGCCGCTTCGGGAACGCGCGGGCCGCGTCCGTCGGCGCCCGCGTCGGGGTAGGACAGGTATCCAAACCAGCCGCCGCCGACCGCTTCACCGGCCGCACCGGGGGACACGTCGAACACCTCGGTGGCCTCGACGGGCGTCACCGCCACCGAGGGCGCAATGACCGCGCCCGAGCCGAACCACTCGCCGATCAGCGCGGCGGGCGGCGGTAGTCCGCGACGTTGCGCCGCGTCGGCGAGCGCGTGCAGTACCGCCGGGGGACTTCCCAGCGCGCCGAGTCGCTCGATCCGCACACCTCAAGCGTGTCAGAGAGCTAGCGGCTGATCTCTCGCGGGATGTCGACTGCGGTCAGTTTGTCCGGGTTGCGCATGGCGTAGAAGTGGCTGATCTTTCCCTCGGTGACCTCGACGGTGATGATGCCCTCGAAGCTGTCGCCGAGATACAGCTTCAGCGCCGGGGCGTTGTTGTACATCGCGGGCTCCACCCGGCCCGACTCCCCGGCCACGCGCACCAATCCGATGATCACCCGCGCGACCTTGTCCGCACCGAGTATCGGCCGCCGCGCGGCGCTGCGCTTGCCGTCGCTGTCGGCGGTCCACACGACGTCTTCGGACAGCATCTCGATGAGCCCGTCGAGGTCACCGGTCGACGCCGCTGCGAAGAAGCGCGCCGTGAGTTCCATGGACAGCTTGGGGTCGACGGGTTCGAAGCGCTTGCGTCGCGACTGGACATGTTCGCGGGCGCGGTGAGCCATCTGGCGGACCGCGGCCGAGGACTTGCCGACCGTTGCGGCGATCTCGTCGTGACTGAAGCCGAACACCTCGCGCAGCACGAACACGGCTCGTTCGTCCGGACTCAACGTCTCGAGCACGACGAGCATCGCCATCGAAACCGATTCGGCCAGGATCACGTCGGACGACGCGTCTGTGCTGTTGCTGGTCTCCAAGAGCAGCGGTTCCGGGAGCCACGGGCCGACGTAGTCCTCACGCCTGCGGGACTGCGCCCGCAGCGCGTTGAGGGACTGGCGCGTGACCAACTGGGCGAGGTAGGCCTTGGTGTCCTGCACCGTCGACAGGTCCACCTCGGCCCAGCGCAGGTAGCTCTCCTGCAACACGTCGTCGGATTCGGTGCCGCTGCCCAGGATCTCGTAGGCGATCGTGAACAGCAGCGGCCGCAGGGCCGTGAATCGTTCGGCGCGCTCGTCGATCATGGGCGCACCGGTTGCGACGCGGCAGCGACCTTCTGCTGACGCTTACCGCCCTTGAGCCAGAAGTAGCTTCCCGGCTTGCGTGCCTCACGCTGCAGGAAGGAGACCGTGCCCTTGCAGACCGCCTCCTTGATCGTGGCCGCGGCGCGGCCGCCGATGTGCAGCGGCATCACGGTGTCGTCGAGATGCGCGAGCTGCACGAGGCCGCCGTCGCGGCCGAGGCTGATGCACTGGCCGGTGAAGGCCTGGTTCAGCGGCTTGGGCTCGGTGCCCGCGATGCGACTGAGCACCGTGTTGGCGGCCTGCGCGCCCAGCGGGATCGCGGCCTGGCAGCTCATGCGCAGCGGCAGGTTCGACGGGGCAGACGCATCGCCTGCCGCGACGATCCGGGGATCGTCGACGCTGGTGAGGGTCTCGTCGGTGAGCAGACGCCCGGCGGCGTCGGTGCTCAGCCCGCTGCGCGCCGCCACGTCGGGCACCCCGAAGCCCGCGGTCCAGACCGTCACCGTGCTGGCGATCGTGCGGCCGTCGGCCAGGATCACGCAGTCGGGGCGCACCTCGGTGGCGGTGGAGCCGGGGCCGTCGATGATGGTGACGCCGAGTCGGTTCAGCCTTTTGGCGGCCGAGCGGCGGCCGCGGGCGTGGAGATACGGCCCCAGGACTCCGCCGCAGACCAGGGTGACGCGACGGCCTTCCTCGGCGAACTCGGCGGCGACCTCGAGGCCGGTGGGCCCCGCCCCGATCACCGTCATCGGCGCATCGGTGCCTGCCGCCTGAAAGGCCGCCTTCAGCTGTTGGGCGTGCTCGAGTTCCGAGATGGGGTAGGCGAATTCGGCAGCTCCGGGCACGACTGGCGCAGCGCCGTGGCTGCCGATGGCGTAGATCAGGTAGTCGTAGGTCAGCTCACCGCCGCTCGCGAGTTCGATGCTGCGCCGCGGCGCATCGATGCGGGCCACCGAATCGACGATCAGCTGGATTCCTGCGCCGAGGATCTCCGAGTAGTCGACCACCGCGTCATCGGTGCCGGTCACCAACTGGTGCAACCGGATCCGCTCGACGAACTTCGGGCGCGGGTTGATCAGCGTGACGTCGACGTTCTCGTTGAGCCGCAGATGGTTGGCGGCCAGCACGCCGGCGTATCCGCCGCCGATCACGATCACGCGGGTCTTCTGTGCGGTCATTTCGGTCTCCTCAGGTCATCCTGCTCACCGTTGAGCTGGTCTGCCCTCGAGACACCGCGCACACCCGGAGTGTGACAGCTTTGCCCGCGATGTGTCGCACATCACTAACGGCTGATCGTCCGCGGGATCGTGATGCCTGCGAGCTTGTCGGGGTTGCGCATCGCGTAGAGGTTGGTGATCTTGTCATCGATCACCTCGAACACGAAGACACCCTCGAGGTGCTCGCCGGTGTAAACGACCACTGCGGGGGCGCTGTTGTAGACCGCTGTCTCGAACCTGATCTCCTGCATCTCTCTGGCCACCCGGAACAGCTGCGCCATGATGGCGGCGACTCGTCGTGCGCCGACGACGGGCCTGCGGATCGCGGTCGCCTTGCCGCCGTGATCCGCGGTCCATGTGGCTCCCGGCGCCAACAGCGCCATCAGTTCGGTCATGTCGCCGGTGGACGCGGCGGTCAGGAACTGCTCGGTGATGTGACGAGTTCGTTCGGCGTCGACGGGTCCGAACCGGTTGCGCCGGGCGTGCACGTGTTCGCGCGCCCGGTGCGCCATCTGGCGCACCGTCGCCACGGGTTTGCCGACGGCCCCGCTGATTTCGCCGTAGGCAAAACCGAACACCTCACGCAGGACGAAGACCGCACGCTCGTCGGGGGTGAGCGTTTCGAGCAGGACTAGCATCGCCATCGAAACAGACTCGGCGAGAACGATATCGGCCGAGGCGTCGCGGTCGTCGAGGAGCAGCGGTTCGGGCAGCCACGGTCCGATGTAGTCCTCGCGGCGACGCACACCCTCGCGAAGAGTGTTGAGCGCCTGCCGCGTGACCAGTTGTGCGAGATACGACTTGGTGTCGCGCACCGTCGCCAGGTCCACGTCCGCCCACCGCAGATAACTGTCCTGGAGCACGTCGTCGGATTCGGTTGCCGAACCGAGGATTTCGTAGGCGATCGTGAACAGCAGCGGTCGCAGATGGGTGAACCGCTCGGCATGGTCTCCGCTGGCGGAGCCGGCAATCGGACTCTGGCCGGCCGAGCCGGAAATCGGACTCTGGCCGGCCGAGCCGGCAATCGGGCCCTGAGCGGTCACGTGAGCACCTTCGGAAACACCGGTTGCTCGGGACGTGGTCCGCCCTTGAGCCAGAACGCCGCGGACGGCTTGCGGGCGCCTCTGCGCAGCGCCCATAGCGTGCCCTTGCAGATCCCCTCCTTGACCTTGGCGACGAAGCGGCCGCTGAAGTACACATCCACCGGCGAGTCGTCCTTGCGGGCAACCTGCAGGATGCCGGACTTGCGACCAAGGCTGATGCAGACGCCGCCGAAGCCGTACTCGAAGTTCGCGGGCGCGGCGCCTGCGATGCGACTCAGCACCGTATTCGCGGCCTGAGGGCCGAGCTGTGACGCCGACGCGCAGCACATCCGTAGTGGCTCGCCCGAGGGCGATGCGCAGTCCCCGGCGGCGACGATCCGTTCGTCGTCGACGCTCGTCAGCGTTTCGTCCGTCAACAGCCGACCCATGTCGTCGGTGCGCAGACCGCTGCTGGCCGCGAGGTCGGGCACGCCGAAGCCTGCCGTCCATACGGTCACCGCGCTGGGGCGCACGGCGCCGTCGGCAAAGACCACCGCGTCGCGCCGAACTTCGGTCACCACGTCGGTCTCGAGCACCTTTACGCCGAGCTTGCGCATCACCTTGGCGACCGAACGACGTCCGGATGCCGACAGGTACGGGCCGAGTTGTCCGCCGCATACCAGGGTGACGTTGCGGCCCTGCTCGGCGAGTTCGGTGGCGGTCTCGATCCCGGTGAGCCCGGCGCCGACGACAGTCACCGGCGCGGCGGGGTGGAGGGTGTCGAGTAAGTCATGCAGTCGCTGCGCCTGCTCGAGTTCCGCTAGTGGATGAGCGAATTCGGCCGCGCCGGGTACCGACGCGGGAACGGCGCCCGTGCTGCCGACCGCGTAGACGACGTAGTCGTAGGCGAGCGCCGCGCCGGACACCAACTCAACGGTGCGGTTGGCGAAGTCGATGCGGGTCGCGGTGTCGACGACGAGCGCGACGCCGTCCCCGAGCAGGCTGCCGTAGTCGACGGTCGCGTCGTAGTTGCCGGCCACATGCTGATGCAGCCGGATCCGCTCGACGAACGTCGGCCGCGGGTTGACCATCGTGATGTCGATGTCGCCGCGCATCCGCAGATGGTTGGCCGCGAGTGTTCCTGAGTAGCCGCCGCCGATGACGACGACCTTGGGTGCGTGGTTTCCAGTCATGCCCTCAAGACACCGCCCGCGGCTCGATCGTGACAAAAAGTGACGTGGGTCACTCGCGGCGCGAACTCACTCCACTTGATAGCGGGGGAACACGCCGACCGGCGGCGGCAGCGCGGTGCCGGGTGCGATCCGGGTGCCGATCGCCGCGAAGGTCCGCTGATCCTGCGGTACACCGAGCAGATCGAGCAGCGTGGCCGTCGAGTCGGGCATCACCGGCTGGCTCAGCACTGTGGCGATGCGCACCGTCTCCAGCGTCGTGTACAGCACGGTGCGAAACCGTGCCTCGTCGGACTTGCGCAGCACCCAGGGCTCCTGTGCGGAGAAGTACTTGTTCGCCGCGCCGAGCACCGACCAGATCGCCTCCAGCGCCAGATGCATGGCGGTGGCATCGAAATGCGCGCGCACCCGCTCGAGCAATCCATCGGCGGCGCCCAACAGCTGCTGATCGTCGGCGGCGAATTCGCCTGGCTCAGGGACGATTCCGTCGAGGTTCTTGGCCACCATCGACAGTGACCGTTGCGCGAGGTTGCCCAGCTCGTTGGCGAGGTCGGCGTTGATGCGGCCGATGATCGCGTCCTCGCTGTAACTGCCGTCCTGGCCGAACGGCACCTCCCGCAGGAAGAAGTAGCGCACCTGGTCGACCCCGAAAGCATCGACCAACGCATTCGGATCGACGACATTGCCGACCGACTTACTCATCTTCTCACCGCGGTTGAGAACAAACCCGTGCACGAACACCTTGCGCGGCAGCTCGATTCCCGCCGACATCAGAAACGCCGGCCAGTAGACCGTATGGAACCGGATGATGTCCTTGCCGATCATGTGCAGGTCGGCGGGCCAGAATCGCTGGAACGTCTCCGACGAGGTGTCGGGAAATCCGACGCCGGTCAGATAGTTCGTCAGCGCATCGACCCACACGTACATCACGTGATCGGGGTGGTCGGGCACCGGCACGCCCCAGTCGAACGTCGTGCGGGATATCGACAGATCGCGCAGCCCGCCCGAGACGAAGCTGACCACCTCGTTGCGCCGCACACCGGGTTCGATGAACTCCGGATGCGCTTGGTAGTGCGCCAGCAGCTTGTCGGTGTAGGCCGACAGCCGGAAGAAGTACGTCTGCTCCTCGGTCCACGTCACCGGCGCACCGGTCTCGGTGGCGATCCGGACACCGTCGGCGTTGAGACTGGTTTCGCCCTCGGTGACGAAGCCTTCGTCGCGCACCGAGTACCAGCCGGAGTAGGTGTCGAGGTAGATGTCGCCGGCCTCGTTCATCCGCTTCCAGATCTCGATCGACGCCGCATAGTGGTCGGCATCCGAGGTCCGGATGAACCGGTCGAACGAGATGTTCAGCTTCTCCTGCATCCGCTCGAAGACATCCGAATTGCGCCGCGCAAGCTCCGCGGTCGGGATGCCGAGGGCGGCGGCCGTCTCCGCCATCTTCTGGCCGTGTACGTCGGTGCCGGTCAGGTAGCGCACGTCGAAGCCGTCCAGTCGCTTGAACCGCGCTATCGAATCGGTCGCGACGTACTCGTAGGCGTGGCCGATGTGCGGATCGCCGTTCGGATAAGCGATGGCCGTAGTGATGTAGTAAGGGTCCCGGGGGCTGAGCGTCTTTGCGCCGTGGGAAGAAATGCTGCTCATTTGGGGGTCAGCTTATTGTGTTGCGGTGAGTCGTAACCGCCCAGCACCGCCGGCCCCGGAACCGCTCGCACCTCTCATCGACGCGCACACCCATCTCGACGCCTGCGGTGCCGGCGACGCCGACAGCATCCGCACGATCGTCGACCGGGCCGAAGCCGTCGGTGTTCGGGCCGTCGTGACCATCGCCGACGACCTGGAGTCCGCGCGCTGGGTCACCGACGCCGTCGACGCCGACCCTCGTGTCTACGGCGCGGTCGCATTGCATCCCACCCGCGCCGACGCGCTCACCGACGAGGCCAAGGCGATCATCGAGCGACTCGCCGAGCATCCGCGCGTGGTAGCCGTCGGCGAGACCGGCATGGACATGTACTGGCCGGGCAAGCTCGAGGGATGCGCCGATCCGGTGACCCAGCGGGACGCGTTCGCGTGGCATATCGACCTTGCCAAGCGCATCGGGAAGCCGTTGATGATCCACAACCGGGACGCCGATGCCGATGTGCTCGACGTGCTGCGCGCAGAAGGTGCACCCGACACCGTGATCTTCCACTGCTTCTCGTCGGACGCCGCGATGGCCAGGACGTGTGTAGCTAACGGCTGGATGCTCAGCCTGTCCGGATCGGTCAGCTTCCGCAATGCCACCGCGCTACGGGAAGCGGCGTCGCTGATCCCCGCCCAGCAAATGCTCGTCGAAACAGACGCCCCGTTCCTGACGCCGCACCCCTACCGAGGGGCGCCGAATGAGCCATATTGCCTGCCCTACACTGTGCGAGCGCTCGGCGAACTCCTCGGCAAGCCGGCCGAGGACCTTGCGCAGGAAACCACTTCGGCTGCTGCCCGTGCCTACGGCCTGACGAGTTGCTGAGGCTGAGGGTTTTCGTTACCGTCTTGTGATCAAACTCGGATCGCCGGCAAGTACGGCGCTCCGTCCGATAGTCGGGGTAGACGACGTTTTGAATATCTTGAACAGGATCCACCAAGAGCGGTCTCCGATCCTGCGGCTGCTGGTTGGCGCGACATTGCTTGTACTGACATTCGCCGGCGGATTCGCAGTAGCTGCGCACAAAACCGTGACGCTGGACGTGGACGGCACGACGATGACTGTCGCTACGATGAAGACGCAGGTCATCGACGTCGTCAAGGAGAACGGTTTCGACGTCGGGGAACGTGATGATCTCTACCCGGCCGCCGGCGAATCCGTACACCAGTCGGACACCATCGTGCTGCGCCGCAGCCGTCCTCTGCAGATCTCCACCGACGGCCAGGACAACCGCGAAGTGTGGACGACCGCGTCCACCGTCGACGAGGCGCTGAGCCAGCTGCAGATGACCGACAAGGCGCCTGCCGCGGCGTCGCGCGGAAGCCGAGTGCCGTTGGCCGGCATGTCCCTTCCCGTGGTCAGCGCAAAGACTGTCGTACTAGCCGATGCAGGCGTAGAGCGCACCGTGCACCTCGCCGCGCCGAACGTCGCAGGGCTACTCGAGGCCGCCGGTGTGCCGTTAGAGCAAAGCGACGAAGTCACGCCTGCCGCGTCGTCGCCGGTGGTGGACGGAATGCGAATCGAAGTGAAAAGAATCCGCATCGAAAAGGTGACCGAGCGCGCCGCGCTGCCGCCGGCGAATCAACGAATCGAAGATCCGTCACTGAATATGAGCCGCCAGGTCGTCGAGGACCCGGGCACGCCCGGCACGCAAGACGTGACGTTTGCTATAGCTCGGGTCAACGGTATCGAAACCGGCAGGATGCCAGTAGCCAATGTCGTCGTCATCCCTGCTCGAGACGCGGTTCTGCGGGTAGGTGTGAAGCCCGGTACAGAAGTTCCTGAAGTCTCCAACGGAGGTACCTGGGACGCCCTTGCCCGGTGTGAAGCCGGAGGTAATTGGGCCATCAACACCGGCAACGGTTTCTACGGTGGCGTTCAATTTGACCAAAACACCTGGGAGCGGAACGGCGGTCTGAGGTATGCTGACCGAGCCGATTTGGCAACCAGAGAAGAACAGATCGCGATTGCTGAAGTCACTCGGGCACGTCAAGGATGGGGTGCGTGGCCGACATGTAGTGGGAGGATTGGGGCGCGCTGACCATTCGACTGCTCGGGCGGACCGAGATACGACACCTGGCGAAAGAGATTGATTTCAGGCCGCGCAAATCGTTCGGCCAGAACTTCGTCCACGACGCCAACACCGTTCGTCGGATAGTTTCGGCGTCCAGTGTCAACAGGCACGACCATGTTCTCGAGGTCGGCCCTGGTCTGGGTTCCCTGACCCTGGCACTGCTCGACAGGGGTGCCCGGGTAACCGCAGTAGAGATCGATCCCGTGCTTGCCCGACAACTTCCCATCACCGTGGCCGAGCACTCCCACAGTGAGATCAACCGGTTGACCGTGTTCAACCGCGACATCCTGCATGTGACCCATGACGAGCTCCCGGACGAGCCAACGGCCCTGGTCGCCAACCTGCCCTACAACGTCGCCGTTCCGGCGCTGCTGCATCTGCTTTCCGAGTTCCCCTCGATTCGCACCGTGATGGTGATGGTGCAGGCCGAGGTCGCCGAGCGACTGGCCGCCGAACCGGGAGGCAAGGACTACGGTGTGCCCAGCGCGAAGGTGCGCTTCTTCGGCAATGTCCGCCGCTACGGCATGGTTTCGCCGACGGTCTTCTGGCCCATCCCGCGCGTCTACTCGGGTCTGGTCCGTATCGACCGGTACGAGACGTCGCCGTGGCCCACCGACAAGGAATTCCGCCAGCGGGTCTTCAACTTGATCGACATCGGCTTCGCCCAGCGGCGCAAGACGTCGCGTAATGCGTTCGCCGAATGGGCGGGCTCGGGTAACGAGTCGGCCAGCCGGCTGCTCGCCGCGAGCATCGACCCGTCGCGACGCGGTGAGACGCTGTCGATCGCGGATTTCGTCCGGCTGCTGCAGCGGTCGGACGAAGACGAGGAGTCCGAACCCGTGGAGCCCAAGCCCGTCGTGCACCATCGGAATCGAGACACCGCGCCCGCCGGCTAGTGCAGCGCGCGAGCGATCAACGAAACGAACTCCCGGCAGGACTGGTATCGGTCCTCTGGCGCCTTGGCAAGGGCTTTCGCCGTGATCGAGTCGAACACGCGTGGCAGCCATGGCAATTCATGTGACCAGCGTGGCGGCGGCTGATGTAGGTGTGCCTCGATGAGGCCTAGTCCGCTCGGCGCGGTGAACGGCGGCGACCCGGTGATCATTTCCACGAGGGTGCATGCCAGCGCGTACTCGTCGGTGGCACCGGTCGGAGCGTGTCCGGTGATCAGTTCCGGTGCCGCGTACGGAAGCGACGCCTCGATCTGAGACGGCCGGCGGCCGATATCGTCGGCGATCGCGTGGGCGACTCCGAAGTCGATGAGGACGGCGTCGGAATAGTTCTGGCGGACAAGGATGTTCGCGGGCTTCACGTCGCAGTGCACGATCGCGCGGTTGTGCGTGTAGTCCAGCGCGTCGGCGATCTGCTCCAATGCGCCAAGGCGTTTCGCCGTCGTCTCCACGCCCGCGATGCCACCGCCGGCGACCAGTTCCATCGACAGCCAGCCGGGGCCCCGGTCGTACACCGTCACGATGTGGGGATGGGTCAGGCGACGGGCGAATTCGAACTCGCGTCGTAGCCGCGCGATGTGAACAAGGTCGCGATGCTCATCGTCGAGGACCTTCAGCGCCACGTCCCGATCCGAATTCGGGTCGTATGCCCGGTAAACCGTCGCGTACCCGCCGTGGCCGATCGCTTCGTCGACGACGTGATCTTCAAACTTCTCGCCGGGCGAGAGCACATCCTCAGCGTAGGGGTTTGCGCCCCAACATTGACCTGCTCAGACGGCACCTTGCACCCGTGTCACTCCGATAGTGTTCCTCTGTGTCCAATGGCAGCACCGCGTCCGAGTGGGTTCCTACCGGATCGGTCACGGTGCGGGTGCCGGGCAAGGTCAATCTGTACCTCGAGGTCGGGGACCGCCGCGACGACGGCTACCACGAACTGGCCACTGTCTTTCATGCTGTATCACTGCTCGATGAGATCACCGTCCGCAACGCCGACGTGCTGTCACTCGAGTTGGCGGGCGAAGGCGTGGACACGCTGCCCGCCGACGAGCGCAACCTCGCCTGGCGCGCCGCCGAGGTGCTGGCCGAGCATGTCGGCCGGGCACCGGATGTGGCGATACTCGTCGAGAAATCGATACCGGTGGCGGGCGGGATGGCCGGCGGCAGCGCCGACGCCGCCGCGGTGCTCGTCGCGATGAACACGTTGTGGGAGCTCGGAGTGCCCAGGCGCGACCTCCACGTGCTGGCCGCTCAGCTCGGCAGCGACGTTCCTTTCGCGCTGCACGGCGGCACCGCACTGGGCACGGGCCGCGGCGAGGAGTTGGCAACGGTGCTCGCCCGCAACACGTTTCACTGGGTGCTGGCGTTCGCCGAGGGTGGGCTGTCGACGCCCGCGGTGTTCGCCGAGATCGACCGGTTGCGCGCGGAGGATCGGGACGCGCCCCCTCGTCTCGAGGACCCCGAACCCTTACTGGCGGCGCTGGCCTCTGGCGACCCGGCACAGCTGGCACCGCTGCTCGGCAACGACCTGCAACCGGCGGCACTGAGCCTCGCTCCGGATCTGCGGCGCACCCTGCGCGCCGGGACCGACGCGGGGGCGCTGGCGGGCATCATCTCGGGCTCCGGCCCGACGTGTGCGTTCCTGTGCGCGTCGGCGTCGGCCGCGGTGGACGTTGCCTCCGAGATGGCCGGGGCCGGGGTCTGCCGCACGGTGCGGGTGGCCAGCGGCCCCGTGCAGGGCGCGCGGGTGGTACCCGCGCCGTCGGCCTCGGTCTGACCAGCCCCGGTGTGACCCAGGCCGCAATCGGCGCGCAATTTTGGCAACTACTTAAGAGTTGTTTAAGATGATTGCGGTGAAAACTCGCAGTCTTGGACTGGTCGCGAACAGTGCGCCCGCCGGCAGCCTCGGTGGGCGTTTCGTTGTGACCGACTGCGGACGCCAGGCATCACCATTTCGAGACTTAACCGCTCCCCAATTGTGCGCGCGTCCACTGGAAAGCGGCCCTGATCAGGCGGAGTATGACATTCGGGCATTTGCTGTTCGGAAACCGAGGAGTTTGTCGTGAGCCGATTCACCGAGAAGATGTACCGAAACGCCCGCAGCGTCTCGCGCGGCATGGTCACCGGTGAACCCCACGAACCCGTCCGCCACACCTGGGGTGAGGTTCATGAGCGTGCCCGCTGCATCGCCGGCGGCCTCGAGAAGGCCGGCATCGGCCTCGGCGACGCGGTGGGTGTGTTGGCCGGCTTTCCGGTCGAGATCGCGCCCACGGCACAGGGCCTCTGGATGCGCGGCGCCAGCCTGACGATGCTCCACCAGCCCACGCCCCGCACCGACCTGGTGATCTGGGCCGAGGACACCATGAACGTCATCGGGATGATCGAGGCCAAGGCCGTCATCGTCTCCGAGCCGTTCCTGGTGGCGATCCCGGTGCTGGAGGAGAAGGGCATCAAGGTGCTGACCGTCTCCGACCTGCTCGCCTCGGATCCGATCGACCCGGTCGAGGTCGGCGAGGACGATCTCGCGCTGATGCAGCTGACCTCCGGGTCCACCGGATCGCCGAAGGCGGTGCAGATCACGCACCGCAACATCTACTCCAACGCCGAGGCCATGTTCATCGGCGCCGAGTACGACGTCGACAAGGACGTCATGGTCAGCTGGCTGCCCTGCTTCCACGACATGGGCATGGTCGGCTTCCTCACCATTCCGATGTACTTCGGCGCGGAGCTGGTCAAGGTCACGCCGATGGACTTCCTGCGCGACACGCTGCTGTGGGCCAAGCTCATCGACAAGTACAAGGGCACGATGACCGCGGCGCCGAACTTCGCGTACGCGCTGTTCGCCAAGCGGCTCCGCCGTCAGGCCAAGCCGGGCGAATACGACCTGTCGACGCTGCGGTTCGCGCTGTCGGGTGCCGAGCCGGTGGAGCCCGCCGACGTCGAGGACCTGCTGGATGCGGGTAAGCCGTTCGGACTTCGGCCCGACGCGATCCTGCCCGCCTACGGCATGGCCGAGACCACCCTGGCGGTGTCGTTCTCCCCGTGCGGCGCCGGGCTCGTGGTCGACGAGGTGGACGCCGACCTGCTCGCCGCGCTGCGCCGCGCCGTCCCCGCCACCAAGGGCAATACCCGCCGACTGGCTTCGCTCGGCCCGCTGCTGACGGACCTCGAGGCCCGCGTCATCGACGAGCAGGGCAACGTGATGCCTCCGCGCGGCGTCGGTGTCATCGAACTGCGTGGCGAATGCCTCACGCCGGGCTACATCACGATGGGCGGCTTCATCCCCGCACAGGACGAGCACGGCTGGTACGACACCGGTGACCTCGGCTATATCACCGAAGAGGGCAACGTCATCGTCTGCGGTCGCGTGAAGGACGTCATCATCATGGCCGGCCGCAACATCTACCCGACCGACATCGAGCGGGCCGCGGGCCGCGTCGAGGGTGTGCGCCCCGGTTGCGCCGTCGCGGTGCGACTGGACGCCGGTCATTCGCGGGAGACCTTCGCCGTGGCGGTGGAGGCCAACGCCTGGCAGGACCCGGTCGAGGTGCGCCGCATCGAGCATCAGGTCGCCCGCGAGGTGGTCTCGGAGGTCGACGTCCGTCCCCGCAACGTTGTGGTTCTCGGGCCCGGCAGCATCCCGAAGACCCCGTCGGGCAAGCTGCGCCGGTCGAACTCGGTCTCGCTGGTCACCTAGTCGTCTCTGGCGCGAGCGTGCGTGTCGGCAGTCGACACGCCGGTGGTGAGCCGGACTTTTCGCACGTCCCCAGCTGACGCGGGGGCCCACGCGCGGTAAATCGACTGGCTCCGTGTCGGGGACGCTCGATACGGTCGATCCCATGACCGCAGACCCGGCCATCGAGGCGATCGACCTCGTCAAGCAATACGGTGAGCCCGCCCGTGACAGACCAGCTGTCGACGGCGTCAGCTTCGTGGTGCCACCCGGTACGGTGCTCGGGCTGCTCGGCCCCAACGGTGCGGGCAAGACGACCACGGTCCGAATGATGACGACGCTGACGGTGCCCACCAGCGGCACCGCACGGGTGGCGGGGTACGACGTCCGCGAACAACCGGACATGGTGCGCCGCAACATGGGCCTCACCGGACAGGTCGCCACCGTCGACGAGCTGCTGACCGGCCGCGAGAACATCCGGATGATCGGCGGCCTCTACGGCATCAGGCGCCGCGACCTCGAACGGCTGGGAACCCAACTCCTCGAACAGTTTTCAATCGTCGACGCCGCCGATCGGCCGGTGCGCGGGTACTCCGGCGGTATGCGGCGACGGCTCGATCTCGCGGTGAGCCTCATCGCGTCACCGCCGGTGTTGTTCCTCGACGAGCCCACCACCGGGCTCGACCCCCGAAGCCGCAGCGACCTGTGGGAGATGCTGCGTGACCTCGTCGCCCAGGGCACGACGCTGCTGCTCACCACGCAGTACCTCGAGGAGGCGGACCAACTGGCCGACAACATCGTCGTCGTCAACCACGGCAGGATCATCGCGCAGGGCACGCCGTTGCAACTCAAGCAGCAAGCGGGCAACGCCAGCCTGGTCGTCACCGTCTCCCATGCGAGTGACGTGCCTGTGGCGCGGGAGTTGATCGCGCGCACCGGCGCCGAGGTCCATGTGGACATGGGAGCGCGGCAACTCACCGCGTCGGCCGACGGCATCGCCGACATGACCCGCGTTGCCGGGTGGTTGCAGGAGCGTGCGATCGACGTCGACGACATCGGCCTGTCCAGGCCCAGCCTGGACGATGTTTTCCTGTCCCTGACCGGGCACCGCGCCGAGGGCGACGACACCGAGGAGGTCGGCGCATGACCACCACCGAGAGCAAAACGCGCGATACCCTCGAGCGGCCGCAGATCCGTCAGACGAACATCGCGCAGCAGTCTTGGATCATGGTCAAGCGCAACATGATCCACACCAAGCGGATGCCTGAGATGCTCAGCGACGTCACGGTGCAGCCCATCATGTTCGTGCTGCTGTTCGCGTTCGTGTTCGGCGCGTCGATCGCGACCCAGGGCAGTGCGTCCTACCGCGAGTTCCTGCTGCCCGGTATCCAGGCGCAGACCATCGTCTTCACCGCCTTCGTGGTGTCCACCGGCATCACCGCCGACGTCGAGAAGGGCATCATCGACCGTTTCCGATCGCTCCCGATCCGACGTTCGGCCGTACTGATCGGACGCAGCATCGCCAGCCTGCTGCACTCGTCGATCGGCGTGGTCGTGATGGCGGTGACGGGGCTGTGCATCGGATGGCGGATCCGCGGCGGCGTCGTTGACGCGGTGCTCGCGTTCGCGCTGATCCTGGTGTTCGGCTTCGGGATGATCTGGTTCGGCATCCTGATCGGATCGCTGATGCGCTCGGTCGAAGCGGTCAACGGCGTGATGTTCACCGTGCTGTTTCCGATCACGTTCCTGGCCAACACGTTTGCGCCGACCGAACCGATGCCGCGCTGGTTGCGGTTGATCGCGGAGTGGAACCCGGTCTCATCGCTGGCTCAGGCGATGCGCGAGCTGTGGGGTAACGGTCCGCCCGCGCCGCCGGAGGCTCAGCTGCCGCTGCATCACCCCGTACTCGCGACGATCCTGTGGTCGTTGGCGATGACGGCGGTCATCGCGCCATTCGCGCTGCGGGCGTACGCGCGTCGCACCGGAGACTAGGGCTGGACTGCCGCGTCCCGCAGCTAGGGCTGGACTGCCGCGTCCCGCAGCTAGGCGCGGATCGCGTCGACGGTCCACGCGGGCAGAATCGCTGCCCGCGTGAGGAAATGGTCGCCCTGGCCGTTGCGTCGCAACAGCGACTGCATGCGCACGATGCAACAGCCCATGCGCACCATCGCGAAGACCTCGTGCCAGCCCAGGTGCTCGAGTTTCCGGCCGATCATCTCCTCGAACCTGCCGACCACCGCGGCGCGGCTGTCGAAGCCCGGCAGTTCGGGATCGGCGTCGAGTCCGTTGGCCTCCAACATCTGCTTGCGCGACGCCAGCCACCACCCGAAGTCGGTCTCGACCGGGCACAGGCAAGCCTGCTCCCAGTCCAGCGCGCCGATGATCTGTCCCGAGTCGTCGAAGATGCCGTTGGACGGTCGCGCGTCACCCCAGCACACGCTCAGCGGGCCGCCGTTGCCCGGCTGGCCGCGGCGCAACCATGTGAACGCCTCGGTCATCAGGTCGGGGACCTGATTGTCGGTGCCCCACCGCACATAGTCGAGCCACCAGGCGATTTCGGCGGAAATGCCGACACCGGCGGGCCGCTGCAGCCAGGTCGCCTCGTTCACCGGAACCCTGGTCAGCTGCACGAGCGTGTCGAGAAACGAGTCGTGCACTCGACGCTGGACGTCGGGCCCGGCATCGGCCAGCCAACCCTTGACCGCATACGTGAAGTCCGACGGTGTGTGTCCGACGATGCGCGGCATCACCAGGAATTTCGAGCCGATCCATGCGCGGTCGGGCTCGTAGTAGATCGGCGATGGCGTCGGGACGCCGTATTCGTGGAGCAGCTCCTGCGTCAGGGTCTGGGCACCCAGGTCGTACTCGCGGAAGATGCCACCACCGGCGGGCGGAATCCGGATGACGTATTCGTTGGTCTCACCGTCGACCGTGGCGGAGAACACGAGGCTTTCGCTGGAGAATCCGCCCGCCCGGTTCGCCGCAGCCAGCTCCGTTATGGCCACCTCGCCCGCGAATCGGTGCTCGAACCACTTCTGCAGTTGCAATCGTGTGGCAGCGAGGTCGCGCTGGACGAGCGTGATGCCAGCCATAGGTAACAGGGTTACACGGCACCCGTCAGATGTAAAGTATTGTGACGCTACGTCTGATGCGCCATATGTAACGCCGTTTGACGAGCTCGACTGGCTAGCCGCTGACGACTCGCGAGAGACGCCGTCGTGATTGGCCCAGCCCGGCGACGTGTCGGAGCTCGGCCAGGAACTGCTCGGGCGTACCGCCACCGATGACGTAGTTACACACGGCGATTCGTACCACCGCTGCCGCGGCGACATCGCTGTCCTCGCCCGGGATGATGCGGGCGACGCGCTCGTGGATGATCGGCAGCACCCGTTTCATCTGCTGCAACACGTGCTCCGGCTCGATGTCGGCCAGTGACCCCAGCGAGTAGGTGCTCTGGAACTCGACGATGAATCGCAGCGCGGCGTCCAGCCGGTCCGGTCCGCTGAGGCCGGCGATCGCGGCGGAGATGCCGGCGTCGAAGTTGTCCTGTTCGTAGAGGGCGAACGCGTCGAGGAGTCCGTCCTTGTTGCCGAAGTGCCGGTACAACGTCGGGCGCGAGACGTTGGCCTCGGCGGCCACCTCGGAGAGCTGCAGTTTGCGTCTGCCGTCCCTGGCGAGCACGACGAAGGTGGCGGCGAGAATCCGTCGTCGCGTCGACTGATCCGAGTCGGCGGTAGGCCGGGATGCCACAATCGCGTCCTTTACATCGACGGGGCTGAATGTCACACTAACGCTGTTCGGGGGCTCCGGTACAGGCTTCACGTCATGAGACACCGTCGCGACCAAAGTTAGGACCGCCGCGGGGAGGTGACGTCCGATGACAGCGCTACCGGTTTCGTCGATATACGGATGCGCGCGTACGACCGTGGTACCGATATGACGAGGTTCTTGGTGTCACCGGAACCGCAGAAAGGTAAGTCGCATTGCTGACGACGAACTACGGCACGCTGGTGCCAGAAGATGAACTTCTCACCCACCAGATCGTCGACACCTTCGCCTCGGTCAGCCAATCCGATCCGTCATGGACCGAGAAGATCTGGACGATCGCCCACGCCCGCGACAACTCCTTGCAGATCGTGCTCGGCGTCGGCAAATACACCAACCGCGGCGTGTTCGACGGAGCGGCCGGGGTATGCCGCGGCACCGAGCAATGGACTGTGCGCGCCGGGCGCCGGCTGTCGTCGGATCCCGCCGCAACCCACGTCGGGCCCATCCACTATCGCGTGGTGGAGCCGCTGCGCAGGGTACGGGTGAGTCTGGACGCCACCGAGCACGCCCCGATCGCCTTCGACGTCCAATTGCGCGGAAGTTTCGATGCGGCGCTGGAGGACCCGTGGCCGGACCGCAGCCCGGACGGCTACCGCGTCACCCATAATGTCTTGCGGTACCACCAGATCGGCGTGGCGTCCGGATGGGTGGAAGTCGAAGGTAAGCGCACGAAAATCGAAGCGGACAACTGGATTTCGATCCGAGACCATTCGTGGGGATTGCGGCCCGGTGTGGGCAAACCGATTCCCGGACTGCCCCGCGGGGGGCGCAAGATCAAGCAGATGTTCATGACCTGGCTGCCTATGACGATGACGCGACAGGACGGGTCGACGTATTCGCTGTTCGTCATGTACCAGGAGGAGCGGGGCGACGGCTTCCTTGAGATCCGTTGCCAGGCAGAGCAGCAGAACGATGACGGCAGTTCGCACCGCTTTGTCTCCGTCGAACAGGACATGCACTTCCGCGACGACAATCGCAGATTCACCCACGGCACCGTCACCCTCATCGGCGCCGACGGCTCCAAGCGTCCGCTCACGATCACGGCTGCCGGACCAGGCGGCTTTCACCTCGGTACCGCGGGCTACTACGGCTGGAACGACTGGGTGTACGGCCAGTGGGTCGGCGATCTCAAAGTCGAGGGCAATCACGTCGTCGACTGCGACAAACCCGAGAAGGCGCGTGAGCTACACCAGCTGCGGGATCTGCTGGTACGCGTAGAGGATCCCGTCGGCGGCGGCGTCGGTCTGGGCAATGCCGAGACGTTCGCACTCGGCGCCTTCCCCGAGCTGGGCCTGACGGCAGAGAACTCGTTTCTCTGAGTTTCGCCGCTAGGCGCAGGCTGCGGCGGCCTGGTAAGCGCCGACTTCGTCGTAGACGCGCCACCACAGCATCTCGTGTTCGGCGGGGGTCAACCGGGCGTCGTTCAGGGCATCGTCGGCCTCGAGGAGGCGGCCCGCGAAGATCCTGATTTTCTTGACCGTTGCAACCGTCACAGGATCGTCGAAACCCGCCATCGAGCACGCATGCATGGTCCGGATCCGGCGGCGGGGTTCGCCGGCCATCACCATCGTGACGGCGCCCGCGCTGAGGACGGCCGCGGTGGAAATCGCCAGCGCCGTCCACGGTCCGGTCGACTGCGAAAGCGCGATCTCGGTCAGGATCCACACCGCCGCACCCCACAGCGGCCATCCCCGGGCCACGCGGACACGGCGCCGTTCGGCGGCGTTCATGCCGGGTGGATAGACCGCCAGTCGGTAGCGCTTCACCCCGAAACGGTCGGGCCGGATCTCGACCGAGCCCCAGAGTCGCTCCCCGTCGAGCGCCCGTTGCCACCCACGACGCAGCAGGCCGGGACGTGTTCGCGTACTGCTCATGTCTCCGGTCTACCCGCGCTTGCAGAGGAAATGCCCGATCAGAACGGATTCTTTACGCGGCCGCCCGAAGTTTGTGCAGTCTTACGATAACAGCTGGGTATTGTGTACTATACCTAGCATGACCGACAGCATTCCGGCCCGTCTCGCAGACCACCCGACCGTCCGCAAGGTGCGGTCGCGCACCGTGCAACGGCCGGGCGTCATCGACGCCGACTGGCTGCGGCAGGTGTGTCTGGACGCGGGTGCCGACGACGTCGCGTTCGCCAGCGTCGACAATCCCGAGCTGTCCGGCGAGCGGGAGCATGTCGACACCGCACTGCCAGGAACGCTGAGCTACATATCCCTGGTCGTGAAGATGAACCGCGACAATGTCCGGTCCACCGCGCGCAGCGTGGCCAACCAGGAGTTCCACCGCAGCGGCGAGATCATGAACGAGGCGGCACACCGGATCACCCGCGCATTGGAAGACGCGGGATACCGCGCGATCAACCCGTCCATGTCCTTCCCGATGGAGATGGATCGCTTTCCCGGTCGCATCTGGGTGGTGGCGCACAAACCCGTTGCGGTTGCCGCGGGTCTGGGTGTGATGGGAATTCATCGAAATGTGATACATCCGAAGTTCGGCAACTTCATCCTGCTCGGCACGGTGCTGGTGGCCGCGCCGATCACCAGTTACGGTGAACCGCTTGACTATTCGCCCTGTCTGGCATGCAAGCTGTGTGTGGCGGCCTGCCCGGTCGGTGCGATCAAGAAGGACGGCGAGTTCGACTTCTTCGCGTGTTCTACGCACAACTACCGTGAGTTCATGGGTGGATTCACCGATTGGGTGCAAACCATCGCCGACAGCGAGGACGCGGCAGACTACCGTTCGCGGGTCAGCGACTCCGAAAACGCGTCGATGTGGCAGAGCCTGTCGTTCAAGGCCAACTACAAGGCGGCGTACTGCTTGGCCGTGTGTCCCGCCGGCGAGGACGTCATCGAGCCTTATCTCAACGACCGCAAGGGGTTCATGGACCTCGTCCTGAAGCCGCTGCAGGAGAAGAAGGAGACCCTCTACGTGCTGCCGAACTCGGCCGCCAAGGAGTATGCCGAGCGCCGATTCCCGCACAAGCAGACCAAGGTTGTCGACAGCGGTATCGGCGGGCGCTAGCGGTCGTGGAATGAACTGAGCTGCCTGTGGCGTTTGCCCATGCATGAACAAGGTGCGTGGGCTGTTTCTCGCCGTTGCGGCAGTGGTGGTTTCAGGTGTGACGCTCGTCGCACCCGCGGCGGCGCAGGCCGCATGTCCGGACGTTCAGGTCGTCTTCGCGCGCGGCACAGGTGAACCGGTCGGTGTCGGACGTGTCGGCGACGCGTTCGTCGACGCGCTGCGGCCGCTGGTGCCCGGCAAATCGGTGGCGGTTGACGCGGTCAACTATCCGGCTTCGCTCGACTTCATGCGCGCGGCGGACGGCGCCAACGAGGCCAGTGCATTCGTCCAGAACACCGTGGCGACCTGCCCGGACACCCAGATCGTGCTCGGCGGCTACTCGCAGGGGGCGGCGGTCATGGACATCATCACGGTGGCCGGAGCGCCCACGCTCGGGTTCGTCAATCCGATGCCGCCGACCGTCGCCGACCACGTCGCCGCGGTGGCCGTCTTCGGCAACCCGTCGATCCGGCTGCTCGGTGGACCGCTGACGGCGTTGAGCCCGCAGTACGGATACAAGACAATCGACCTGTGCAACGGGGCCGACCCGGTGTGCTCCAACGGCAACGACAGGCCCGCGCACAGCCAGTACGTCGAGGCCGGATTGACAACGCAGGCAGCGCAATTCGTAGCCGGGCGCCTCGCCACCGAGGCCCCGATCACGACGCTGGCCGGCCAGACGCACGGGGGCTAGCCCCAGGCGTGCACCGTGTTCTGCGCCGGTTCCAGACCCTGCGACAGCAGAAGCTCGGTGGCGTCGGCGGCCTGCTCGCAGATCGTCGGCACCTCTTTCCACTCGGCGGAGGTGAAGGTGCCGAGTACGAACGCGGCGCCCTCCATCCGGCCGGGCGGTCGTCCGATGCCGATGCGGACCCGCTGAAACTCGTTGCTGCCCAGCGCAGAACCCAACGACCGGAGGCCATTGTGCCCGGCGACACCGCCGCCGGACTTCAACCGGATGCGCCCGAAGTCGATATCGAGCTCATCGTGGATGACGACGATGTCGGCGGGCGCCACCGAGTAGAACTTGGCCAACGGCGCCACCTGACGCCCGGACTCGTTCATATAGCAGCGCGGTTTGGCCAGCACCACCGGACGGCCGGCGAGCTGACCGGTGACCACTTCGGCCCCGGACTTCTTGTGCACCTTGAATCCCGAGCCGATGCGGTCGGCCAGGATGTCGGCGACGAGGAAGCCGAGGTTGTGCCGCGTCGTGGCGTACTGCGGACCGGGATTGCCGAGGCCGACCACGAGTTGAGGCTCGGCCATGGCGCGCTACTCGGATTCCGAGGCGGATGCCTCTTCGCCGGCTTCGCTCTCGCCCTCGGCAGCTTCGCCCTCGGCTGCTTCGCCCTCGGCCTCGCCTTCCCCGGCCTCGCCCGCGCCTTCGGCCTCGAGGTCTTCCTCGGTCGGCGCGGCGACGACGTTGACGACGAGCGTCTCGGGATCCGAGATCAGCGACACCCCTTCGGGCAGCGTGATCCCGCCGGCGGTGAACTGCGTGCCGATGTCAGCGCCCTCGACCGACAGCGTGAGGCTTTCGGGGATGGACTGCACGTCGGCCTCGATGGTGATGGTGTTCGCGTCCTGGGTGACCAGGGTGCCGGGAGTCGCCTCACCCTCGACGAGAACGTTGACCTCGACGGTCACCTTCTCGCCGCGACGCACGACCAGCAGATCGGCGTGGGTGATGCTGCGGCGGATCGGATGGATCTCGAGCGACTTGGTCAGCGCCAGCTGCTCGGTGCCCTCGATGTCGAGGGTGAGCACCGCGTTGGTGCCGGAGTTACGCAGCACCGCGGCGAAGTCGTGGGCGTTGAGCTCGAGGTGCTGCGGATCGCTGCCGTGGCCGTAGAGGACGGTAGGCACCCGACCTGCGCGGCGGGCGCGGCGCGAAGCGCCCTTGCCGGTTTCCTTGCGGACCGTGGCGGAAAGGTTGTTCGGCGCGTTCTTGGCCATTGGTGCTGCTCCTGTGTCGTGGACCGGGCACGGCCAGGGCGCAACCTGAAGAATTCAGTTCGCGTCGATAACGGTGGCTTCCGAAAATCCGAGCCACCCTCGCCGTGATCAGCAGCCAGGGTAGCCGTTGTGGCTGCTCAACCTCAAATCAAAGTCCGAATTTGGTGTCCGTGAGCTGCTCGGACAGCTCCCAGAGCTCGCCGGCCTTGTCGCCGTCGCGGGCCAGCGGACTGCGGAACGGCGTGGGACCGGTCGGACCCCACATGGTGAACCGCGGGCCGATGAACGAGTTGCCTGGCAGGTCCTGAGTCGCCGCGTACAGCGTCTGGCGGGCACCGAAGTCGGCGTCGGTGGCGAGCTTGTTTCCGAAGCCCATCAACGTGTCGCCGACCTTGCCGCCGGACTGTCCCTGCAGGTTGGTCGCCGAATAGCCGGGGTGGGCGGCATGCGCCTTCAGACGCGATCCGGCCGCGTCGAGGCGGCGCTGCAATTCCTTGGTGAACAGCAGGTTGGCCAGCTTCGACTGACCGTAGGCCGGCCATGCCAGGTACGGCCGCGCCTTCCAATTCAGATCCTTGAGGTTGATCCATCCGATGAGGTGCATCATCGAGGACACCGTCACCACGCGGTCGGTGATCTTCGGCAGCAGAAGGTTCGTCAAGGCGAAGTGGCCGAGATGATTGGTGCCGATCTGGCTCTCGAAGCCGTCGACGGTCACGGCGTAGGGGACCGCCATGATGCCTGCGTTGTTCACCAGGACGTCGACGTTGTCGACCCCGTCGGCGAATGCGCGCACCGACGAGAGGTCCTGCAGGTCGAGCTTGCGAACCTCGACGTCACCGGTGATGGACGCGGCGGCCTCGTCGCCCTTGGCCGTGTTGCGCACGGCGAGGATCGTCTTGGCGCCGACGCGGGCGAGCTCACGCGCGGTGATCAGCCCCAACCCGCTGTTGGCTCCGGTCACGATGACGGTCCGCCCGGCGAAGGACGGCAGATCGGCGGCGGTCCATTGACTCATGCCGACCACCCTAGCCACGGGTGCTTACCTTGGCGGCGGAGCCTTCGGCACCTCGACGTTGAACCCCCGGATGATCGCCTCCATGTCGGGCGCTTCCTCGGCGGCCTTGTCCGCGTAGCCGGTCACCGTGAACTGAATGAGATATCGCTGGTTGGCCGGGGGTGCGCCGGTCGCGATGACGATGCGGTTATAGCTGTGCATGCGCGACCCGTTGAGGTCGTAGCTGCCCTCGATCATCGACGACGGGAACCCCTTGAAGTTGTCCATCGACGCGTTGAGCCGATTGAAGTTCTCCGACAATTCGGCGTCGTTGTAGCCGTGCTTTATGGCCTCGTTGACGTCGAAGTCGCCGGTGAGCTTGAACACGACGACCATCGCCATCGGATAAGTGGTGCCCTTGGCGATCACCCGCGTGCCCGGCGACAGATTCGAGTTGACGAACGGCTTCCAGCCCGGCGGCGTCGGATAGGTCACCGTCAGATCGGTGAGTTTGTCCGCCGGAATCGGTTCGCCGACGACGCCCTTCCGTTCCAGGTAGGTCGCGATGGGCAGCGCCTCCTCCGAACCCGCCTCGGGCGTGGTCGTGGTCGTCGTCGGCGTCGTCGACAGAATCGACTGGTAGTCGGGCGGCTCCGTCGAACAACCGGATACAGCGAGCACCGCCACCACGGTGGTCGCCGCGCAGTGGCGAACGCTCACAGAATCTCTTGCACCGCGTCGATCGGGCGGGCCAGCCGGGTGCCCTTCGGCGTGACGACGAACGGACGCTCGATCAGAATCGGATGCTCAGCCATCGCATCCAGCAGCTCGTCGTCGCTGGCGTCGGCGAGTTTCAGTTCGCCGTAGAGCGATTCGCGTTTGCGCACCGCAGTGCGCACGTCGATACCCGCATCCTTGATCATCTTCACGATCTCGGCACGCGTCGGAGGCGTCTTCAGGTACTGAACGACCGTCGGCTCGATGCCGTTGTCCCGCAACAACTCCAGGGTCTTACGGGAGGTCGAGCACTTCGGGTTGTGGTAAATCCGCGCGTCCGGCACTACGCGGACCCGTCGAAAAGACTTGTGACAGAACCGTTGTCGAACACCGCGCGAATGGTGTTGGCCAGCAGCGGGGCGATCGAAAGCACGGTCAACTGCGGGAAGCGCTTCTCGTCGTCGATCGGCAGCGTGTTCGTGACGATGACCTCACGTGCGCCGCAGTCCGCGAGCCGCTGCGCGGCAGGGTCGGAAAGCACGCCGTGGGTGGCGGCGATGATGACGTCGCTGGCACCGTCGGCGCGCAGCAGATTGACGGCGCCGGCGATGGTGCCACCGGTGTCGATCATGTCGTCGGTGAGGATGCAGGTCTTGCCCTTCACATCGCCGACGACGCGATTGGACTTCACCTGGTTCGGCACCAGGGGGTCGCGGGTCTTGTGGATGAAGGCCAGCGGGACGCCGCCGAGCGCATCGGCCCATTTCTCAGCGACTCGGACACGACCCGAATCGGGGGAGACGACGACCATGTCGTGGTCGGCATAGTTGTCGGCGATGTAACCGGTGAGCAGTTTCTGCGCCCGCATGTGGTCGACGGGGCCGTCGAAGAAGCCCTGGATCTGATCGGTGTGCAGATCGACCGTGAGGATCCGGTTCGCACCCGCGGTCTTGAGCAGGTCGGCGACCAGCCGCGCGGAGATCGGCTCGCGGCCACGGTGCTTCTTGTCCTGACGCGCATAGGGATAGAACGGCAGAATCGCCGTGATTCGCTTGGCGCTCCCGCGTTTGAGCGCGTCGATCATCAGCAGCTGTTCCATCAGCCACTGGTTCAGCGGCGCGGGGTGGGACTGCAGCACGAACGCGTCGCAGCCACGGACGGACTCGTCGAAACGGACGAAGATCTCGCCGTTGGCGAAGTCCCGGGCCGTTTGCGCTGTCACGTGAACGTCAAGTTCCTTCGCGACCTGCTCAGCGAGTTCGGGGTGCGCTCGACCCGAGAAGAGCATCAAATTTTTGCGGTTATCGGTCCACTCGGTGCCCACAGTGCCCTCACTGCTCGGGGTCGATATCGGCTCAATCGTACGGGTTGCCGGATGGCCAACGCCGGGCAACCGGCTCACGGCTTTTCGGCGTCGTGTTCACCCGATGAACTGGACGACGCTTTGGCCGGGTCCGATGCCGCCGCCGCTGCGGCGGCCGAAGCGGAGCCGGGTCGTTTACGCGCCACCCAACCCTCGACATTTCGCTGCGGACCGGCAGACACAGCCAGCGCTCCCGGCGGCACGTCCTCGCGGACCACGGTGCCGGCGCCGGTGTAGGCGCCGTCGCCGATGGTGACCGGCGCGACGAACATGGTGTCGGATCCGGTGCGCACGTAGGAGCCGATCGTCGTGCGGCTCTTGCTCTCGCCGTCGTAGTTGACGAACACGCTGGACGCGCCGATGTTGCTGTGCTCGCCGATGTCGGCGTCGCCGACGTACGTCAGGTGGGGCACCTTCGTTCCGGCGCCGATCGTCGAGTTCTTGGTCTCGACGAATGCGCCGAGCTTGCCATCGGCGCCCAATGCGGTGCCGGGCCGTAGGTACGCGAACGGGCCGACTGCCGCGCCCCCGCCGATCGTCGACTGGCTGCCATGGGTGCGGACCACCATCGCCTCGTCACCGACCGTGACGTCGGTCAGCGTGGTGTCGGGGCCGATCTGGCATTGCCGGCCGATGCTGGTGGCGCCCAGCAGCTGCGTGCCCGGATACACGACGGTGTCGCGGCCGATGGTCACGTCGACGTCGATCCACGTGGTGGCCGGATCCATGATCGTCACCCCTGCGCGCTGATGTGCGGCGACGATGCGGCGGTTGAGCTCCGCGGCGAGCGCGGCCAGCTGCACGCGGTCGTTGACGCCGGCGACCAGTACGGCGTCGTCGATGTGCTTGGCCTTGACCACGTTGCCGTCGGACCGCACGATCGCGATCACGTCGGTCAGGTACTGCTCGTGCTGTGCGTTGTCCGACTTCAACCGGCTCAGCGCCGACCTCAAGGCGGTGATGTCGAACGCGTAGACGCCGGCGTTGACCTCGCTGATGACCAGCTGCGATGGGCTGGCGTCGGCCTGTTCGACGATGCCTAGAAGATCTCCGCCCTCGCGCGCGCGCAGGATGCGGCCATAGCCGGTCGGATCGGGCAGCGTCGTCGTCAGCACGGTCGCCGACGCCGATGCTCCGGTGTGCGCGGCGATCAGGTCGCCGAGAGTGTGCGCGTCCAGCAGCGGGACGTCGCCGAGGGTGACGACGACGGTGCCGGCGAAATCGGGGGGAAGTGCGGTCAGCCCGCACGCAACCGCATGTCCGGTGCCGAGCTGCTGATCCTGCACGGCGACATCGATCTCGCGGCCCAGCTCACCGGCCAGCTCCTCGACCGCGGGCATGACCTGGTCGCGGTCCTTGCCGACCACCACGACGAGGTGTAGCGGCGCGACCTCGGCGATGGCGTGCAGGGCGTGCGCCAGCATGCTGCGACCGCCGAGCGGATGCAGCATCTTCGGGATGTCGGAGCGCATGCGCGTGCCTGCGCCTGCGGCCAAGACCACGACCGCGTAGTCCGTCGGCCCCTGGGTCATAGGGCTTCCCTTTCCCGCGAACGTGCGTGTCTGTAGGTGACACGCCGTCTCTTATGGCTATTTTGCGCACGCTCGCGACTTGGTATGGGCCTACGGGCGCAAAGTGCTCCGTCGCCAGGACTCGAACCTGAACTATCTGAACCAAAATCAGAGGTGCTGCCGATTACACCACGACGGATCGATCAAGTCGTGATGCTAGTCGACTGAACTAACCTGGTAGCCGTGGCAGCACCCGACAAGGAGGTCCGGGCGCCCCGCGCCAGGATGACCGGTGCGGAGCGGCGGCACCAGCTCATCGACATCGCCCGCTCATTGTTCGCCGAGCGCGGTTATGAGGGCACTTCGATCGAGGAGATCGCCCAGCGGGCGAACGTCTCCAAACCCGTCGTCTACGAGCACTTCGGCGGCAAGGAGGGGCTGTACGCCGTGGTCGTCGACCGCGAGATGTCGGCTCTGCTCGACCGCATCACGTCGTCGCTGACGAAGATGACCAACAACCGGTCCCGGCTGCGCATCGAGCGGGTGGCGCTGGCGTTGTTGACCTACGTCGACGAGCGCACCGACGGCTTCCGCATCCTCATTCGCGACTCCCCGGCATCCATCACGTCGGGCAGCACCTACTCCACACTGCTCAACGAGGCCGTCAACCAGGTGTCCTCCATCCTGGCCGGCGACTTCTCCCGACGCGGGCTGGACGCCGAGATGGCGCCGTTGTACGCACAGGCCTTGGTCGGATCGGTCTCGATGACCGCGCAGTGGTGGCTGGACGTTCGGGAGCCCAAGAAAGAGGTCGTCGCCGCGCATCTGGTGAACCTCTGCTGGAACGGGCTGATGCACCTCGAGAAGGACCCGCCGCTGCTCGACGACTAGTGAATTCGGCGCGCTGGAGCACCGTGAGGGTTGACCAGCGCGCCGAATCCGCATAACCCGCGATCGACTCCCGGCGCACAGCGTCCTGACGGCACCAGCCCAAATTCCGATCGAGCCCGTCGACCTACGATGGACACATCATGACCGCATCGGGGATCAACCATGTCCAGACCCCGATCGCCGGGCTCGTTGACCTGGCGCTGCGCGATCCCTCCCTGCAGGAGCTCGCGCGCCGCGCCGCCGACAAGCCGCGCGATCTCGCCCTCGTCGGACCGGCCCGGGCCCGGGTCTACGTCGCGAGCGCACTCGCCGCAGCGGGCCCGCTGCTCGTCGTCACCGCAACCGGGCGCGAAGCCGATGACCTGACCGCCGAACTGCGGGGTGTGTTCGGTGACGCGGTCGCGCTCTTTCCCTCTTGGGAGACGCTGCCGCACGAGCGGCTGTCGCCGGGTGTCGACACGGTCGGTGCGCGCTTGATGCTGTTGCGCCGCCTCGCGCACCCGGACGACGAGCGGCTCGGTGCGCCGTTGCGCGTCGTCGTGACGACGACCAGGTCCCTTCTGCAACCGATGGCATCCGACCTGGTCGAGATCGAGCCGGTGACGTTGACCGTCGGAGCCGAATCCGATTTCGACCAGGTCATCGAGCGGCTGGTCGAGCTGGCGTACACACGCGTCGACATGGTCGGCAAGCGCGGCGAGTTCGCGGTGCGCGGCGGCATCCTCGACGTCTTTGCACCCACCGCCGAGCATCCGATGCGCATCGAGTTCTGGGGCGACGAGGTGTCGGAGATGCGGATGTTCTCCATCGCCGACCAGCGGTCCATCCCCGAGATCGACGTCGACACGCTGATCGCGGTGCCGTGCCGCGAAGTTCTGCTGAGCGACGACGTCCGCATCCGTGCGGCGAAGCTGGCCGCCGAACACCCGGTGGCCGACAACACCATCTCCGGCAGCGTGCCCGACATGCTCGCCAAGCTGTCCGAGGGCATCCCCGTCGACGGGATGGAGGCGCTGCTGCCGCTGCTGCGTCCCACCCAACTGGCCACCCTGTCCGCGCACCTGCCGTCTGCCACGCCGGTGTTGATCTGCGACCCCGAGAAGGTACGGACCCGCGCGGCCGACCTGATAAAGACCGGCCGCGAGTTTCTGGAGGCCTCCTGGTCGACGGCGGCCGTCGGCGGTGACGCGCCGATCGATCTGGAGGCGATGGGTGCGTCGGGGTTCATCGAGTTGGACGACGCTCGCGCGGCGGCGCGCGACGGCGGTCACCCGTGGTGGACGCTGAGCCAGCTGTCCGACGAGTCCGCGCTCGAGATCGACATCCGTCCGGCGCCGTCGGCGCGAGGCCAGCAAAGCAATGTCACCGAGATCTTCGCGATGCTGCGCGCGCACGTCCTCACCGGTGGGCACGCGGCCGTCGTCGCACCCGGCACCGGCACCGCGCACCGTATCGTCGAACAGTTGCGCGAATCCGACACGGCGGCAGTCTGTTTGGAGCCAGGCGAGGATCTGCGGGACGGGATCGTCAACGTCCTCAAGGGGCCGTTGCACGACGGCGTCGTCATTCCGGGCGCCAACCTGGTGGTGATCACCGAGACCGATCTGACAGGCAACCGGGTCGCGGCCACCGAGGGTAAGCGGCTGGCCGCCAAGCGGCGCAACGTCGTCGATCCGCTGGCGCTCACCGCCGGCGATCTGGTCGTGCACGACCAGCACGGCATCGGCCGGTTCGTCGAGATGACCGAACGCGTTGTGGGCGGCGCCCGCCGCGAGTACCTGGTTCTCGAGTACGCGTCGTCCAAGCGGGGCGGCGGATCAGACCGGCTGTACGTGCCGATGGACTCGCTTGATCAGTTGTCGCGCTACGTCGGCGGTGAATCACCGACCCTGAGCAAGCTCGGCGGCAGCGACTGGACGAATACCAAGACGAAAGCTCGCCGCGCCGTGCGCGAGATCGCGGCCGAGCTGGTCTCGCTGTACGCCAAACGGCAGGCTTCGGCGGGGCACGCGTTCGGCCCCGACACCCCATGGCAGAACGAGATGGAGGACGCGTTCGGGTTCACCGAGACGGTCGACCAGCTCACGGCCATCACGGAGGTCAAGGGCGATATGGAGAAGCCCGTGCCGATGGACCGCGTGATCTGCGGTGACGTCGGCTACGGCAAGACCGAGATCGCGGTGCGGGCGGCCTTCAAGGCGGTGCAGGACGGTAAGCAGGTCGCGGTGCTGGTGCCGACCACGCTGCTGGCCGACCAGCATCTGCAGACCTTCACCCAGCGCATGGCGGGCTTCCCGGTGACCGTGAAGGGCCTGTCCCGATTCACTGATCCCGCGCAGTCGCGCGCGGTGCTCGAAGGCATGAAGGACGGGTCGGTCGACATCGTGATCGGCACCCACCGGCTGCTGCAGACGGGCGTGACATGGAAGGACCTCGGACTGGTCGTGGTCGACGAGGAGCAGCGATTCGGCGTCGAGCACAAGGAGCACATCAAGTCGATGCGCACCCACGTCGACGTGCTCACCATGAGCGCCACCCCGATTCCCCGCACGCTGGAGATGAGCCTTGCGGGCATCCGGGAGATGTCGACGATCCTCACGCCGCCCGAGGAGCGCTACCCGGTGCTGACCTACGTCGGTCCGCACGACGACAAGCAGATCGCGGCTGCGTTGCGACGCGAGATGCTGCGCGACGGGCAGGCGTTCTACATCCACAACCGGGTGCGATCGATCGACCAGGCCGCCGCGAAGGTGAGCGCGCTCGTCCCCGAGGCCCGCGTCGCCGTCGCGCATGGGCAGATGCCCGAGGAGCAGCTGGAGAAGACGGTCGAGGGTTTCTGGAACCGGGACTTCGACATTTTGGTGTGTACGACAATCGTCGAGACGGGCCTGGACATCTCAAACGCCAACACGCTGATCGTCGAACGCGCAGACACGTTCGGGTTGTCGCAGTTGCATCAGCTGCGGGGCCGGGTGGGCCGTAGCCGCGAACGTGGCTATGCGTATTTCCTTTATCCGCCCGAGGTTCCGCTCACCGAGACCGCATACGACCGCTTGGCCACGATCGCGCAGAACAACGAACTCGGCGCCGGTATGGCTGTCGCGCTGAAGGATCTCGAGATCCGCGGTGCCGGAAACGTCTTGGGCGCAGAGCAATCCGGCCACGTCGCCGGCGTTGGCTTCGACCTCTACGTGCGGCTGGTCGGCGAGGCCGTCGAGGCCTACCGCGCCGCAGCCGACGGGAAAACCGTTCTGGCGCCCGAAGAACCGAAGGACGTACGGATCGATTTACCGGTCGACGCGCATCTACCGCCCGACTACATCGGCAGCGATCGGTTGCGACTGGAGGCTTATCGCCGGCTCGCGGCCGCAGCCGACGACGCCGCGGTGAATGCCGTGATCGACGAACTCGTCGACCGGTACGGACCGCTGCCCGAGCCAGCACGACGGCTGGTCGCGGTGGCACGGCTGCGACTGCTGTGCCGGCACTACGGTGTGACTGAGATGAGCACGGTGTCGGAGGCGACGCTTAAGGTGTCGCCATTGCAGTTGGTGGACTCACAGCAGCTGCGCCTGAAGCGGGTGTATCCCAGTGCTAGCTACCGCGCGACCACCTCGACGGTGCAGGTGCCGATTCCGCGGGCCGGTGGCGGGGTCGCCGCGCCGCGGTTGCGTGATCTTGAGCTGGTGCAGATGGTGGCCGACTTACTGCTGGTGCTGGATGGACAGCCGCAGGGCAGTGTCGACATTATTTCTAAATCGGATTCGACCGTCTAAACCCCTGGTAGCCACCGTTACTTAGTCCGCCGCAATGCATTTCGATTGAGCGGCGCTGTTAACGCCTCGACGGCCCGACCCGACATACACAGCGGGGGGTCAAGGTATTGCGTCGTCGTCTAAACCGTGGGCGGCAACCGTCTGTAGGCGGTTGAGCAATTCCGTAAACCGAAACATCGCGCGATAGCGCCGGGCTGTCTGGTGCCTATCGCGATGACGCAAAGGCGAAGGAGTTGAACATGGACATCAAGAAGTTGGCAGTAGCCACGACGATGACCGGTGCACTGGGACTCGGCGCGCTCGGCTTGGGCACAGGCCTCGCGCACGCTGATCCGAAGCTGCCTCCGATTCCCGTCCCCGGCATTCCGCACGTGGATGTCCCGGCCGCTCCGAGTGTGCACGTTCCTGATGTGAACGTGCCGAGTGTGAACGTTCCTGATGTGAACGTGCCGAGTGTGAACGTTCCTGATGTGAACGTGCCGAGTGTGAACGTTCCTGATGTGAACGTGCCGAGTGTGAACGTTCCTGATGTGAACGTGCCCGAGGTGCAGTTCCCGGAGATCGACAACTACTTCCGGCTGCCCAACGGGCACATCCCGCCGGGACAACTGAAGAATGCGGCGTTCATCAACAACGTTAGGAACCCGTTCTTCAACATCCCTCCGGGCCAGCTCAAGAAGCTGCCCACGGTCGAAGGGATCATCAACCCGTTCTTCGAGGAGGTGCCGGGCCACTGGACGATTGAGGCCGACGCCGAGGCCGAGGTCGGCTCCTAGGCCAGCCGGAGTACTAGTCACAAAGGCGTGACGCGATGGCCGCTCTGTCTTCGGGCAGGGCGGCCATCCCCGCGTCGATGCAAGGGGCAGCAGGCGGTGCTCACCGGCCGCGTCGGGTCTGACTATGTTGATATAACCGAGATCGGCGATCTCCATCAGAGCGTGTTAGGGGTGTGGCCAGATGACCGTTGTCTTGGTCGACCCGCGCCGCCCCTCGCTGGTGCCCGTCGAGGCGATCAATTTGCTTGCCGGCGATGTCCAGTACACCGAGGAGATGCCGGTCAGGGTGCCCTGGTCGCTGCCGGCAGCCAGGCCGTGCTCCTATGACGCGTCAGACGACGAAGCCGCACCCGTGCTGCTGTCGTCAGATCCCGATCATCCCGCGGTGCGGGCGCGGCTGGCGGCCGGTGACAAGCTCATCGAAGCGCAGGGAGCAGCGGCGGGTGAACGCCTCGTCGACGCAGTGGCGATGATGGACAAGTTGCGGACGTCGGGGCCGTGGGAGAGCCAGCAGACGCACGATTCGCTGCGCCGCTACCTGCTGGAGGAGACCTACGAGGTCTTCGACGCGGTGCGCAACGGCAACGCCGACGAGTTGCGCGACGAACTCGGAGATGTGTTGCTGCAAGTGCTCTTTCACGCGCGCATCGCCGAGGACGCTCCCGAGCATCCGTTCTCGATTGACGACGTCGCGGATTCGCTCATCCGCAAGCTCGTCAATCGGGTGCCCGCTGTGCTTGCCGGAGAAGAGATTTCGCTCGAGGACCAGCTCGCCCAATGGGAGGAGCGCAAGGCCATCGAAAGGTCGCTCAAGGGTGTCCGATCGGCGATGGACGATGTGCCCACGGGCCAACCCGCATTGGCCCTGGCGCAGAAGGTGATTGAGCGGGCGACGGCGGCAGGCTTGCCCGTCGACCTGGTGCCGGAGTCGATCACCTCGGTGACCGTCGCGGCCCACGTCGACTCGGAGAACACGTTGCGTTCGTCGGCGCTGGAGTTCATGGACACCGTGCGCGCCGCCGAGCTCGCAATCGCGGCGGCGCGGCGCGGGGCAGACATGCCCGAAGCGCTCGACGTGTCAGCGCCGGGGGACATCACCGAGGAGGAATGGCGGACGCACTGGCCCATCCGGGCGGACGCCGAACCTGCGCCGACCGAGGAGGACGTGCCTGCCGAGGCGGCCGATGACGAGAATGGCGAGGAATCGCAGGATGAAGAGGTAGTCGTCGAATCGCGATGATCCCGGTTAACTGGGAATCGACGTAGGAGGCGTCGGCCACGCCTGCCCACCGTGTCCGAAACGCGTGGGACGATGGCAGTGACCGAGGTTGTTTCGAGGGAGTTTGGTGTCGCGCGTGCGTTGGGGGCGGGCGGTCGCAGTAGTGGGAGCGACGGCGCTGCTCATGGCTTCTAGCTGCTCATGGCAGGTGGGAACCCCGATTCCGGAGGGGGTGCCGCCTCCTGCCGGCGACCCCGTGCCCAAAATCGACACCCATGCCGGCGGCCGTCCCGCCGACCAGCTGCGCGAATGGGCCGCCGAACGGGCCCCTCATCTGGGCATCCCGATCAACGCACTGGAGGCCTACGCCTACGCGGCGCGGGTAGCCGAGGTCGAGAATCCCGACTGCCACTTGGAGTGGACCACGCTCGCGGGGATCGGTGAGGTCGAGAGCCATCACGGCACATTCCGCGGCGCGCAGATCGCCGAGAACGGCGACGTCACTCCGCCGATCCGCGGGGTTCGACTGGACGGCACCAACGGAAACCTCGAGATCATCGACAACGACGGCGGCGAGATGGACGGCGATCCGACGCACGCCAGGGCGATGGGCCCGATGCAGTTCATCCCGGAGACCTGGCGGCTGTACGGCGTCGACGCCAACAACGACGGCGTCATCAGCCCCGACAACTTCGACGATGCGGCCCTGTCGGCGGCCGGTTATCTGTGCTGGCGGGGCAAGGACCTGTCCACGCCCAAGGGCTGGATGGAGGCCCTGCGGGCGTACAACCTCTCCGACCAGTACGCACGCACCGTGCGGGACTGGGCGACGGCCTACGCCGACGGACACCCCCTCTGAGCACGCCCCACGCCGGTCGAACCTCTAGGCTCAACGTCGTCAACACACGACCAAGGAGAAGCCAGTGCCCATCATCGAGCAGGTCGGAGCCCGCGAGATTCTCGATTCCCGTGGCAACCCGACGGTCGAGGTCGAGGTGGCCCTGCTGGACGGCACCTTCGCCAGGGCCGCGGTGCCGTCAGGTGCGTCCACCGGCGAACATGAGGCGGTCGAGCTTCGCGACGGCGGCTCGCGGTACGGCGGCAAGGGGGTCGGAAAGGCCGTCGAGGCGGTGCTCGACGAGATCGCGCCTGCCGTCATCGGGCTGAGCGCCGACGACCAGCGGCTGGTCGATCAGGCCCTGCTGGATCTGGACGGGACCCCCGACAAGTCGCGGCTGGGAGCCAACGCCATCCTCGGCGTGTCGCTTGCCGTGGCGAAAGCCGCCGCGGAAAGTGCCGCTCTACCTCTTTTTCGGTACCTGGGCGGCCCGAACGCACACATCCTTCCGGTGCCGATGATGAACATTCTCAACGGTGGAGCACATGCGGACACAGGCGTCGACGTTCAGGAGTTCATGGTCGCCCCGATCGGCGCGCCCAGCTTCAAGGAGGCGCTGCGGTGGGGCGCCGAGGTGTACCACTCGCTGAAGTCGGTGCTCAAAAAGCAGGGTCTGTCCACCGGCCTCGGCGACGAGGGCGGGTTCGCTCCCGACGTCGCAGGTACGAAGGCCGCGCTGGACCTGATTCTCACCGCGATCGAGGGCGCGGGTTATAAGGCCGGTTCGGACGTGGCCCTGGCGCTCGACGTCGCGGCGACCGAATTCTTCACCGAAGGAACGGGTTACCAGTTCGAGAACGAAACCCGGACCGATGCGCAGATGATCGAGTTCTATGCGGAACTGATGGACTCGTATCCGCTGGTGTCGATCGAGGATCCGCTGTCCGAGGACGACTGGGAGGGCTGGGTCGCACTGACCGCGGCGATCGGCGACCGCGTCCAGGTCGTCGGCGACGACCTGTTCGTCACCAATCCCGAACGGCTCGAGGACGGCATCGAGAGGGGCGCGGCCAACGCGCTTCTGGTGAAGGTCAACCAGATCGGCACGCTCACCGAGACACTGGATGCGGTGGCGCTCGCCCATTACAGCGGGTATCGCACGATGATGAGCCACCGCAGCGGCGAGACGGAGGACACCACGATCGCCGACCTCGCCGTCGCGGTCGGCAGCGGCCAGATCAAGACCGGTGCGCCGGCCCGCAGCGAGCGGGTCGCCAAGTACAACCAGCTGCTGCGTATCGAGGAGACCCTCGGCGACGCCGCCCGGTATGCGGGTGACCTGGCGTTCCCGCGCTATTCCGTGGAGACCAAATAGCCCGTGCCAGAAGCGAAGCGGCCCGACCCCAAGCGGCGATCCCCGACTTCTCGACCAGGTAAGTCGGGGAAGTCCGAGGCCGCCCGGGGTCGCCCGCGGAGCACATCGTCCGTCCGCCGAGAGTCCCGCACCACCGAGCCGCAGCCGACGCCCGAGGTTGACGCCGCCGAACCGCAGGAGAGCACCACCGACTCGATCCGCAAATCCATTGCGGTGTCGGCAGAACAACAGTCCGAGCAGCGGTTCGGGTCCGCGGCACGTCGCGCCGCGATCCTGGCCGCGGTGGTGTGTGTGCTGACGTTGACCATCGCCGGGCCCGTGCGCACCTACTTCGGGCAGCGGACCGAGATGAAGCAACTGAAGGCCACCGAGGAACAGCTGCGCGCGCAGATCGCGGACCTCGAACAGCAGAAGGTCAAGTTGGGCGATCCCGTGTTCATCGCCGCGCAGGCGCGCGAACGGCTCGGATTCGTCATGCCAGGCGAGATTCCATATCAGGTGCAGCTCCCTCCCGGCGCTGCCGCCCCGGCGACGCCGGGTGTAGAGGCGCCCACCGCCGATCGCAACGAACCCTGGTACACGGCCCTGTGGGGCACCATTGCAGATGCGCCATACGGCGTTGCGCCCGCGCCCGCGCCCGCCCCGCCCGCGCCGCCGGGGGCCCCAGCGCCCGTGCCTCCGGTCCCGACCAGTGCGCCCACTCCCGGTGGTTGAGCCGGCGGATCTGGAGGCGGTCGCGAAGCAGCTGGGTCGTGAACCTCGCGGTGTACTGGAGATCGCCTACCGGTGCCCCAACGGTGAGCCCGCAGTAGTCAAGACAGCACCGAAGCTCGAAGACGGAACACCGTTTCCGACGCTGTATTACTTGACCCATCCCGCGCTGACAGCGGCGGCCAGCCGGTTGGAGTCGTCGGGAATGATGCGGGAGATGTCCGAGCGCCTGCAGCACGACTCGGACCTGGCCGCCGCCTATCTGAAGGCGCACGAGTCCTACCTTGCCGAGCGTGACGCGATAGAGCCCTTGGGCACAACGTTTTCCGGCGGCGGCATGCCGGACCGGGTGAAGTGCCTGCACGTGGTCATCGCGCATTCACTGGCCAAGGGTCCCGGTACCAACCCGTTCGGCGACGAGGCGTTGGCGGTGCTGGCCGGCGAACCGGCGATGGCGGGAATCCTTGAGAGAGAGACGTGGAGCGCATGAGTAGGGTCGGGGCCATCGACTGCGGCACCAACTCGATCCGTCTGCTGATCGCCGACGTCGACGATGCCGGGAGGCTGTCCGACGTGCACCGCGAGATGCGAATCGTGCGTCTGGGCCAGGGCGTCGATGCCACCGGGCAATTCGCCCCCGATGCGCTGACCCGCACCAGGGCGGCGCTCGTCGACTACGCCGAATTGCTGCGTGCACAGGAGGTTCCGACGGTGCGGATGGTCGCGACGTCGGCGACGCGTGATGCGTCCAACCGCGACGTGTTCTTCGCGATGACCGCAGAGGTTCTCGGGGCCGTCGTACCTGGCGCGGTCGCCGAGGTGATCACCGGGACGGAAGAGGCCGAACTGTCTTTCCGCGGTGCGGTCAACGAATTGGACACGGCCTCAGGTCCTTTCGCAGTCGTCGATCTCGGTGGCGGCTCGACCGAGGTGGTGCTCGGCGTGCGCGATGTCGAGGCCAGCTTCTCCGCCGACATCGGCTGCGTTCGACTGACCGAGCGCTGCCTCCACTCCGACCCGCCAACTGTCGAGGAGGTCGCCGCGGCGCGCGAGGTCGTCCGCGAGGGGCTGGCGCAGGCATTCGCGGTGGTGCCCGTCGAACGCGCGCGCACCTGGGTCGGCGTGGCCGGCACCATGACGACGGTGGCGGCGCTGGCGCACCAGATGGCGACGTACGATTCCGAGGCAATCCATCTGTCCCGCACCACTTTCGACGAATTGTTACCGGTCTGCGATGAGCTCATTGCGATGACACGTGCGCAGCGCGCTGTCCTTGGCCCAATGCACGAGGGCCGGGTGGATGTCATCGGCGGTGGAGCGATCATCGTCGAGGAACTCGCGTACGCACTGGGGCAGCGGGCCGGCATCGTCGAATTGGTGGTCAGCGAGCATGACATTCTCGACGGCATCGCGCTGTCCATCGCGTAGGCGACGTCTCGATTAGACGAGGCCGGACTGTACAAGCGCGTCATCGATGAATCGCTGCACAGGCCGCGAGCGAAAGAATCCTGTGTGCCCGCCGCGGTACCAGACGATCTCGGGTCTGCCCCAGTGTTCCCAGAGTCGGGCGACCTGCTCACGCGGATGCACGAGCTGATCGGCAACGCCGGCGTAGATGAAGCGGCCTCGCATCGGCACGCGGGGAGCAAGCGACAGTGGTGACACCATCTGCCCGATGGGCTCGGCCATCGCGACCGTTTCTAGCCGGGGGTCGTCGTCGCTGAGCCCAGCGTGACGCATCAGTATCTCGACGAGGTCGACCACCGGGACGCCGAGAATCGCGCAGGTGAGTCCGTCTTCGAGGCTGGCGACCAGCGATGCGACATAGCCGCCGAGCGAGATCCCGTTCAAGCCGATCGCCGACTCCGGCTGTTGCGAACGTATCCATGAGACAAGGCGGCGAATGTCCCACACCGCGTGCGCGGTCGCGTGAACATCGTCGAGTACGTCCTCGCCGGGGAATGCGACGCCTTTCGGCAAGCTCCGCGCACGGGGGCCGTGGAGCGGGAGAACGGGTAAGACGACATTGAGACCGAGATCCCGATGAAGGTGCCACCCCCGAAACAATGCGAGGTCAAGACCGGCTCGGCCCATCTCGGCGCCGTGGATGCACACCACCCAGGGGCGTGGTTCGCGGTGGCGGAGCATCAACGCGTACTCGCGGCTGTTTGCCGTATAGCCGAGCCATCGTTCGCGACCTGGTTCGCCCACCCGCGGCGCATAGCCGCTGTCGAAGACGATGCGTTCGTAGGAACGTCCAAGATGTTTCACGGGTCGGACGGTGACGTCGGTCAGCGGTGGAGGTTTGGCGAAGAAGCCCTCGGCCCTGTCGAGCCACCCTCTGCGCCCGTAGAACCGCAGCGCCGCAACAACTTCGCCGGTGATTCGTCCGAACGCGAGCGGTTCGCTGACCGGTCGGTGCATCCGCAGACCCAGCAGGGCGATCTCGTCGCGAAACGCTTGTGAGGCCAGCGCGATCGTGGGGCGGGCAATCGGTAAGTCGGTTGGTTCGTGGCCGAGATAATCCCGCCACGATTGCGTGTAGTAGCGGCCGGTGCTGACGAAAGGCTTGACGACACTTCCCAACGCGCCAACACCGGGTGGTTGCTGGCGAGGCGTGCCCGACCTGGGTTTGCCGTCATCGTCGTTGAGGGGTGCTGCCATGTTAGGTGACGCTACGACCGTCTCAGGCGAGTCGTTAGGGTCCTAGGTCCCGGCACGGCCGGTCAAACAGCCTCTATCGTTTCGAAGCGGTGCCGTACAGGCGATTACGCAGATGAGGTCACGGCGCCACGCGAGGCCGCCAGGAGTGCAGTTGCCGAAGCAACGCGTTCTTCTTGTAGTGGTGCTCGGCCATCCTGCGCAGGATGTCGTCGAGCACAACCACCGCGTCATCGATGTGTGTGCCCTTGTTGAGCATGACGCATTCGGCGCGTTCACCCATTGCGGCATCGCTGATTTCGGCGCGGGACGGCAAACCGTTCTTCGCGAGTTGTTCGAGTACCTGTGTGGCCCAGATCGCCGGCAGGTGCGCGGCTTCGCACAGCCACAGGATCTCTTCCTGCAATTCGGCCATCCGTTCGTGGCCCACCTCGACCGCGAGGTCACCGCGCGCGATCATCACCCCGATGCGCGGTCGGCGCATCGCGGTCAGCAGCAGTTGGGGCAGGTGCTCGAACGCTCGCTTCGTCTCGATCTTGAGCACGACACCGAGGTGATCGCCGCCGAACCGGTGCAGCGTGTCGATGAGCTGGATGATCTCGGACGAATCCTGGACGAACGACACGTCGACGACGTCGGCGATATCCACCACGGTGGCCAGATCGGCGATGTCCTTGTCGGTCAATGCCGATATCGGCAGCCGCGTGTCCGGCACGTTGATGCTCTTGGCGGCGCGTAACCGGGAAACCATCGGGCTCGCAGTGGTCAATTCGCACCCCGAGCACGTCGTGATCGACCGACACGATCTCACCGCCGATGCGGCCGTCGTCGAAATGGATCTTCTCGCCGACCTGAGCGTTGTCGAAAACCTGGGGAAGCGTGCAGCCGATCCTGGGTGTGCCCTCGGCCTCTACGGGGGTCGGCGAGCAGTCACGGGTCAGGTGCAGCAGGTCGCCGCGGCGTAGCTGCAGGTATTGCTCCCTGGCGGGCAGGAGTCCCAGTTCGGCGGGATCGTCAGAGTGCCGAACGCGCAGGACGGTGTGAGTGGCCAGGTAGGTGGTCTTGCGCGTGGTCGCGATGAGTCCCGCAGCATTGTCGTCGGATCTCGTCAGCACCAGGTGCCTTTTCGCGCCCCGGGTGTCTTGGAGGGTGACGACGTCACCGTCTGCTCTGCGGCTCAGCCACTGTGCAGGCACAGGCAAGATGTGCATGCCGGGTTCGGGCGGGTCGGTCGGGGTTTCAGCGGCGGTCAGCCAGGCTCGGGCCGGTGCGATGACATGGCCGAGAGCGTCGCGGTGGGGCCGGAGCTTGACGACACGGGGCCCGGGCTGGATCGGCCCGGTGCGCAGCTTGGGGCCTGCGAGGTCCATGGCGACGACGCAGCATCGGCCGGTCACAGTACTTGCGTGCCGCACATGGCGGACCATGGCCCGCCATGCGTCGGCATCGTCGTGGGCGCAGTTGATGCGGGCGACGTTCATGCCGCACTCGACCAGTCCGTGAACGAGGTCGGGGTCCGTCGCCGCCTCGGACGGCAGGGTGACCATGATGCGGGTCTCACGACCGGGTGGGGTCGGCCCGAGCAGCTCGATGGCCCTTCGCCGCAACATCTCGCGACCCTCGTGTGCGCCGACCGCAGCTGGTAGGGGGGGACGCCAGGTGTCTTCCAGCATCGCGACGATCGCAGATCGGACAACCCGCAACGTAGCCTCGACATGTGGCTCGCTGCGGCCCAGCGACGACAAGCCGAAAGTGCCCAGCCGGGCCTGCAAGTCGCGCAGATCGTATTGCCGAATCGCCTAGTAGTGCACAAGGTTCCGCGCACTCGCGCGATACTCCGGTGCCACGGTGGGCAGCCAGTCCAACCATGCGTGTTCAGCCGCCGCAAGACTTTCGAGCAGGTCGTCCAGCTGCGCAAGCAAACGGACCAGTTCACGGTCGGTCGGATCCTCAGGCGCCACGAGACCGGTCTCATGCAATGACATGAAAATACGCTATCGGCCACGGGTTACTGGCCGGTGAACACCGACGCGGCCCTCCGGCACGTGTCAGCAGGGCACACTCAAGCCGCAAACGAGAGGCCGGCGGCGACCGCGAAGCCAAGCACCGCAGCCAAACCCGCCTTCTCCCCGGCCTTTTGCGTGGCCTCCGGGATCATCGAGCCGACCAGCATCACCAGGAGGGCGCCGGCGGCGAACCCGTTGATCCCGCCGCGCCATTGCGCTCCGGCGATCTCCTGCAGTTGGTACCCGACGATTGTCGCGGCGGCGCAGAGAATCGCAATCGCCGTCCAGGTCAGTAGGATCCACCCCGTGCTGCGACGGGCGGATCTCATATCGGTGGCCGAGCCGATCGCCTCGGGCAGGTTCGACACGAAGATGGCGACCAACAATGCCAGGCTGACGCCATGACCGTCGGCGATGCCGATGCCGAGGACCGCCTGCTCCGGTATGCCGTCCAGCAGTGCACCCAGCAGCAGCGACAGCCCTGACGCATTGCTTGCCTCCTTCCGGTCGATGGCGCGGTCGGCGATGTAGAACACGATCGCGCCGGCGGCCAGTCCCACGGCCACCGCAACCGCGCCGCCAAGCCGGAAGCCCGTCTCTGCCAGTTCGAAAGAGATGCTTGCGACCAGGGCGCCGGCGCCGAATCCGAGCACCAGACCAACGAGGCGCGCGTTCCAGTCGCGGAGTACGCCGGCCACCGCGCCGACGATCAACGACGATGCCGCAACGGCTCCCCACAGCAGGGCTTCGAGCACAGATCGAGCTTAGGCAGGTTGGGGCGCCGCCGGGCATGGTCCCGCGGTTCGTCGAGCGCACTGCGAAGCTGGAATGAACCGGCTTGGCGCTACCCGCTAGACCACGCCGCGGCGAACCGCCGGTCGAGCGCGGCGATCATGCGTTCGATATCACGGCATTCGGCTTCGTTGGCGTGGATGTCGCGGCGCAACAGGCTGATGGCCAAGGCATCCGACCGCGTGGACAACCCGTTCAATGTCCGGTTCTGCCTGGCGATCTCGGCAGTGATCAACGCCTGCTGATCGGCCAGCGCGCCGCGGAAATACGCGGCCTGTAGCGAATCGGACGCGCGTTCCTCGGTGTAGTCCAAGGGCGCCGTCGGAGTTGCCACTCCAAGACGGTAACTGAGGTTACGGTCGGGAGCGAGCGTACGGGTGAATCAGTGATCGACGTCGCGTTCGTCAACTCGGCGCCGGCGTCGTCTCCGGCGGTTCGGCGTCGAACAGCCGGTGCCCGTTGGTGGACGCCGCTCCGGCGGCCCCGCACGCCTCGATTGCCTTCTCGGTGTAGACGCGGAATCCGAAGTCTGGTTGATAGCCGTGGATTTCAGGTGTGTCGAGGTCGCGGATGAACGCCAGGATCTCGCGACTGAACACCTGACCGGGTACCAGCACGGGGAAGCCGGGCGGGTACGGAGTAACGAAAGTCGCCGAAACCACGTCGATGCCGGCGTCCAGTTTGGCGACGATCTCCTCGTCGGTCAGGTACTCGCAGTTCGCGTCGTTGTACGACAGATAGAACGCCCGCCGCACGTCGCCTTCCGGCGTCTCCTCGGCGCCGCTGTGGTCGCGGAAGACCTCGTGGAAGCCACTGAAATCGGGTTGCGACGTGGATGCGGCCGTCAGCCGCTTGACGCGCTGCTCGAACCTGGCGCGCTCGCCGAGTCCCATTTCGGAGACCTGCTCGTCGAGTTCGCGGGCGATCTTGACGAGCACCTCCACCAGGAACGCCACCGAGCTGCGGGTGGTGCCGATGTTCGTCATGAACAGCACCGTGTTGCGCGACGTCTTGTTGATCTGCACTCCGTGCCGGTCCATCAGCTGCTGCCGCTTGAAGGTGTCGCCGTCGTAGCCGGTCCGACCGATCGACAGGGTGATTCGTGACGGGTCGAGGGCGAACTCGTCGCTGTCCCATGCCGCCATCATGTTGCGCAGGCCCGTCCGTAGCGGCTGCGCGATGTGCGACGGCCTGAACTCGTCGGGGATCAGGTCGGAGGTACGCAGGCACGCCATGTACTTGCTCAGCAGGGGATGGTTGTCGATCGCGTCGCGCAGCTGCATCGCGTTCTCGATCTGGCGCTGTACGAGTTCGAAGCCCTCGAGGGCGACCTGCCGGCGGCCCAGGTCCAGCGATGCCAGGATCTGATAGTTGGGCGACGTCGACGTATGTGCCATATACGCCTCGTGGAACGGCTCGGCGACTTTCTGACCGAAATCCTGGTCGAAGACGTGGATCATCGAACCCTGGCGCAGCGATGTCAGCGTCTTGTGCGTGGACTGCGCGGCATACACCCGAACGCGGGCCTTGGCCGGGTCGGGCATCAGCCTGCGGTTCAACAGTTCGTTGTCGGTCGGTGGCGCTTTCCCGTCTGCTTCGAGCATCGCTTCGTACTGATGGCGGTAGTTCTCGTCGTTGAGCTTGTCCCGAAGTTTCCGGGCCGCCGTCATCGCGGTGCGTTCGCGCAACACCGGGTGGAAGCGCGCGAACGCGAACCACGCCTCGTCCCAGAGGAATACGAGGTCCGGCTTGATCGCCAGGCACTCTTCCATGACGCGGCTGACGTCGTAGACGATGCCGTCGAACGTGCAGTTGGTCAGCGAGATCATCTTCACGCGGTCGAGTTTCCCGGCCCGCCGCAGCGCCAACAGCTTTGACTTGATCTCCCGCAGTGGAACGGCGCCGTACATCGAGTAGTTCGGCAGCGCGTACGCCTCGAGGTAGACGACCTGGGCGCCGGCCAGCATCATGCCGTAGTGGTGGGACTGGTGGCAGTTGCGGTCGAGCAGCACGATGTCGCCCGGCGCCACCAACGATTGGGTGACGATCTTGTTCGCCGTCGACGTGCCGTTGGTGACGAAGAAGGTGTGCCGGGATCCGTACGCGTCGGCGGCCAGTTGTTGTGCCTCGCGCAGCGGTCCGGTCGGCTCCAGCAGTGAGTCCAATCCACCACAGGTGGAGGAGGTTTCGGCCATGAAGACGTCGAGTCCGTAGAACCCGACCATATCCTTGATCCAGTGCGAGTTGACGATCGACTTGCCCTGTGAGATCGGCAGTGCGTGGAACACGCCGGTGGGCCGGTGGCTGTACTCCTTGAGCGCGTTGAAGAACGGTGTGCGGTACCGCGCGGCCACGCCCTGCAGGATCGACAGGTGTAGTTCGAGCACACCTTCGCGGGCATGGAACACGCGGCGGAAATATTGGCCGAGCCGCCCCGCGACGTCTTCGACCTCGATCTCGGTCATCAGATACAGATCAAGTTCCGGTCGCAGGTGCGACAGCGAGGTGGCCAGGATTTCGACGCGTTCGTCGGGGGTCTTGTGGTCGGAAAGCTCGTCGGAGATCTTGGTGTCGACGAACTCCGACAGCGTCGACAGGTCGCGGGTGGACTGGTGTGAGAAGCGGCGGCGGATCACGACGGCCTGCAGGTTGACGTTGAGCAGTGCGGCGATCAGCGCCTCGTCGCCGCTCGACACCACGACCAACTCGTAGACGAACTCGTCGTCGGGCCGGCGCCAGCTGCGCACCTCGTTGCGCAGCGCACGTTCCTGTTCTTCGGTCATCGACTCGACGACCAGCACCTCGAAGTAGGGGACGCCGACGCTCTTGGCGGCCTGACTTTCGACCTGGCGGGGATCCATCGGGAAGAGCTCGTGCTCGTCGAGGCCGGCGTGTTCGACGTCGCCCGAGCGGTACGACTCCGTCGTCAGCGCGCGGTTGATCTGCCCTACGGCCTGCGCGAACTTGTCGTAGTCGCCCGCCGAGAACAGCCGCGATACTCGGGAGAACTGCGGCATGCCCGGATACGCCCAGTACGGCTCGAGCGGGGTCAATGTCGCCAGCAGGTCCCGGCAGCTCGCGATGTACTCGTCCTTGACGTCACCGCTGCTTGTCGGCCGCGACAGTTTGTCGCTGGCCTCCTCGAGCCGGCACCAGGAGTCGCCGCGCAGTTGCCACACGCTGTTGTAAGCACGCGAGTTGTCGCTCATCGCCGACCCTTTCGTCGGGGTCAAGCGTGGACAGCGATGACATCCGCCACGCGATCAGCAGACTAACGCCGTGTTGCCTTCACGTTACGGGGATTTGCTGCAAAACCTCTAACGCGCGGGTGCGAGATCGGGGTGATCGCGCTCGTTGAACCTCCGTAGGCCCTCGGCTGTCTCGGACGCGTAGATGGACCGGCCGAAGCACTGCGCCTCGATCCGCAGACCGTCCTCCAGCGGTCTGCCCTGCCCGCTGCGGGCGGCTTCAAGGTCGGTGCGCAGCGCGGGCTGGGGCAGCGCAGCGATCGAGTCGGCAAGTTCAAGGGCTCGCTGCAGGCAGGTGCCGCGTGGCACGACCTCGTTGACGAGGCCGATGCGCTGGGCCTCGGCGGCGTCGATGACCCGTCCGGTGATGATCAGTTCAATTGCCCGGCGATAGCCGAGGATGCGGGTGAGCCGCTGAGTGCCGCCGTCGGCAAGCCCGATGTTCCAGCGCCGGCACGTCACCCCGAACGTGGCGTGCTCGTCGGCGATCGCGAGGTCGGTCCAGCACGCCCACTCCAGCCCACCTGCGTAGGCGACGCCGTTCACCGCGGCGATGGTGGGCTTGTAGATGTCGGTCCATCGCGACGGGCCGAGCACGCCGTCGTCGGGGCTTCCGCCGATCTCCAGCTCGCCGGCCAGTGCGGCCTTCAGGTCGCCGCCGGCGCTGAACGCGTCCTCACCCGCACCGGTGAGGATCCCGACGAACGCGTCGTCGTCGGAGCGGAATCGGCGCCATGCGTCAACGAGCTCGCGATGAGTCTGCGGGCCAATGGCATTCATGCGCTCGGGGCGGTTGATCGTGATGACGGTGACCGGTCCGCGGTTCTCGTAGATCAGGTGCTGATACTTGCTCATCGCATCGACGCCAACCGCTCGTCGAGCGTGGCATGGAAGTGGCCGATCGCGCTTTCGTGCGTGCCGAATTCCACGAATGTGTTGGCACCCGCACGCAGGCCGCGCTGGACGCCCTCGGACATCTCGTTGTCCTCGATTCCGCCGTCGTTCAGCAGGTTTCGCGCACCTTCGGACGTCGCGGGGTCGGCCGAGACCCGCTGAATCACGTCCGGCGTGACCAGGGCGTAGATCGTCACCGTGGTGTGGTCGATGTCGATAGGGTCGATCGTGATCACCAGCACCTGGTTGGGGAACGTCGCGACCATGACGTTGGGGAACAGGTGGTACACGTAGGTCACGCGGTGGCCGATGTCCCATGTCGACTCGGGACGGTCACGCAGGCGCTCGATGTTCTTGAACGGGAACGTGATCCGGGTGTTGGGCCCGAACGGCTCGACGACGTTGAGGTCGTCGTACTGAATCGGGTAGAAGGTGTCCTTGTGTGTCGTGCGGATGTGGTAGCCCTCGAGGAACTGCTCGACGAGCACCTTCCAGTTCATCGCGCGCAGGGCGGGTCTGACGACCACGAGCCGAGAGGCGGGCATCAGCTTGTCTCGCCATGGGCTGCCGTCGGCCAACGCCGCCATCGCGGAATCCGCGTTCGGGGCAGGTGAGTCCAGCGGCCCGATGACGATCAAGCCGTCGACCTCCCGGCTCTCGACTTCGACCAGTCCGCGGGCGGCCATGTCCAGGTCGGGGAACGCGTCGGCGTGCGGGACGTGCGACAGCGCGCCGTCGAGACGGTATGTCCAGCCGTGATACCGGCACACCAGGGCCTGGGCGCACCCCGGCCCCTCGATCAGCGCCATGCCTCGATGCCGGCAGGAGTTGCGGAACACCCTCGCTTCACCGTCGCGACCGCGCACCGCGAACAGTGGCACGCCGAAGGTGTCCCGCTCGACATGGTCGCCGGGCTTGGGTAGCGCCGCCGACGGCAGGAACACGCTCGGATACGAACGCAACATCCGCAGTTCGTCAGCGAATCGGGTTGGTTCCAAATAATTTTCGACCGGCTCCCGCCACGGGGCGCCTTCGTCGGTCGTGCCGGCGTCGATGTGCGCCAGGATGCGGCGCGCGATATGCACATCGTCGGCAACCGACGCCCGTGTCGGAGTGGCCATACTTCGGAAGTATCACACTCTTGCCGCTACGCGTCAATGAAATCGTGAGATAGGGCTAGCATCGTGAGTGCGCATGTGTAATTGAGCTGTCGGGACCACGACGACGAGGAGAGACATGGCAACGGATTCGCCAATGCAACTGGGCATGGTCGGGCTCGGCCGCATGGGTGCCAACCTGGTGCGACGGCTCATGCGCGACGGGCATCGCTGCGTGGTCTACGACATGAACACCGCTGCGGTGTCCGAGCTCGCCGGCGAGGGCGCGACGGCTTCGGATTCCCTGAATGATTTCGTGCAGAAGCTTGAGAAGCCGCGTGCGGTCTGGCTGATGCTGCCTGCGGCGGTGGTCGACTCGACGCTGGATCAACTCGTGGAACTGTTGGAGCCCGGCGACACTGTGATCGACGGCGGGAACTCCTACTACCGCGACGACATCACCCGAGCCAAGAGCCTGCTGACGAAGAACATCCACTACGTGGACTGCGGCACCAGCGGTGGCGTGTGGGGGCTCGAGCGCGGCTACAGCCTGATGATCGGTGGCGAGAACGAGATCGTCGAACGCCTCGATCCGATCTTCAAGACGATCGCACCGGGTCAGGGCTGTGCCGAACCGACTCCGGGCCGCACCCGCACCGACGGCACCGCGCAGGACGGCTATCTTCACTGCGGGCCAAGTGGCGCAGGGCATTTCGTGAAGATGGTGCACAACGGGGTGGAGTACGGGATGATGGCCGCCATCGCCGAGGGTTTGAGCATCATCAAGCACGCCGACGCGGGCAAGGTCGACCGGACGGTCGACGCGGAGACCACTCCATTGCGAGATCCGTGGGCCTACCAGTACTCGATCGACGTCGGGGAGGTCGCCGAAGTCTGGCGGCGCGGATCGGTGGTCGGCTCGTGGCTGGTGGATCTCACCGCCGACGCGCTGGCGCGATCGCCCGAGCTCGACGATTTCACCGGCCGGGTATCGGACTCCGGGGAAGGTCGCTGGACGGTGCTGGCCGCCGTTGACGAGGGAGTGCCTGCGCCGGTGATCACCACGTCGCTGTTCGAACGGTTCTCCTCCCGAGAGCTCGGTGAGTTCACCGACAAGCTCTTGTCGGCGATGCGCAGCGAGTTCGGCGGCCATGCCGAGAAGAAGAGCTAGGCACATGACGACTCCGGAGACCGCACCCGCCGATGTACTGGTGATCTTCGGCATCACCGGCGACCTCGCCCGCAAGATGACCTTTCGATCGTTGTACCGGCTCGAGCGTCGCAAGATGCTCGACTGCCCGATCGTCGGTGTCGCCCTTGACGACTGGTCCGAGGCGACGCTGCGCGATCATGCGCGGAGCTCGATCGAGACCGCAGGAGAAACCATCGACGAAGAGGTGTTCGCCCGCTTCGCACAACGCCTTTCGATGGTGTCGGGCGACTTCGGCGAGGCGAGCACCTACGAGAAGGTGGCTCGGGCCATCAAGGGCAAGCACACGCCGGTGTTCTATCTCGAGATTCCGCCGTCGCTGTTCGGCATGGTCGTCGAGGGCTTGGCGCACGCGAATCTGACCGATCACGCCCGCGTCGTGGTGGAAAAGCCGTTCGGGCACGACCTGGAATCGGCCCGCGCCCTGAATGCGACGCTGCGCAGCGTGCTCGAAGAGTGGCAGATCTATCGCATCGACCACTTCCTCGGCAAGGAACCGGCGATGGACATCATGTTCCTGCGGTTCGCGAACTCGGTCTTCGAGCCGCTGTGGAACCGGGACCGCATCCAGTGCGTGCAGATCACCATGGCGGAGAACTTCGGCGTCGAGGACCGCGGCAACTTCTACGACCCGGTCGGCGCGCTGCGTGATGTGGTGCAAAACCACCTGCTTCAGCTGATCGGACTGTTCGCGGCCGAACCGCCGAGTAGCGCGGGTGCCGACGGCCTGCGCGACAAGCGGGCCGAGGTGTTCCGCGCGATCCCGTCGATCGATCCGGCGCACTACATCCGGGGACAGTACGACGGATACCGATCCATCAAGGGGGTTCGGTCCGACTCCCAGACGGAGACGTTCGCCGCGCTGAAGCTCGAGATCGACAACTGGCGATGGGCCGGCGTGCCGTTCTTCATCCGGGCGGGCAAGGCACTTCCGGTACGGGCCACCGAGATCCGGGTGTTCTTCAAGCGTCCGCCCAAACTCGCGGTCATGCCGGAGCGGCCTGATCCCAACCAGCTCGTGCTGCGTATTGACCCGAACCCGGGCACCGACCTGATCATCCAGGCCAAGGAGCCCGGCGCGAACACCACCCGATGCGTCGATCTGTCGCTGACGTTCGCCAAGGAACTCGGCGAGGCGCCCGAACCCTACGAGCGGCTGCTGTCCGACGCGATGCGCGGCGAGTCCGCCCAGTTCGCCCGTGAGGACGGTGTCGAGGAGACCTGGCGCATCGTGGAGCCGCTGATCGAATCACCGCCCGCGCTGCATACCTACAAGGTGGGATCGTGGGGCCCCGACGAGGTGTCCAAACTCGTTGCCGGATACCCGAGTTGGCGTGATCCCTGGCTGGAGTCATAGGTGCCGACAGCATCTCGGACCCGCGTCGCCGATCTCATCGGCGACCGCACGCTGAGTGCACGGTCCGTACTGGCGACGGCCTTGCTCGGCGCCGACGAACCGCACCTGACGGTGGGGGAGCTCGTCGCGATCGCCTCGCTGTTCGGTATCAGCGACGGCGCCGCGCGCACCTGCCTGTGGCGCATGGTGTCCCACGGTGAACTCACCGGTGACGACGGAATCTACGCGCTCGCGGGGTCGTTACTCGAACGTCGGCAACGCGTCGACGAGGCCGCACGCTTCGATGACACCGCGTTGCCGTGGGACGGGACATGGGAATTGGCCGTCGTGTCGATGGACCGCCGGTCTGCGGCTGACCGGCTCGCACTGCGGAAGGCCGCGACGGCGCTGCACCTGGCAGAGCTGCGCGAAGGCATCTGGATCCGCCCGGACAACCTGGACCCCGACCGGTTACCGACGCTGCGCGCCGTGTTGGACCGCCAATGTGTGCACTTCCATGGGGCGGCCACCGGTGTCCCCGCTGACTTCGTGAGATCGCTTTTCAACCTCGATGATTGGACCGCCGACGCACGCAGGCTGACTGCGGCCATGCTCGACGAGCTGGACGTCGAAGCGGTCGATGCCGACGACTTCAGCTATAAGTTCGCGCTGTCCATCACCGTCGTTCGTCATCTGCAACTCGACCCCCTACTACCCGCCGAGCTCGACCCCGCGGACTGGCCGGGCCATCACCTGCGCAGCACCTACCGGCAGTTCGACGAGGTGTTCAAACGCCAACTGGGGGGCCGAGGTTAGAGCCGTGCAGCCCGGCGATTCCCCGGGCCGCCAGGCAGGCCATGGTGCCGTGTTGCCAAGCTCCGCGCGACAATGTCGCTGACATTGCTCATGTCGGTAGTAGTTGAGCGACACTGTCGCTCCGAGGTTGGCAGGTAGGCATATATCCCTGAGCGGCTGGCCGCGTTCAATCCTGCAGAACGGATTTCAGCGCGTCGAGCACCGCGGGATCCTCGATGGTCGACGGCACTGGCTCGTCCTTGCCGTGAGCGATGCCGCGCATCGTCTTTCTCAAGATCTTGCCCGATCGCGTCTTCGGTAGCGCGGGGACGATGTCGACCTGCTTCAGGCACGCGACCGCACCGATCTCGTCTCGCACCAATTGGACGAGCTCCTCAGCAAGACCTTCCTCGGACGTGCCCGCCGTCAGAACGACGAACCCTCGCGGAACCTGACCCTTGATTTCGTCGGCGACGCCGATCACCGCACACTCCGCGACCGCCGGGTGGGTGGCCAGCACGGCCTCGATCGATCCGGTCGAAAGCCGGTGTCCGGCAACGTTGATCACGTCATCGATACGGCCCATGACGAATAGGTACCCGTCCTCGTCGAGATAGCCACCGTCCCCGGTGAGGTAGTAGCCGGGATGCTCGCAAAGATAGGACGCTTCGTAGCGGTCGTCATCGCCCCAGAGTGTCGGCAGGGTGCCCGGAGGCAGAGGCAATCCGATGCAGATCGCACCCTCCTCGCCGGGGGCGCAGTGCGAGCCGTCGACGTGGAGGATGCGCACGTCATAGCCTGGCATCGGCACGGTCGGCGATCCCGCCTTGATGGGCATGGGAGCCACGCCCATCGGATTGGCCGCAATCGCCCACCCGGTCTCGGTCTGCCACCAGTGGTCGACGACGGGAATACCGAGCTTTTCCGATGCCCACGCAAACGTGTCCGGATCGAGACGTTCGCCGGCCTGGAACAGATATCTCATGCTCGACAGGTCGTAGCGACCGATGTGAGTGCCGGCAGGATCTTCCTTGCGGATGGCCCGAAGTGCAGTCGGTGCCGAAAACAGTGCCTTCACACCGTATTCCGATACGACTCGCCAGAACGCGCCGGGGTCGGGCGTGCCGATCGGCTTGCCCTCGTACAGCACGGTCGTCGCGCCGGCCATCAGCGGCCCATAGACGATGTACGAGTGCCCGACCACCCAGCCGACGTCCGACGCCGCCCAGAACACCTCGCCCGGCGCGATGTCGTAGATGTTGCGCATACTCCACAGCAGGGCCACCGCATGTCCGCCGTTGTCGCGGACGATGCCCTTCGGCTTGCCGGTCGTACCCGACGTGTACAGCACATAGAGCGGATCGGTGGCCGCGACCGGCTCCGGATCGACGGGGTCAGCGCCGGTCAGGTCATTCCAGTCGACGTCGCGGTTCGGATTCAGCTCGCAGCGATGAGCGTCGCGCTGAACTATCACGCAGTTGCGGGGTGGGTGCTCGGCCATGTCGAGCGCGGCATCGAGCATGGGTTTGTACTCGACAGTTCGGGTCGGTTCGATGCCGCAGGACGCGGAGACGACGACGACCGGTCGCGCATCGTCGATACGGGTGGCCAGCTCATGGGCCGCGAACCCCCCGAACACCACCGAGTGAACCGCGCCTAGTCGAGCGCATGCCAGCATCGCGATCACCGCTTCGGGGATCATCGGCATGTAGATCACCACACGGTCGCCCCTGGCCACCCCGAGCGCACGCAGCGCCCCGGCGAATCGCGCCGTCTGGTCGAGAAGCTCGTCGTAGGTGTAGATGCGCTTCGACCCGGTAACAGGCGAGTCGTAGATCAGCGCGGCTTGGTCGCCGCGGCCGCCGTCGACGTGACGGTCCAGTGCGTTGGCGCAGGTATTGAGTTCCCCGTCCGGGAACCATCGGTAGAACGGAGGATTGGAGTCGTCGAGAATCCGCTGCGGCTTGCGGGTCCACGTCACCGCCTCGGCCGCCTCGCCCCAGAACGTCGTCGGATCGTGGATGCTCTCGTCGAACATTTCCCGGTACCCGCGCATGCCGGAGCGCTCCCTTCGTTTGCGTCACTGCACCGTACCGCTGCGCCAACCCGTCCGACGTCGACTTATGGCACCAATTGTCGGGCCTAACGTCACCTCTATAGTTCGATGTATGACTACCGAACCGCCCCCGATCGAGGGTGTGCGCCGGTCGTTCGTCGAAGGCAACGGGGTGCGCTTCCACGTGACCGAGGCCGGCTCGCCGAACGGCCGCCCTGTCCTCGCACTGCACGGCTGGCCGCAGCATCACTGGGAGTGGCGTGACCTCCTGGCCGACCCGCCGGCCGGCCTGCGGATCATCGCCCCGGACCTGCCCGGATACGGGTGGTCGGGCCCGCCCAACCACCGCTGGGGCAAGGAGGACGTCGCCACCGATGTATTTGCCCTGCTCGATGCGCTGGGCCTCGACCGTGTGCTGCTGGTCGGCCACGACTGGGGCGCTTACATCGGCTACCGAATGGTGTTGCGCGAGCCCGAGAGGTTCGACGGATACCTGACGATGAACATGGCGCACCCCTGGCAGAAGCCCACCACCGTCCTGCCGCATCTGTGGAAGCTGTACTACCAGCTTCCGCTCGCGACCGTCGGAATGACACTGATGACCCGCACCAGATTCGTAGAGAAGGTGATACTGCGCATCGGGTCCGATATGACTCCGCAGGAGCGTCAGGTGTTCGGCGACAGCTTCCGCAATCCGGTGAGTGCCCGCGCAGGCCGGGACACGTATCGAACCTTCCTCACCCGCGAATTGCCCTTTGCTGCAAGGAATCCCGAGACCCGCCGTGCCACTGTCCCGATCCGTGCGCTTTTCGGTGAAGGCGACGCCGCCGTCTCCGTGTCGATGGTGTCGCCGGAAACCGCGGATGCGGACGACTACACGCTGGAGACGGTCGACGCGACCCACTTCGTCGTCGATGAGCGGCCGGACCTGGTCCGTAGGAAGTTGATCGAGCTGGCTGAGGAGACGGCGGGCGTTTGACGCGGACTCGGCTGGGTAAGCGGTTTTCATGACCGGACCCGCCGCAATCGAGAGCTCGCTGACCGTCAAGCGCGACACCACCGCCACCCGCCGCCAGGTGTGGGACGTGGTCGCCGACGGCTGGACGTATTCGCAGTGGGTGGTCGGCAACAGCCGTATGCGTGCCGTCGAGCCGACGTGGCCCGCCGCCGGCAGCAAGATCCACCACACCATCGGAATATGGCCGGTGGTCATCAACGACGAGACGGTCGTCGAATCGTGCACGCCTGAGGAAGAACTGATCTTGCTGGCGAAGACCCGGCCGTTCGGCCAGGCGCGGATCACATTGCGGCTCCACGACGTGGGCGACGGTTGTCGCATCGAGATGGCTGAGGTGCCGGTCGGAGGGCCGCTCAATCTGATCCCGCGTCGCCTTGCGCTGGCGGCGGCGTTCCCCCGCAATCGCGAATGCACATGGCGGCTGGCGGCGCTGGCGGAGCGCCGCACCAAACTAGAGTGAGCTGTTGTGGCGGAACGTGATCGCGACGAGATCGGCAAGGCCCGTAACAGTCGTCCACGCGATGAGCTGGGACGGCCGTTGCCGCACGGCAGCCAGGGTGTCCCGCGGATCCCCGACGATCTGGAGCTGACGCCGGCCGAATCGCTGAAATATGCGCAGGAGCTGCTGGATCAGGGGCTGGCATTCAACGCGCACGAGGTGCTCGAGGCGGCATGGAAGAGCGCACCCGACGACGAGAGAAGCATGTGGCAGGGGCTGGCCCAGCTCGCCGTCGGCATCACGCATGTGCAGCGCGGAAATACCGCAGGCGCGGCGGGCGTGTTGAGCCGGGCCGCAGACCATATCGACGAGGCAGACCGTCCAGCTCCGCATGGCGTCGATGCCGACGGTCTGATTGGCCACGCGAACGCTCTGATCGTTGATCTTGCGCGGAACATCGACATCGACGCCGAACGCCTTCGACCACGCCTCGTGAGCGCATAGTCACTGCTGGAAGCGGTAGCCCATCCCGGCCTCGGTGAGCAGATGCACCGGGTGCGACGGATCGTCCTCGAGTTTGCGACGCAGCTGCGCGAGGTAGACCCGCAGATAATGCGTCTCCTTGGCGTAGGCGGGGCCCCACACTTCCTTGAGGAGCTCCTCACGGCCGACGAGCTTGCCGCGGTTGCGCACCAGCATCTCGAGCATGCCCCATTCGGTGGGGGTCAAGTGCACCTCGGTGCCGTTCTTCGTCACCTTCTTGGCGGCAAGATCGACGGTGAACGAGGATGTTTCGACCACGGGCTCGTCGGTGTCCGACGCCGCGGCTGCTCGGCGCACCGCGGCGCGCAGCCGCGCCAGAAACTCGTCCATGCCAAATGGTTTCGTGACGTAGTCGTCGGCGCCGGAGTCCAGCGCCTCCACCTTGTCCGACGAGTCGGTGCGCGCCGACAGCACGATCACCGGCGCGGTCAGCCACCCGCGCAGCCCGGCAAGCACGTCGATACCGGACATGTCGGGCAGGCCGAGATCCAGTACGACGACGTCGGGGCGGTGGTCGGCGGCTGTCTTGAGGGCCTCTTCGCCGCTGGCCGCGGTGAACACTTCATAGCCGCGCACCGACAGGTTGATCCGCAGCGCCCGCAGGATCTGCGGTTCGTCGTCGATCACCAGAACTCTGGTCTTCGTTGTCATGAAGCCGCCGCCAGGTCTATCTCCACGGTGAGGCCCCCGCCGGGGGTATCGGTCGCCGATATGGTTCCGCCCATCGCCTCGACGAATCCGCGAGCCACCGAAAGGCCAAGGCCGACACCGATACTGGTGTCCTGATCGCCGAGTCGTTGGAACGGTGCGAACAACCGATCCTCGTTGTCGCGGGGAATCCCTGGGCCCTCGTCGACGACGGCGATCAGCACCCGGTTGCCGACCTGACCCGCGGTCACCCGGATGGGGCTGTCGGGGGCGTACCGCAGCGCGTTGTCGACGAGGTTGGCCAACACCCGCTCCAGAAGGCCGCTGTCGGCCTTCGCCACGGTATCGCCCACCTCGACCTTGACGCGGTCGAGACCATGCCGTCGGAAGCCGGTCGTTCCCTTACTGATTCCGAGCAAGGCGCGCTGCACGGTCTCCTCGAGGTACACCGGTCCCAGTTCGGGCCTCAAAACTCCGGCGGCCAGCCGCGACGAGTCCAGCAGATTGCCGACGAGCGCAGTCAGTTGATCGATCGACTCCTCGATGGTCGCGAGCAGCTCGGATGTGTCCTCGGCGGAGAAGTCGATGTCGTCGCTGCGCAGGCTCGACACCGCGGCCTTGGCGGCGGCCAGGGGGGTGCGTAGGTCGTGGCTGACCGCGGACAACAGCGAGCGCCGAAGTTCGTCGGCCTGCGAAATCGCTTCGGCCTTACCGGCTTCCTCGGCGAGTTCACGCTGCGTGACCAGACCCGCGGCCTGCTTGGCGACGGCGGTGAGTACCCGGCGATCGCGGGCGGGCAGCTTGCGCCCGGCCATCAGCATCCAGAACTCGTCGTCACCGACCTCGATCGCGGTGTCCGCGGAATCGACGTCCACACACGGGTTGTCGCCGACGCACGCGACGATTCCCGCATTCACGCGCAACATGCTGACTGCCCGTTGGGCATACGTCTCGCGAACCCGTTCGAGTAACGTCTCGAGGTCGGCGCCACGCAACACCGAACCCGCGAACAGCGCGAGCAGTTCGGCCTCCTGCGATGCGCGCCTAGCCTCCCGCGCGCGCTTGGCAGCATTGTCGACCAGTACCGAGACCGCAGCGGCGACGGCCAACAGGACTACCGTGGTGATCGCGTTGTCAGGTTCGGCGATTGTGAATGTGTGGCGCGGTTCGATCAGGAAGTAGTTCAGCAGTACGCCGGACAGCACGGCTGACAGCGTCGCGGGCGCGACGCCGCCGAGAAGAGCAACGACGAGAACGCCGATGAAGAACAGCGCACTCTCGCCGCCCACGCCTAGGAACGGGTCGAGCAGGAGGACCAGGAGCGCGCAGACCGCGGACGGAACCACGGCAGCTGCAAGCCACGACGTGAGATGACGCTGGCGCGGTGAGATCCGCGACCACAACGACTCTTTACGTGCTTCGGGGTGGGTGACCATATGGACATCGATGGGGCCCGACTGCTGCACCACGCTCGCGCCGATGCCCTCGTCGAATATCCGTGCCCACCGCGACCGTCGTGACGTGCCGATCACCAACTGGGTGGCGTTCTCGTCACGCGCGAAATCCAGGAGAGCGGCCGGTACCCCACCAACACTGTCACCGACGACGGTGTGCAAGGTGGCGCCGAGACTCACCGCCAGCTCGCGCACCCGGCCCATCTGCGGTGCCGAGACACCCGACAGGCCGTCGCCGCGAACGACGTGCACGACCAGCAGCTCGGCGCTGGACTTCGACGCGATGCGAGATGCCCTGCGCACCAGGGTCTCCGACTCCGCGCCGCCGGTGACCGCGACGACGACGCGCTCGCGGGCCTCCCAAGTCGCGGTGATCTGGTTCTCTTCGCGGTAGCGCTCCAGCGCGGCGTCGACCTGGTCGGCCAGCCACAGCAGTGCCAGTTCGCGCAACGCCGTGAGGTTGCCCCTGCGAAAGTAGTTGGACAGCGCCGCGTCGACCCGTTCGGGTGCGTAAACATTTCCGTGTGCGAGCCTGCGCCGCAGCGCTTCCGGTGTGATGTCCACCAGCTCGATCTGGTCGGCGGCCCGCACGATCTCGTCGGGCACCTTTTCCTGCTGCTCGATGCCGGTGATTTGGGTGACGACGTCGTTGAGGCTCTCGAGGTGTTGAACGTTGACCGTGGAGATGACGGTGATCCCGGCGGCGAGCAGTTCCTCGACGTCCTGCCAGCGCTTCGGATTCGTGCTGCCGGGTGTGTTGGTGTGTGCCAGTTCGTCGACGAGGACGACCTGCGGCGCTCGCCTCAACACAGCCTCGACGTCGAGTTCGGGAAACTGCTTGCCGCGGTATTCGACGAGCTTCGGTGGCACCGTCTCGATGCCTTCGATCAGGTCGGCGGTCTTCTTGCGGCCATGCGTCTCGACGACGGCGGCCACCACGTCGGTGCCGCGCTCCAGTCGGCGATGGGCCTCACCGAGCATCGCGTAGGTCTTGCCGACTCCGGGTGCGGCCCCCAGATAGATGCGCAGCTCACCGCGCTTCCTCTGGGAGCCGGGCCGGTCGGTCACACGCCCATCATCCACCGGTCACGTCAGCTTTAGCCGGATACTTCTGGTCGAGGTCCAGGTTGACCTCCAGCACGTTGACCGTGGGTTCCCCGAAGAAACCGAGGAACCTGCCATCGGTGTGGGCGGCCACGACCTCACGGATCTGGTCAGGTGTGACGCCGCGCGCCGTCGCGACGCGGTTCACCTGGATGTCGGCGTACCCGATCGAGATGTGCGGGTCGAGACCGCTTCCGCTGGCGGTGACCGCGTCCCCGGGAACGGCCGGATCGGCGGGCGCGTCGCCACGGATCGGCACGATCTGGCCGATGCTGTAATCCTCGCCAGGCATCGCGCACTCGACTCGGACGCCTTCGTAGGTGTCCAGAAATGGTGTCTGCGTGGTCGCGCATGGTTCGTTGACACTGACCACCCGTGTCGGTGTGACGACGTCGCCGCGCGCATTGCGGGGGCCGATCACCGACAGCACCGCGCCGACTCCACCGCCGGTGCAGAACGGCCGTGCCCCGTCGACACCTTCGGTCCTGCCGACGGAGGCGCTGCGCTCACAGACGAGGGTCAGCAGGCTCTGCCTGTCGGGTGTATCGACGATGCTCTCCGGTCCCAGGTTGCTCGCGCTGGTGGCCAAGGTGTCGTAACCGTCGCCTGCTGCGGACGGCCTGCTCTGGAAGTACTGGGGGATCGTGTTGCCGTCGGCATCGGTGAACGACTGGCCGATCAGGCTGCTGCCCATCACTTTTCCGTCGACCCCGATGAGCGATCCGTCGGCCTTGTCGTTCAGGCCCGGAAACCGCGCCAACAGCCAGATGAACACCGGATAGGCGATGCCGAGGATGACGGTGAGGACCAGCAGCGCACGCAGTGCCGCCCAGTGCTGACGAACGAGATTGGAGAGGTTCATGTTCACATCCCTGGGAGGAATTGGATGACGAGGTCGATCAGCTTGATGCCGATGAACGGGGCGATGATCCCGCCGAGACCGTAGATGTAGAGGTTGCGGCTCAACAGCTTCGACGCACTGGCCGGCGTGTACCGGACACCCCGCAGGGAGAGCGGTATCAGCGCGATGATGATGACCGCGTTGAAGATCACCGCCGACAGGATCGCCGACTGCGGACTGTGCAGCCGCATGACGTTCAGCAGATCCAGGCCGGGGAAGATCGCGACGAACAGCGCGGGGATGATCGCAAAGTACTTGGCGATGTCATTGGCGATGGAGAAGGTCGTCAATGCACCCCTGGTGATGAGCAGTTGCTTACCGATCTCCACGATCTCGATGAGCTTGGTCGGGTCGGAGTCCAGATCGACCATGTTGCCGGCCTCTTTGGCCGCCGAGGTACCGCTGTTCATCGCGACACCGACGTCGGCCTGCGCCAGCGCGGGAGCGTCGTTGGTGCCGTCGCCGGTCATCGCGACGAGCTTGCCGCCGGCCTGCTCCCTCTTGATCAGCGCCATCTTGTCTTCCGGTGTGGCCTCGGCGAGGAAGTCGTCGACCCCGGCCTCATCGGCAATCGCCTTGGCGGTCAATGGGTTATCGCCGGTGATCATCACCGTGCGGATGCCCATGCGGCGCATCTCGTCGAATCGTTCACGCATGCCCTGCTTGACGACGTCCTTGAGGTGGATGACGCCGAGCACCTCGGCTTTTGCGCCGACGACCTGACCGACGACCAGCGGGGTACCGCCCGCGGCGGAGATGCCGTCGACGAGGTCGCCGAGCTGAGTGGGTACGACGTCGCCGTGGGAGCGCACCCACTCGGCCACGGTGCTCGCTGCGCCCTTGCGCAACTGGTGTCCGTCGAGGTCGACCCCGGACATCCTTGTGGTCGCGCTGAATTCGATCCAGTGGGCGGTGTCCAGTTCGCCCTGTGTGCGGGCCCGCAGGCCGTACTCCCGCTTGGCGAACACGACGATCGACCGGCCCTCCGGTGTCTCGTCGGCGAGGCTGGACAACTGTGCCGCGTCGGCCAGCGCTTGGTCGGTCACGCCCGCGAGTGGCACGAAGGCCGTGGCCTGTCGGTTGCCCAGCGTGATGGTTCCGGTCTTGTCGAGCAGCAGCGTGTTCACGTCGCCGGCGGCTTCCACCGCGCGACCCGACATGGCGAGCACGTTGCGCTGTACCAGGCGGTCCATGCCGGCGATGCCGATCGCTGAGAGCAGCGCGCCGATCGTCGTCGGAATCAGGCACACCAGCAGCGCCACCATCACGATCCCGCTGACACCGTTACCGTTGAGCGCCAACGAGTCCGCGACACCGGAGTTGTTCGCCTTGGAGTAGATGGCCAGCGGCTGCAGGGTGGTGACGGCGAACACGAAGATGATCGTCAGCGAGGCCAGCAGGATGTTCAGCGCGATCTCGTTGGGTGTCTTCTGCCGGTTGGCGCCTTCGACCAGAGCGATCATCCTGTCGATGAAGCTCTCACCCTGCTTCTGGGTGATTCTGACGATGATGCGGTCCGACAACACCGTGGTACCGCCGGTGACCGCGGAGCGATCACCACCGGATTCGCGGATGACGGGAGCCGATTCGCCGGTGATAGCCGACTCGTCCACCGAGGCAATACCTTCCACGACATCGCCGTCACCGGGGATCGGCTGACCGGCCTCGACCACCACGATGTCGCCCTGCTGCAGCAGCGGCGCGGCGACCTCTTCCTCGCGCCCGGGTGTGCCCGGTGCCCAGCCGACAAGACGTCGCGCCATCGTCGCCGTCTTGGTCTTGCGCAACGATTCGGCCTGCGCCTTGCCGCGGCCCTCGGCGACGGCCTCGGCCAGGTTGGCGAAGATCACCGTGAGCCAAAGCCACATGACGATCAGCCAGGCGAACAACGACGGTTCGACACAGGCGAGAATCGTGCTCCACAGCGCGCCGATCTCGACAATGAACATGACCGGGTTGCGCCACATGGTGCGTGGGTCGAGTTTGCGCAATGCGTCGGGCATTGAGCGCAGGAGCATCTTCGGATCAAGCAAGCCGTCCTGAACACGCCTGGGCGCGTCGGATTTTGGCGGTGTGGGTGCTTCGATCAGTGTTGTCACGAATGGATTCCTTCGGCGAGAGGTCCCAGCGCGAGCATGGGAAGGAAGGTCAGGGCGACCAGGATCACAGTCACGCCGGCGACCATGCCGACGAACTGGGGGCGATACGTCGGCAGCGTGCCGACGGACTCGGGTGTCTTCCCCTGCTTGGCCAGCGAACCGGCGAGGGCCAGCACGAAGATGATCGGCAGGAAACGGCCGAACAGCATGGCCAGACCGAGTGCGGTGTTGTACCAGTCGGTGTTGACCGAGATCCCGGCGAACGCCGACCCGTTGTTGTTGGCCGCCGAGGTGAATGCGTACAGCACCTCCGAGAGCCCGTGTGGGCCGGTGTTGAGCATGCTTGCCCTTCCCCTACTGACGTGTGGGCCCAGCCCCGGCATCGCCATCGCGACCGCGGTGCCGGTCAGCACGATCAGCGGTGTGATGAGGAAATACGTTGCCGCGAGCTTGATCTCACGCGGGGTGATCTTCTTGCCCAGATACTCCGGCGTCCGGCCCACCATCAGACCCGCGACGAACACGGTGATGATGGCCAGCACCAGCATGCCGTACAGACCCGACCCGACACCGCCGGGCGCGATCTCGCCGAGCTGCATGTTGAACAGCGTCATCATGCCGCCGAGGCTGGTGTAGGAGTCGTGGAAGGAGTCGACCGCGCCGGTGGATGTCAACGTCGTCAGATCGGCGAACACCGCCGAATCCGGTACGCCGAAACGCTGTTCGACGCCTTCCATGGCAGAGCCGACCGCGGTCGGGACGGTGCCATGGCCCTGCACCTGGAAGGTCATCATCAGCGTCATGCTGAACAGCGCGATCACGGACATGACCGCCACGATCGCGTAACCCTGCTTGCCGCTGCCGACCATGCGACCGAAGGTGCGCGGCAAGGAGAACGCGATACACGATAGTAGGAAGATCTCGACCCAGTTGGTCCACGCGGTCGGGTTCTCGAACGGGTGCGCGGAGTTGGCGTTGAAGAACCCGCCGCCGTTGGTGCCGAGCAGTTTGATCGCTTCCTGGCTGGCCACGGGACCGCCGGTGATCGTCTGCTGTCCGCCCACGAGGGTGTTGGCGATCTGCGTGTGCAGATCCCAATTCTGGATGGTGCCGCCGACGACGAGGATGAGGGCACCGATGATGGACAGCGGCAACAGGATTCGGATGGATCCGCGGACGAGGTCGACCCAGAAGTTGCCGAGGTAGGTGGTGTCGCGACGGGCCAGTGCGCGGACGAAGGCCATCGCCACCGCCATACCGACGGCAGCGGAGACGAAGTTCTGCACGGCCAAGCCGGCCATCTGCACCAGGTGGCCCTGGGTCGACTCACCTGAATACGCCTGCCAGTTGGTGTTTGTCACGAAGCTGACGGCGGTGTTCCAGGCCAGCGCCGGAGTCATCTCGGTGCCCGGATCGTTGAGGTGCAGCGGCAGCTTGCCCTGCACGAGCTGGAAGACGAACAGGAACAGCAGGCTGATCGCCGAGAACGCCAGCACGCAGCGGACGTAGGAGCCCCATGTCTGTTCGGCTTTCGGGTCGGCGCCGATCAGCCGGTAGACGACACGCTCACCCCGCAGATGGCGGTCCGCGGAATACACCCGGTACATGTAGTCGCCCAACGGCACGTGGACGAGGGCCAATCCGATGATGAGGGAAATCAGGAAGAGGATCCCTGCGGCGGCGGTGCTCACTAGAACCTCTCCGGGAAGAGCAGGGCGGCGAAGAGGAACACCGCGATGAGGACCGCGAGTACGAGGCCGATGACGTTGACGATCACAGCCCCTCGACCCATTTCTGCACCAGGCCGAGGACGGCGAAGACCGCCACCGTCAACGCAATGTAGACCAGGACGGACATCGCACGCTCCAACGTTTACAGGCCACCGGATTTCGGCGGTCTACTGTAGGATCGCTGCAGCTCAGGGCACTAGTGCCGGCCTTAACGGTTTCTTGACGGCCGGGTGGTCGTCCTTAACGGTTTCCCTCGGGGGTGCCGAGGATTTCTTGCGGATCGCGATCATTCCGCCGCCGATGACCAGGGCGATGCCGAACACGACGCCCAGCGTGGGTGCGTGGTTCCAGAGGAACCAGTCGATCAGCGCGGTGAAGACGATGGTGGTGTAGACGAACGGTCCGACTTTGACGGCCGAGGCGTAGCGGTAGGCGAGAACGATGAGCGCCTGGCTGACGATCAGGGTCGCGGCGATGCCGACCAGGTACAGGAATCCACGGAGCCCGAACGGCTGCCATTCGATGACGGCGAACGGGAGGCACAGCAGGGTCGAGATACCGAAGTAGTAGAAGAGAATTCGCGATGTGGGTTCGGTCGCGCCCAGCCGACGGACCGAGATGCAGGCCACGGCAAGGCAGAGCGCCCCAGCCAGAGCGATGAGTGCGCCGATGTTGAACGTCTGATGGTGGGGCTGCAGGACCATGACCACCCCGGCGAAGCCGACGGCGGCACCGATCCACGTCGCCTTGGCGGCCTTCTCGCGGAAGAACACCCACGCGATCGCCGGCATCCACAGCGGTGCGCTGAACGTCAGCAGGGTGGCGTTGGTCAACGGCATCATCGTGATGGCGACGAAGAGGGCGTACCACGCGCCGGTGCCGCTCACCGCTCGCAGGATGTGCAGACCTGGTTTGTCGGTCTTCACCGAGGACCAGCCGCCCCGCAGCGCGAACGGGAGGATGAGCAGAAAGCAGATGAGGTTCTGGAAGAGCAGGATCACCCCCGCCGATGTCAGCGCTTCGGTGGCCTTCACCATCGCGCTCATCGCCGCGGTGCCGAAGAACGACAGCGAACTCAGCACCGCGCCCAGAACCAGATTCTCTGGTAAGTGGGCCCCACCCGCATTGGACATTTGTGCCTCCAGTTGACCGTGACCCTCGCAACGGTATGGCCGTAGAACACGCCCGGTCATGGGGTGAACGATGCGTTTTGTCGGTCGGCGTGTGGGGCGAATGATGTAGGGCGGTCAAGAGCGCCCGAAGCGCCGCTTGGGTTTCTTCGGCGGCGGATAGGGATCCTGCACCCACGCGTCCCATGTGGCTTCGGAGTCCCCCTGGACCGGGCTGTTGCTGACCTGCCGCCCGAGCGCCACGACTTCGATTGTCGACCAACGTATCAGGGTGCCGTCACCGCCGATCTGCTGTGCGAGAAGCACACGCTCGTCGGATTCCAGCCCGTCGCTGAACGCCTGCATGGTGTTCTTGAGCCGGAAGTAGGGGACGGCGTCGTCGAATTCGCGACAGAGCTTCACGAGTTCTCGTCGTGCATGGTCGAGGAGCGTCGTCGGCTCCGGCTCCGGCTCCGGCTCCGGGGTCGCGTCGACCTGCTGCACCGGCACCTCGGTTTCAGGGTGCTTGGCGCGCAGCGCTTCGAGTTCGGCCGTCGCGGCCAGGGCCTGCTCGCGCCACCACTCGAGGTGGTACAGAACCAGCTTCTCGTCGCAATCTGGACAGATGGTGTCGGCGCTGCCCGGTTCGGCCAGCGTGGCGGCGTCCTCGAGCGTTGCTCCGCATAGTGCGTGGCCCTCGCGACGTACCAGGTAATCCGCATGGTGGACCACCGACGTCGACGTCGTCCGTACGTAGCTGTGGGGTGGCTCCACATAGTGGAACATAGCCCACGGCCTCGGAATCGCTGCGTAACGATTCGGTCGCTGCCAGTCAAGAGATCGCTAGGACACGGGTTTTTTACAGGTTGGCGGTTGATCCTCGATTGGATGACGCTCTCGATGGACCTTGTGACACGCGCCGACCGTGCGCCGGGACCGCAGGCCAAATTGCTTGCGCCGGTGGACGAAACCGCCGTTCTGGACCGCTGCGCGCAGTACCGCGACGGCCTGAAAGGTGCCGGGGTCAGCTTTCCTGCCGCGCTGCTTCGGTTCACCACGGTGAGGGAGTGGATGCGGCGTCAGCGGGTGGCACTCCACGTCACGACCGATGGGGAGCTGGCCCTGGCCGTGGTGGCGGGTACGGAGCCCGGGCGCATCGTCATACATCCGCACGAAGGCCTTGGGCGGCCGACGCACCGAACCGTCGGGGCACGCGTGGTGGTGAGCTCGAGTGGGCAGGTCGCGCGGCTTGCCGCCCCTGCCGGGGAGCGGCGACAGGTGCTTGTCGATGCGACTGCCGATGACGTGAGCGCGTTGGCCTCCGAGGTGTTGGCACACGGAAGGCTCGACCTGGTCGGTCTCCACTGCCGGCTGGCACTCGGCGACGTCGTCGGTGCGTTGACCGTGAGCCGGGCCATCGGTGAGATGTCGTGGATCCAGCGCCGCCACGACGTCCTGGTCACCCAGATCAGCGTCGCCAACCTCGATGTCGGTCAGCGATGTGAGCGGTGGATCCTGAGACGCGTCGTCGGCGCGATCTCTGAAGTGATCGACGATGCCTGCGCGCGGCACCGGTTTCCGCGGCCGGGGCTGACGCTTGCGCCCACGTGCGGCGCACTGTTGGTGGGGCAGTAACGGCGGAGTCGTCGAGGACTTCTCGGCATTGCGTCAGGCCAAAGAGGACTCACCGCGGGGGTGGGGACGGTGGGACTCGAACCCACAAATGTCAGGCGTTTTAAGCGCCCCGCCGATGCCAATTAGGCTACGTCCCCAGTTAGGCGGTTCGAGTCTAGTGCGGAGGCAGAGCTCTTGTTCTTGCCTCGGTAGCTCGGCGTCAGCGCATGGCAATTGGGGCACAGCAGCCGAAGGTTCTCCAGCGCGTTGTTCTCATGGTTGCCGTCGACGTGGTCCAACTCCAGAGGAATCGGTTGGTCCATCCAGCTGTCTAGCTTGCAGCTGGAGCAGCGCCGCTCGAAAATGCCCTCGTTGATGAGGCGCCGCCGCAGCCGATCAGACTGAATCGGATACGTGTTCGATAGAAAGTCCTCGATCGGTCGTGCGCGGTGCGCGGCCCTCGTGCCCTTTGCCCAGGACTGCCCGGCGAAGTGGGATGTATCGAGACCGAGTCGCTTGACGGCTCGGTGGAGGACACGGTAGTTGCCGCCCTCTGGCACGACGCCCAGTAGCCTGAGCGCGCCAGCATAGGAAAGAGACTGCCTCACCGCCTGTCGGTACTGCTCATCGCGGATCTCATAGCGTTTCATTCGATTTGATTCGGGCGTCTGAGCCAAGAATTCCATCGCCTCAGCAACAGTCTTGAAGCGTCGTCTCAGCCGTTTCCTCCTACCGTTCAGGTAGACGGCTGCACGAACTTCATACCGGATCTCCCCGTTCGAAAGCTCGACACGAATGGGCTTCCGTCCGAGCCGGTCAATCACGTTGTCTCCCGTTTTCGCTCAGCACGCTGAACACATCATGCGGTCGGGTTCGACTAGCGGGAAAGTTAGTTGAGCGCACCGACAGGCAGGGGGGTGCTACGAAACCAGTTCGGGCCCAAAGGGTCGGATCGACGACCTGTCCCTCTCCGGGCTACTGATTGTTGTCTAGGCGAGGAGTGCGAAAGCGAAGAGGATCATGAAGATGGCGACCGCAACGCCGATGAAAATGGCGGAGGTGACGTCATCTCGCGTGTGGTCGGGAACTGATTTCACTGACTATTGATGCCCGCTTCTTCGCGCGGGAAACCGGTGCGTGCGACACCCGCGGCCCGTCCAGGCACCCCAATCGAAACGACATGTCAACGTCCGATCCGGTTCCGGGGGCACGCAGTAACTGCGGACTAGGACTGTGGCTCGGGCACGCCGTTTTCGTGCTCGGTGACGAGCCACCGGGCAACATCGACGAGCTTCATGTTGGCTTCCTGTGAGGCGACGGTGAGCAGCGCGAAAGCTTGGACGCCGGTGAGGTTGTCGCGATGCATCAGTATCCCTTTGGCCTGACCGATGATGTCGCGGCCGGCCAAGGCGGTGCGGAACTGCCCTTCGGCGCTCGATCCGAACATTGCCACCGCAGCATGCTGCGCCACGATTGTGCCGATCTCTATGGACTCGTCGGAGAATGCGCCGGCCTCATCGCCGTACAGATTGAGCGCACCGAGATTCTTCGACTCGACGAACAGTCGGAATGACAGGAGGCTTTGCACCCCGAGCTCGACTGCCTCACGCGCATATCGGGGCCATCGCTCATCGGTGCACATGTCGTCGATGACAACGGTGTGCTGTTGACGCAGGGCGCTGAAGGATGGCCCGTCGCGGAGCTCAGTCTGAAGATCGTCAAGCTTGGCAACAATTGGGTCGGAGGGCACTTTAGGGGTGACTCTGCCGTCCTCGATCATCGAAATCCCCGCCCACCGAACTCCCGGCACGATCCGCGCCGCCCCGTTGACGATCGAGTGCAGGGTGTCGGTGCCGCTGTCCTGGCCTTGCATCTCAATCGCCAGGTTGCCCAGGGTTTCGGCTAGTCGCCGGTTGGCCTGCCCGGTCATGAAGGGAGATTACCCACTCGATACGTCGAAAATGCGTCCGCGTTTACCACGCACTGCTTCGGGAACACCCCTGCTAACGGTGGTTGTCAGGGATCTTGGCGCTAACCGGAAGGTAGGCCGGGCCGGTCCTTCACGTTGAGAACACAGCGCAGCCTGGCTCACCGCCCGACGTAGTTGTGTTCGGCCGAGGTTGACTACGTCTGCTTCGAGAGCTCGTCGCACTGCGCTATCCGGGGGCGCTGCATCGACACCATGCGGGGTAGCGCGTCAGCGGTCACCGGCGGGCTGAAGTAGAAGCCCTGCCCGAGGTCACAGCCGTAGCTGATGAGCAGGTCCGCGGTAGCGGCGTCCTCGACACCCTCGGCCACGCATAGCATGCCCAATTCCCGTGTCAGCTCCACGACTTTGCGGACGATGACCGCCGCACGCGGATCCTCCACGATCGGTGCGATCAGTTGCTTGTCCAGTTTGAGCTCGTCGATGGGCAGCTGGCGTAGGTAGTCCAATGCCGAATAGCCGCTTCCGAAGTCGTCGACGGCAACGTGAATTCCGAAGTCGTGCAACCGAATCAGGACCTCACGAACTCGCTCCGGATTGCTCAGCAGCAGCTCCTCGGTGATCTCAACGGTCACGTTCTCGAACGGCAGATGACGGTCAGCCATTATGCCGGCGATCGTCGACGCCAGACTGAGGTTGCTGAGCGACGGTGGAAACACGTTGATGGCGAACGGAACGTCGAATCCGAGCGACTTCCACGTGACGGCGTCGTCGGCCGCTCGGCGCAGAACGACCTCGGTCAGCGCTCCCATCAACCCGTTCTGTCGTGCCATCGGGAGGAACTGGTCCGGCACCAGCTTGCCCAACTGTGGGTGCGGCCAGCGCACCAGCGCCTCCACGCCGATGATTCGTCCGGTAACCATGTGATACTTCGGCTGATACTCCGTCGACAGCGCGTCGTCGCGGATCGCCGTGCGTAGTTCACTCAAGAGCCGCATGCCGCCCAGGCGCGCGGCTTGAGTATCTGAGCCGCACGTGAGTCCGACCTCGTCGGTGTCGAGCAGCTTCATGTCCGGGGTGAACCTCGCGATTCCGCTCATGCGTGTGCGCTGAGCCGAATACATCGCGACGTGGGCCTGGTTGAACAGCTCGCCAGAGGTCAACCCTGCGGTGTCGGTCCGCTTCAGCTCGGCCAATCCGGCGCTCGGCCGTACGTCGACAGGCTGTTCGTCGACCACGAATTCCGTGTCGAACACCTCCAGGATCCGTTCGGCCGAAGTCAGAGCCGGCTCGGTGCCGCCTTCGATCAGGACGGCGAACTCGTCGCCGCCGAGCCGAGCCACCGTGTCGCCTGTCCGTACGCTGCGCCGTAGCCGCTCCGCGACCTCGATCAGCACCGCGTCACCCGCGGAATGGCCCAGGCTGTCGTTGACGAGTTTGAAATCGTCGAGATCCAGCGACAGCACGGCCACGTCGCGACCGTCGCGGGCGTGTATTGCCACCGCGTGAGCCAGCCTGTCGTGGAACAGCACTCGATTGGCCAATGACGTCAACGGATCGCGCAGCGCCTGATCGGTGACTTTCGCCAGCAGCCGCCGATTTTCGGTGACGAACAGCATTTGCCGAACCAGCACCGTCGCCATCGACAGCAGCAACGCTGCAAGTAATGGATAGGGGTGCCTACCGTTGAACAGGTACCACACGCTGGGGATGACCGCGACGAGCAGCGGAACGTAGGGCACCCACACCGCGACGTCCGTTACGTCCCGTGGATCCACGACGTGCCACCGCGCCCCAGCGGCCACCAGTGCGGCGGCCGCCATCAACGCCAACCCGCCGGCCCACAGGACGTCGATTACGTTGCCGCTCAAGTAAATGCCGTGAATGTCCAGGTACACGAAGATGCTGTCGGCGATCGCAAGTGCCGCGATGCCGGTAGCCAGCAGACTGATGGTCAGCCGTTGGCCCGGTCCGGCCCGCGTCAGCATGAGCGCCGCCATCGTGAACAACGCCACGTCGGCCAGCGGATAGAACAGCAGCAGCGCGAAGGACAGCGGGTCGGTTCCCCCCGCCGCGACCACGTCGTCCAGACCCGAAACCCATGCCAGGGCGAAGAGCGACACCGCCATCAGCTGTCCGTCGAGAAACAATCGGGCGACCGTGACGCCACTGTTGCCGGTCGGCAACATCACGAGCACGATGAACGCGAAGACGTAGTACAGCAGGTAGCCCACGTCAGCCAGCGACGGGAACGGCACCTCGACCTCGAGGCCCAGTTCGTATATCGCCCAGATCGCGTCGCCGACGAACCAGCTGGCCAACCCAGCTGCCAGTGCCACCCACGCCATGCGCTGCCGACCCGAGGTGGACGCGACGGCGAGCATGATGCAGACGAATGCCAGAGCCTCGACCACCAGGGAGCCCACATCGCTCACGACCATGAGTACGTCGGGTCCGCCCCAGCCGATCGTCAGCCACAGTGCGTAGCCGAGGAGGTAAGTCACGCCGATCCACGCGAGCAGCGGAATCTTGCGTCGACTCACCTAAACCCCCAGGTAGCGGGACTGGATCACGATAGCAATAGATGGGCGATCGCACTGCCAAAGTGGATTTGCCAAAACTGCAGCGAGACGTTCGGTTGGCGCCGTGCTGGCCCCCCGGGCCCGCTCGTACCGGCGTTCGGTCGGTGCAAGAATCGGAGATGACCGCACCCGATTCAGCGCGCATCCAGGCGACGGTGGAGTTCGACGTTGAGCGCCTGGGCCTCTGCGAGTTGATCTTCGAGAACAATGATCCGGCAAGCGGTCTCTACAGCCGTGCCGCGGTCGACGAGTTCGCGGGCTCTGGCTGCCAGCCGCAATTGATAACGTGAGTAGCGGCGGTGTCCGCCTTCTGACCGATGAGGAACGAGAAGGTTTGCCTCGTCGAGGCTTCTGAGGAATCCCGGCGTTGTACCCAGAATCTGGGCGGCGCTGCCCATGCTGTAAGCCGGGTAGTCATCGTCGTCGAACTTGTCGTTCGGATCACCGTCGGCGGAGTCGTTAACCGTGTGGATCAACACCTTTCAGGGGATCAGTATCCCGGCCGCCGGCGCAATGACCGATTGATGGTACGGGCCGGCGCCCCGGTAATTGTCGCACCGAGGGCGCCGGCCTCCAGGAGATAACTACCATCTGTCGATACTGCTGTGATATCTGCGGCATCGGCCCGCCTGATGACCAACGCGGGCGATCCGACGGTAACCCCTCCTTTCTCGCGGTTACTGCACTTGCCTTACAACCTGCACCACGCGAGCGGCAGATGACCGTCACAACACCGCGGTCCGAAAACGCTCAGCCCGGCACTGATTCACGGGTAGTTCGCCTCCCGTGCCCTTCACCCTCTGTGCTTGCTACGTGAGAAATCCTAGTCAGGAAAAAGCGGAATGTCTAGGTTTGCAACAACAGATTTTAGATCTGCGGAGAGGCAGAAAAAGTGCTGCGCGTGTGGCGCTCTCCGCGGTCTTCAACTGCTGGGGTGGTCCACAGTTTCACGTCCCGATGGCGGTTCGGAACCTGTCCCGGTAAGCCTTGGGTGACACGCCAAGGTGTTCGACGAAGGCCCTCCGCAGGGTTTCCGTACTGCCGAAGCCGGCGAGGTGCGCGGTGTCGGTCACCGTGCGACCGGCGTCGAGGGCTGAGCGGGCGATGTCGATTCGAACCATCTCGACATAACCCGCGGGTGTTGTCCCGAGCTCGGAACGAAACAGCCGGGTCAGCTGCCGCGTGCTCAGAGAGGCGCGGGCGGCGAGGCTGCGCACGCTGTGATCTGCGCCGGGATTGGCCGCGATGGCCTCGGTTACCGCTCGTAGTGCGGACTGGGGAGGTGGATCCGCCTCGATCAGCGACGAGAATTGCGATTGGCCACCCGCGCGTCTGAGGTAGACGACCAACCATCGAGCCACATCGCGGACGAGGTCGGTGCCGTGATCCTGCTCGACGAGAGCGAGCGCGAGGTCGATGCCCGACGAGATCCCCGCCGACGTGAACACGTCGCCGTCACGAACGAAGATCGAGTCAGGCTCGACAGTGATGTCCGGGAATGCCCGGGCAAAAGCTCTGACATTTCGCCAGTGCGTGGTAGCGCGCCGACCGCTGAGCAGGCCGGCCTGGGCGAGGATGAAAGAACCTGTGCAAATTGATCCGAGCCGCCTGGTCCGGCCGGCCACCGCTTTGACCGCCTCGACGAGTGCGGGATCGATCGCCCGCGTCGGCAGATTGTCACTACCCGCGACCAACACAGTGTCGGCGGATTCTATGGAAGCCGCGATGTCGGTGACACCCAGAGGAATTCCGATCGATGTGGTGACATCACGCCCGTCTACCGACGCGATCTTTATCCGGTAATCAGCCCCGAAACGGTTGGCTTCGGCGAAGACCTCGCCTGCTCCAGCGACATCCAACAACGTCACACCGTCGAAGACGATGAACACGATCACCCGGGGGCCGGCATTCGCTGCCACAGCGTCATTCTGTCGCATTTTGTGGGACGGACGGCTCATTCGCCGTATGCGAGTGACCCAACACCTGCGTTGACTCAAGAAGAGAAATCCAACGGAGGAGGTTGACGATGAGTATTCAATCGATTCATTCGATCGCCGGTGTAACGGTCCCGGACAGCACGCTGGTGCGGGAGACGACCGATTTCATCCGCGATGCCGAAAACGACCTGCTCTTCGATCATTCACGCAGAGTTTTCTTCTTCGGAGCGCTGCAGGGACGGCGGCTGGGTCTGAAACCGGATCTCGAACTGCTCTACGTCGCGTCGATGTTCCACGACCTAGGCCTCACCGAGCGCTACCGCACATCCGAGTTGCGCTTCGAGGTCGACGGCGCCAACGCAGCGCGGGACTTCCTGCTGCAACGCGGCGTTGACGCGGAGAACGCTCGAAAGGTTTGGCTGGGCATCGCATTACACACCACACCCGGGGTCCCGCAGTTCCTCGATCCCGAGATCGCTCTGGTCATCGCTGGCGTCGAGACCGACGTGGTGGGAATCAATCGCGAGAAGCTCTCCAACGAAGCAATCGACGCAGTGACCGCGGCGCATCCGCGTATCGACTTCAAGAGTCGAATTCTGTCCGCCTTTCACGACGGCATGAAACTTCGCCCGGATAGCACTTTCGGGACGATGAACGCCGACGTGCTTGCGCACTTCGACCCGACGTTCGAGCGGCAGAACTTCGTCGATCTCATTCTGAACAACGACTGGCCCGAGTAACGGAAGGGAGCTGACCGATGGAGATCCATGAAGCGCTCTACACCACCAGGATGATGCGGCGGTTGCGGCCGGATCCGATACCGCTCGAGACCCAAACCCGCATGATCGATGCCGCGGTGCGCGCACCCAACGGTGGAAACACCCAACGCTGGCACTTCGTCACCGTCGACGACCCGGTTCTGATCCGCGAATTTGCCCATCTTTTCCGCGAGGCACGCGATCTCGAATACGCGAAGTTCGAGAGCGGTAGCGGCCCAATGGCCACACCGGCGCCAGGATCGAACATAGCGGCGCACGCCGACACGATGCGCCGCATGAAGGGTTCGGGCGATTATCTGGCCGACCACTTCGAAAAAATTCCCTTGTTGATCTTCGTCTTTGCCATCGATGACCTAGGTGGCGCCAACATCTATCCCGCGATCTGGAGTCTCCTGCTCGCCGCACGTGCTGAAGGAGTCGGCGGCGTGATGACGATGGTGCTCCGCAACTTCGAAGACCGCGTGAACCAGCTACTTGGTGTGCCTGCCGGCGAGGGCTGGAAGATGTCGGCGATGCTGGCCATGGGCTACCCGCGGGGAAAGTGGGGCGTCGCCGCCAATCGGCGCCCGGTGCACGAGGTGTCGTCGCGCAATCGGTGGGATGCGCCTTTTGGCCTCGAGGTGCCGGAACCGCTGTGGCCGCCTCACCGCGATGCGACGGCACGTCTCGCGACAGTTGGATGACGACAAGCTGAGTTCTATTGCTGTTGTCACTGAACAAGACTCAGAAAGGAGATCAACATGTCCGTCACACACGGCGCGGTGCTGACTGTAGTGCAACCCGGTCAAGGTGACGTCGCCACCATCCCGGGATTCGGAGCTGTCTTGAAACTCACCAGCCAAAGCACCAGTGGCCTGGTGTCGATCGTCGAGCACCCTTTCCCGGTCGGGGCGGTCACCGCCGCGCATCGCCACACTCGCGAGGACGAGCACTCCTATGTGCTCGCCGGAGAGATCGGCTTCCGATCTGACGACAACGAGGTCGTGCTCGGGCCGGGTGGATACATCACCAAGCCGCGTGGCGAAGTGCACGCCATGTGGAATGCGGGAAGCCAGCCGGGTCGAATCATCGAGATCATCACTCCGGGCGACGGTTTCGAGAACTACTTCCGGGAACTGGGGGAGCTGCTCACGTCCGGGGGTGCGGAATCGAAACCGGGCGCACCGCTCCATGAATCCGCCGAATTCGTCGATCTTGCAGAGAAATACGGACTCACCTACGAGACTCCTGACTGGCTCGACGATGTGGTGCGGCGGTATGGGTTGTCGCCCGCGACCCATTGAGTTCACAGCGATAGCTGACCGTCGGGCATCTCAGACGAACTGGAGGTCACGGGCGTCGTTTCTGAGAGACCGCTTGCCCTGCCAGTGCGTCGAGACTGCTGCGTTCGCCCTCAGCGAATCTGAGCGTTTCCACAACAAACGCTTCTGATTCCCTCAGTCATCGAATGGACAGTGGTCCACATGACCGTTTCGAACCACGGTGTGGGTACGGCATCCAGCATGCATCGCCGCAAGCCTTCGCTGAGCGCGCCGAGGCTGATTCTCGGCGCGACGTTCGTGGCCATCCTGGTCGGCATCATCTACGCCACGGACGAGTCGGCGCATCTGGTGGCCTCATTCGCCGGCTTCGCCACCGCCATCACGCTGATCGCCGCCGCCGGCATCGGCTGGGAGCGCGTCGTTGTGACCGCTGAATCGACCGGCCTCGTGGAGCGATCGCACTAGGCCGCCGGGCGCAACGGCCGACTACCAGCTTTTCGACGGACGAGCGAGTTCACTACCGAGGTGACGTCGCGCGTCGAACACGCCATCTGGCAGGGGGATGTTCGGCTACGGTTTGCCTATTCCATCGAGATGTCGACGGTTCGGGGGTCAGTGTGCAAGTTGTCGCGTTCGCACCGTCATTGGGCGCCGTCAACAATGACGGAGGTGGGGTCGACGTTCGCGGCTTCCCGATGACCAGTTGTCACGTGGACAGCTTTCCCGCGCAGATCGCGATCTCGATTGTGCTGGCCGTCTATACGCAGGGCGGAACCGACTACGACCCGGAACGCTTCATCATCGCTCGGTCGGCGCAGGGTGAGACGGTAGGCGAGCTGCAGTGCCGGTGGCACTGGCCGGACCACCCCGGCTCTCCCGTCAAGTTCCGAGTCTTCGCCCACCAGCTGCCGCTGCGGTTGCCGTCGGCGGGCCTGTACACCATCGGCTTCCATGAAAGCCGCCACGAGATAGAGACTCCGCATCAGTTTCCGATGCCGGTGTTCAAGACCGATCCGTTCAGGGCGCCGTCGGCTCAGTAGTCCGTCCACCCCGCACAGCAAGCTGCGGGCGAGCGCTCACGCTGTACCGGTAACGCGTCGTATTGACGGCAGTGTCGATAACCTGACCAGGGTGTCCCGGTCCTCAGTCGCCCATGGCAGCGAGCGCGCGAGCCTGGATGGTTGGCGGTCGGCGGGCGCGCTGTTCGTCGTCGTGGCGCTGGCCTATGCAGCAGGTGCGTTCCTGTCATGGCAATCCTTCGGCGCTGGGGTCGGACCGGCGTTCTTCCCACCCGCTGGGGTGACCGTGGCCGCGATGCTTCTCACACCGCGATCACGGTGGGGCGTCATCGTCATTGGGATATTCGCGGCCGAGGTGGCAGTCGATCTCTACTACGGCGTCGGATTTCGCGCTGCGTCAGGATTCGCGTTGGCCAACTCGGTGGAGCCCGCAGTCGGGGCCTCGCTGGCGTGGACCATGTGCAAAGGCACGCCCGACCTTCGTGGGCGGGCAGATCTGGCTAGATTCGTGGTCGCGGCCTGCCTCGCGGGGCCGTTGGTCGGCGGGGTGATCGGCGGTGCGGTCAGCGCCGCGTCCAGCGGCACCTCGTGGCCCACAGCGGCTCTGCACTGGTGGGCAGGCGACGGGATCGGTGTCCTGGTGGTGGGTACGCCGATTCTCTTGTGGTCCAGACAATCTCATTTGTTGCGTGCGCGACTTGCCGAGACTGTGGCAGTCGTCGCCGTCGCCGCGGGGTTGTCGCTGACCGCGTTCTGGTGGCAGGCGCCGCCGACGTTGCTGCTGCTACCGGTGATGGCGTGGGCGGCGTTTCGGCTCGACGTGATCGGTGCCGCAGTCGCCGGCGCGGCGATCGCCTTCACGCTCAACTACGCGACCGGCTCGGGGCGCGGGTTGTTCACGGAACTGCACCTGGCAGAGCCGGGTCGACTGGCGGTGACGCAGGTCTTCATCGCAGTCATCGTTCTGGTCGCCATGTTGATCGCGCAGGAAGCGTCCGGACGCGTCGCGGCGGTCAGACGGGGCGATGCCGAACGCCGTGAGCGGGACCGACTCGAGACGCTGGCGCAATTGGCCCAGCGACTGTCGGCGGCACTGACGCCCGGCCAGATCGGTGACGCCGTCGTCACCCAACTGACCGACGACGCAGGCGCCCAAGCGGTGGCACTTGGCCTGCTGACCCCCGACGGCACCCGGCTCGAATGGGTGAAGACGGCGGGTTATCCGCAGCCGGCGCACGACAGACTCGCGGACGGCATCCCTCTCGACGACCACACGGCGGCCACCGAGGCAGTGCGCACGGGGCGACCCGTCGTCATCGCGGACTCCGCGGACTATCAGCGCAGGTATCCCGACTACCGCGACATGATGGACATGACCGGGGCGGAGGCGCTGGTGAACTGGTCGCTGAGCTCCGGGGGCAAGCCGATCGGCGTGCTCGGCCTGATGTGGACGCGGCCGCAACCGCTCGACTCCGCGCAGTTGGCATATATCTCCGCGGTCGCCACCATGGTCGGGCAGGCGTTGGTGCGAGCTCAGGCGTATGCCGACGAACATGCCAAGGCCGCAGTGCTGCAGTCGGCAGTCCTGCCCACCGATCCCGCGGATGTTGCCGACTTGGACTTGGCGGTCAGCTACGAAATGGCGGACGTCGTTCACGGCCTCGGCGGCGACTGGTACGACGTCATGTCCCTATCGGAACAGCGGACCTATCTTGCGGTGGGTGACGTCGTCGGACATGGATTGGCTGCGGTCGAGGACATGGCGCAACTGCGTAGCGCCGCGCGCGCTCTTGTGCTGCAGGGGCTGCCACCCGCGCGACTGCTCGCCGAGCTCAATAAGTTCACAGCCCATACCAGCCACGGGAGGTTCGCCACCATGGCCGTGGCCATCTTCGATCCGCTGTCCGGCGCCGTGTCATACGCGCTGGCCGGGCACCCACCGCCTCTGCTGCGTCGCTCGCGCGATGGGAAAGTCGTGCGGCTCGTCGACGCCGAGGGGCCAGTGCTCGGGCCCATCCGCGGCGCCGCCTACACCGAGGGACGGGTGACGCTTGAACCCGGTGACATTCTGGCCATGTATACCGACGGTTTGGTCGAGCGTTCCGGACGAGACATCGAGACCGGCATCTCACACGCGGAGCGGTTGCTAGCGAGCTGGGGCTCGGAAACCGTTCTGGCGCAGGGATGTCGGCAACTCACCGAGACGCTCAGTTCGCCGCCTCGCCACGACGACGTCTGTGTTCTCGCCGTCCGCATGCGGCTCGCCGATCAGTCGCCGCCGTCCGCTCAGCTGATGTAGCTGAGCGGACAGTCCCGTCCCGCTACGGCGTCGTCTTCTTTCGCCTGCCTGCCAAGAAGAATGCGATCCCACCGATCACCAGCACGGCGGCGATGGCGCCGACGATGATCACCGGCTTGACCCACGCCTTCTTCGCCGGCGCTGCGGTGGTCTGCTCGCTACTGGTCAGCTGCACCTGGTAACCCGCGACCGGACCCTGGGACGGCTGGGTGAGTCCGGGCAGCTGATTGGTACTGGTGACCTCGAAGAGGCGCTCGCCACCCGCGGTCTTGGTCCACGTTCCCCACACAGGGGTTTCGTTGTCGAGCAGGACACGGTGGCCACCGACCGACGGATCGTCGCCGAGGTCGGCAACTGTGTTGACCCGGAACGGCTTCGACAACTTGTCGTTGTACTTGAGCTGCACGAGCACATTCTTGAAGGTCGAAATCGGTGCTGGCTTGGCGGGCGGAGGCTGGCCGGGGGCGGGCTTGTATCCGCCACCGGTGAAGCTCCCGGTCGAGACCGTCACCGGCTTACCCGAGGGGTCCTTGTTCACGGCGGTGAAGTTGTAGACACCGGCGTCAGGGGCGGTGAGCACTGCGCGCCCCATCGGCGGGACCTCGAAGAGGCGGGTGGCGTCGTCGTACCAGTAGTACATCTGCAGCGGTGTGCTGTACGGATTGGTGAAGACCGGTCGGTACCAGTTGTCGTAACCCGTCCACGACGAATTCCACTGCGACACACCGCTGCTCCATGTCGACGAGCTGGTAGTGGTAGTGCTGCTCTCAAACGATTCGAGCGTCTCGGTGACCTCGGTGACTTCGGATTCCGACGCTTCCGTCGATTCGACGTCCACCGCCTCCGCGCTATGCGCTTCGTCGAAGGCCTCCTGCGATGCCTCGGCGACATTGGGCTCCGGGCTGTCGGCGTCGACGCCGGGATCGGTGACGTTGGAATCGGGGTCACCCGGACCGCCCTCGTCGGCTGGTCCGCCCGGCGCTTCGGGGGCGCCCGGTTCATCGGCACCGCCACCGGGTGCCTCGTCCGCGCCACCGCCCCCTGGCGCCTCGTCGGCGGGGGGTTCTGCGGGAGCCTCAGGCCCGGGTTCGTCTGCGCCCGGGCCGGGTTCGTCGGCGCCGGGGGCTTCGCCGCCCGGCTCGTCCGCCGGCTGGTCGGAGGACCCGGAGTCGCCCGACTCTGATGAGCCGCCGTCGTCATAGGGGTCGGCAAGTGCGGGCGCGGCGACGCCCATCCACAGTGCCGACGTGATTACTACCGTCGACAAGGCGAGGGCGCTGCGACGGTAAACGGTGATCCGATCTTCGTTCATGTGATCCTCCTGTCGAGTCCCGCAGAGCGGGACATCGATTGGTTAGTGTGAATTACGTTGAGGTGCAACAAGATTGTCACGAGAACGCCGGTTCCCCCGCCAGCCAGGATGCGGAGGAACCGGCGAATCGCTCTATCCGACGCTGACGAGTTCGGTCGGACCGGACACGTCGGTCGATGTCACGCTCGCCAACGTGTTCGGCACCTTGAGTGAGGCAACTATCGTTTCGTATTTGTCGGTCTGCCAAGCCCTCATGAAGGTGTCCAGCGAAACCTTCAAGTTCCTGCCTGCGTCGTTCCCGTTCTCGTGGAACCCGCTGTCGTTGAGGTGGACGATCTTGGCGTCGAAGTCGATGCCGATGACGACCACCTGGTGATCTGCGGAGGAGATGTTGGGTAGCGGGTCGCCTTCGACCTCGTTCCAGATGGTTCCGCCCTGAAGGCCGACCGACACGGCCTTCGTCGGGTCCGCCAGCGCGAAGGCCAAGGCCCTGAGCGCGAGGTTGCCCTCCGTCTTCTCATATTTCGTGAGGGTGGCCGTAATGCCGTACATATCCAGGAGCTTGAGACCATCTTTGATGTCGACACGGTCTGTGGTTGTAGTTACGCCGTCTGCCTTGTATAGGCCTTCGTACATCTTCTCGTCCGGGTTGGCGACGCTCTGGGTTTCTGCTGCCAGCTGGGCGATGGCCTCTTCATCGGGAACGGGGTTCGCGGTCCCATTGAGCTGGTTGATGATCATCGCCATCGATTGCAGAACGCAGTTCTCGGCCCTCTGGGACTGCCAGTACTGTCCGTTCGTTGCCGGGTCGCCGTACATGCCGGTGAAGACGGCCGGGGTGTTGAACCAGTCCGAGATCCCCTGGATGAACTGTGTGACTCCGAACGAGATGAAGTTGACGAACTCCGTCACCACGACCGCTGCGGTGTTGACGAGTTCGGACACCACGAACGCCGCGCTGTTGAGGAGCGCCCCGATCGGGTTAGCCGCGGACGTCTCGGCTAGTTGCTGGTTGAACGCTGCTACGCGGGCGGCCTGTGCCTCATTGAATACCCCGATCCGCTCGGCCTGCTGCTTTTGGAACGCCGCGATCCGCTCTGCCGAGGTGGGGTCCAACGTCAGCTTGTCGGGCACCGACCAGGAGGGATTCGGCGGGTCAGCCTGGACCGTCGAGAGGTGGGTGACAGATCCCGAATTGAAGCCTTTCTCGAGATCGCGACGCACCTGATCAAGTCCGCCCAGCATCACCCCGGGTAGCGGCGGTGCGACGGGCCCATTCGTCGACAGGTCAACGTCCACCAGTTGGCCGGATTCCAGATCGATCGCCGTAAGCGATGGCACGGGATCGCCGGAGGGAGCCGCGTTCTGCGAATCGAGCGGTAGGTCGGTGATCAGCGTGACGGTGTTGGTATCGGTACTGATCGCGACGTCGGCGTCGGTGCCCGACACCGTGAGGTCGGTTGCGCCCAGCGAATTGATGCCCGCGCCGCCGTGGACGGTGCTCGTCCCACCGACGGTGGTCGCGGGGGAGTTGTTGCCCGGTGTCACCGACGAGTCGGAGGACTGCAGATCCGATCCACGGTTGTTGTTGTTGTTGTTGCGCTGCGCCTCGTCATCGATCACCACGGGAGCGGTGACCACAGAACCATCCACCGGCGCAGTCGAATCGCCGTCGGAGTCGCCGGCCTCGTCATCACCGAAGGTGGTGGCGGACCCCGATGTGTTACCCGAATCCGTGGACGACGTCGTCGTCCCGCTCACCGTGGAACCGCCGGGCCGTGTCGCCGACGGGTCCGAACCCACCGTGGAGACGGGGCCCGAACCTGTTGTGGCCGCGCCGGAAGGGCTGCCGGAGGAACCCGACTCCGTGCCGGTGGTCGACGAAGTGATCGTCGTCCCCGACGACGTTGTCGACGACGACGATGAATCCGTCGACGTCGATCCTGACGAGGTCGTCGACCCGGAGGATGAGCTCGACGACTCAGAGGAACTCGACGACGAGTCTGAATCGTTCGGTGCGGCAAACGCCGCTCCCATTCCTCCGGTGCCGACCAACCCCACTACACCGAGCGAAAAGGCGAGGGCGCCGACCCTCAAGGCCTGCTTTTGTGAATTCACTTATTCTCCGAGTGCGGCGCTGGACCCCTGACCAGCGCGAATGGTCAAAGTTGCTTTTCGCCGGTGCGAACGTCAGTTGCTCAGGAACAGGTAGAACAGGCCGTCGTCGCCCTGACGGCAATCCCAGTGGGTGTAATCGGCGTCGTTGCGTGCGATCTCGACCTGCGGGCCGTCTGCCTGGCACGCTTCGAGCGTCGCGTAGTTGCCCTCCACCTGAACTTCGTCGGCCTGGGCCACGCCCAGCCCGAGCGTCAGCAACCCACCCGCGGCCAGCGCTGCGGCAGCGATCGTCTTCTTCATTTGATTCCCCTTTTCTCGTCCCCGACGTTGAATTGGGCACCGCGTCAGGTCGGCACAATGCCGGCCGGAATCGTGACCCGGCACTATTAACGCAAGCGTTAGGCGAAAAGCCCACAGGAAATCTTTTAGTTCATCTGTTTAGACGACATTTGCAGAGCTCACCGCGGCGTGGCGACATGGTGCCGACAGAGTTAGCGAACCTCAGAGATCGTCGACACTGAGGATCTCGTCCTGGATCGCTCGCGCGACGAGAGCCGCTTTGGTCGGTGCGGGTCTGCCGACCGCCGCGTACTTCGCGCGCACCCGCTGCAGGTGCGTCGCCACAGTGGACGGCTCGATGTACAGCCTCTCGGCGACTGCGTTCTTGTTCTCGGTCTGAAACCAGGCGATCAGGACTTGCCGTTCTCGTCGGCTCAGCTGCGGTCGCGCCTTCCTGTCGTCGCCGTGCAGCGCCTTCGCCATGCGCGGCCCGACGTGGGTGCGACCGCTGTGTGCTGCGTGAATCGCCGCTGTGAGCTCGTGCTCGGGTTCGGATCTCGCGACACAGCTGACCGCACCTGCCTCCAACGCGGCAGACACCACCTCGTCTTCGACGAGGCAGGTGTAGACGATCACCCGGTGGCCGGCTTCGCAGATCTGACGAAGCGCGTCCAGGTCCGGCCCGCCGTCGTCACACGGCAGATCGAACAACACCACCGAGTTCCGATCTGTGCTCGGATGGGCCGCCACGAATTCCGCTGCATCCGCGAAATGCCCGGTGATCTTTATGCGTGGGTGAGAGTTGCTGAACCCCACCTCGATGCCGGCGTACACAACTCGATGGCTGCCAACGATTACGACCGATGTCGACCATTCCTGTTCGTACGGCCGTGACATGCCGCAAATCCCCCTACATCCCGCGGTGCAGTTGTCCCTGCACCATTCTGCTCGGGGTAACACCCTTTCGGCGGCGCGGTGCCGCGTCCTCGCTGGTGGTTGCCCCAAAGCGCCGTCGTTGAAACGTGAAGGAGTTCGGCCGTCAAGCCGAGTCGTGAATGACACCGTCGTGATCCTTTTCCTCATGAAGCGCCCGCCGTCGGGGCGCCGCTGAGAAAACGATCAGATCCGGTGCTACACGAATCCTTGAAACATTCTTACGGTGTCGTCCCGTGATCGTAGTCATCGCCCGCTGTTTGGCCTTCGATTCGCGCCCGCGCAACGGGGCGGGCAAAACATCGGGTACGCGAGTTCACGCTCTCTTATCGTTGGCCCATGTCATCAGATAGTGCCGAATTGGCCATCGTTTTGGCCGTAGTGGCGGTCGTCGGCGGCCTGATCGCGGCGGAGATCGGACGAAGGGGAACGCGATACGCCGCGGACCTGCAGGCGCAGCAGGCGTTCAGGGAAGTCCAGGTGTCGATCCTGACCGAGTTCATCGAGACGGTCCTCAATACCGCGCGGGCCGTGCAGTCTTACGCGTTCGGAGCCTCCGCTGAACAGCGCGGCCGACGCGATCACGGCGACGAATGGGCGGATATCCAGCCTCTGCTGGGCCCCGCGCTGACGGCTGTCCAGCGTGCGCGTGCTCTGTCGAAATCGCTGATCTGGCAGGACATCACCGATGCCTATAACACATGTGATGACTTTTTCTTCAAGATCATCCGCGGGTCTGAAGGCGATGAGGAATATCAGACTTGGGCCGATGTCCTTTACGACGAGACCGATCCCGTCACGGTGGTGGTCGCCATGGCAGGAGACCGGCGACGTGAAGTGCTCGACGCCTACCGCGCGTAACGGCGCGACAGCTGGGCGCTTCGACATGACCGGGCCGGCCGAACTCTGCGCTTTCGACTTTCTAAAGGTTCGATCAATTCTTGGCTGTCCTCTGTGTATTCGTTCGCTCGGGAGGCGGATTGTGTTGCGTCGTGTCAGCATTGAGCCGTGGGGACATTCAGGATCGTTGGCGTCATCGGTGCTGCAACAGTCGCGAGCGCGCTGCTGCAGGGCGCACCCGTGCCGACCGCGCACGCAGAGCGATGCCCCGACGCAAAGGTGATATTCGCCCGCGGCACCACTGAGATGCCCGGCCTCGGTCCGACTGGCGACGCGTTCGTCAACTCGTTGCAATCTCAGGTCGGCCCGAAGTCGGTAGAGGTATCCCCGGTGAATTACCCAGCCACCACCGATTTTCGGACCGCGGTCGACGGCATCAACGATGCTCGCGCACAGATCCTCGCCACGGCCGCGTCGTGTCCAGACACCAAGATGGTGCTCGGCGGATTCTCCCAGGGCGCGGCCGTCATGGGCTTTGTCACGGCAAACGTTGTGCCCGAGGGGGTTACGGCATTGAATGTTCCGACGCCGATGCCCCTGGACGTCGCCGACAACGTCGCCGCGGTTGCGCTGTTCGGCAAGCCGTCGGCGCGTTTCATGCGGGCGATCAACGACCCGCAGATCGTGATCGGCCCCAAGTACGTCGACAAGGCCGTTGAGCTCTGTGTCGACGACGACCTGGTTTGCGACCCTGACGGCAGGAGCTTCGGCATTCATAGTCGCTACCCCGAAGTGGGGATGGCGGATCAGGGAGCGACTCAGGTCGCCCACAAACTTCAGGCGAGCTGGGCGGCGGATGCTGCTGAGGCCGATGAGCCGGTTACGCCTGCCCCGGCTGAAGCACCGGCACCGGCGTTGCTGTCTGTGCTTGCCCCGGCTGACGTCCCACCGGCGCACATTCCAGGAGCGACGCCAGGGCCCACCGGACCGCCACCGGGCCCCGCGCCGGCGCCACCCAGCTCACCGCCGTTCGCACCCTAGCGAGTGACTCACTCGCCGGCTGCGTCGCCGCTGTCCTGGCTGTCGTTCCCGCCGCGGCCCGTCGCTGCTCGGGTCAGATTTCTGGTGGCTTCGGTGCGCTAACAGTAAAGCGGATTTGGGAGCACCTGTTGGCTACAGTCGATCTGCGCCTGGCAGGCGGATAGACGGGAGCCCCAATGATCATCGCCATCGGCCTCTACCAAGGATTCACCGCGCTCGACGCGATCGGTCCGTACGAGATCCTGACCTACCTGCCGGGCGCCGAGGTCGTCATCTGCGCCGATAGGGCCGGCGTGGTCGACGATCACAACGGGCTCGTGCACCTACGCGTCGACCGGACTTTCGCCGACGTCCCTCGCCCCGATGTGCTGCTGGTCCCCGGCGGCCCGGCCGCGGGCGAGTACGCGCGAGACAATCACCCCATCGTCGACTGGATCCGGAAAGCCCACCCGCACACCACATGGACGACCTCCGTCTGCACCGGCGCACTCCTTCTCGGGGCCGCGGGCCTACTCGACGGCTCGCGTGCCACCACCCACTGGGCGTTCTACGACGAACTCGCCTCCTACGGCGCCCATCCCACCGAGCAGCGCGTGGTCACCTCGGGTCGGATCGTGACCGGCGCAGGCGTTTCGGCGGGTATCGACCTGGCGCTCACTCTCGCCGCGGATATCGCGGGACCTGAAGTGGCGCAGACGATTCAGCTGGCCATCGAATACGATCCGCATCCACCGTTCGATTCCGGCGCACCCTCGAAGGCGCCGAAGGCGGTCTACGAACTGGCCGTCGCGGCCTTGGGCGACTGACCGGCGGCAACCCTGGGCCCGGCCTGGCGGGTCAGGAAGTCGATCTGGAGATGAATCGCGAACAGCACGAGTGGCGGCAGCACGATGAACGGAATGTTCTCACCGATGAACTTGAACCAGAGCCCGAACGCGCCCTGGCCGATGTCGTTGAACCCGGCGCCTACCTCGGACAGGAAGTAGACGGCGGTGCTGCTCATCAGCACCGCGATGCCGGCGAATGCGATCCACAGCGCGCGAATCCGCGACTCGGTCGAAAGACTGCGCCGGACAAGGCGCGTCCACATCACGATGACGATGATCCCGGTGGCGACCCCGACCACCTCGAGGGCGAAGGTCCACGGGTTTCCGCTGGCGTAGCGGGTATCCGCCAGGCCGTACTGCCACCACAGCCACTTCAGCCCCGGATCAGTCGTGGGCGTCCACCAACCGAGCGGGTGGCCGATGAGGAACATCAGCTCGTAGCCGATCTGGCTGAACGCGGTGTACGGCAGGTAGAACAAGGTGAGTTCTGCCGCTTTGTCGAGCCGAGTTCGATTCTCTCCGGGCGCATCCCAGAAAAGGACCAGGGGCAGCAGGATCACCGGAATCCCGAAGAGCAGGTTGGCGACGACATCGGACGTGAACGTCGGTGGGATTAGGTCGACGGCGACTCCGAGCGTCATTCCCACGAAGACCACGCTGGTGAACACCGCGACTGCGAGATAGATCCGCTTGCGGTGGGGTGCCCATGGTTGCGCCAGATCGGGTTCTCGCTCAACGACGTTCGTCATGTCCACGGCCTCTCTCATCGTGCTGTCACGCTCACCGGGATGTTTCCTTGCCGCGGCAGACCGGTCACCGGGTCGTAGTCGGTCGCGGTAGGGATCAAGCGACCCACGGTGCTTCCCCGGTCTTTGACCTCGTCGTCTTCGGTGGGCATGCCCCCGAACGCGTGGTGCGTCGCGACGACGTCCCGGCGCAGGCTGTCATCGGCTTCCAGCACGCTGGGAATACTGTCGTGCGGCGAGGTGATCGTCACCAGGGCACCGGATTCCAGCCCGAGCTCAGCGATCGCATCCGGATGCATGTACGTGGGGTTGTACGGCTTGCCGCGGTTCAGCTTGGGCAGCGCGATGCCCGACGAGTTCATGAAGTTGTTGTGCCGCCGCGGTATCAGGCGGAATGGGAAAGCCGAATCACTGTGTGCGGAGCGAAAATCTTCGGCGAGGAACTCCGCGAGCTCGCCGAGTAGGTAGGCATTGCCGACATCGAGCTTCGCTGTGCAATCGGGATCCTTCTGCTCGACGACCGCCTCGACATCGAAGATGTTGCCGTGTGGGTGGCTGCGGACCTCATCGAGGGGGATACGCGATGTGGCACACATCTTCTCGAAGAGTTCCTCGGTGGTGAGCGCGGAATCACCATTGAAGTTGCAGACGATCGGCGGCGATTCCATGAACTTGCCGCCACCGCCACCGAAGAAGTTCACGAACCACAGCTCGAGGCTCATGCGCTTGGCGAGTCCGAGGAAAAACTGCCACTCTTCGGTGAGGTCGGACCCGCGGGGTGGTTCGACAAGCCGAGGCACGTACTGCGCATAGGGGGCGGGAATGCCCGTACCGCTGGTGTAGTACTTGATCAGTTCGCTGCCCATCGTCATCGCGGGCGTCTCCATCTGCATCATCGGCGCGATGACGTAGTGGGCCAGCCGCGAGGTGAGCGACATCTCGGTGTCGAGCGTGACCAACAACTCCAGGCTCTCCAACGCCCGCATGGTTTTTCGTTGGTCGGGCCACGCCGCCATCGGATTGCCGCCGATACAGATCAGCGCCTTTACCTGACCATCGCCCTCGAGCAGTATCTCGTCTGCCAGCGCAGCGGTCGGCATCCCGCACACTGCATCGGTCAGGCCGCGCACTCGAAGCCGTTCACCGTAACCCCACCCCTCGTAGGGTGGATGCGCCTGCGCCTTGGCGGTGAACGCCGGTAAGAGGGTGTTCGGTCTGGTCACGCGCTCACCTGCACGCTGCCAGCGGCCGCATATCGACGTCAGGCACAGGCACAGGTACTCGACGAGGTTGCCGTGCATGGCCATGTTGGCGCCGGTGCCGGCGTTCACCATTCCGCCGCGGGTGCCATATGACGCGAACAGTCGTGCGGCGTCGATCAGTTGGTCTGCGGGGATGTCGGCGCGTTCGGCGACGTACGTGGGGGTGAAGCCCGACACCGCCTTCGCAAGCTCGTCGAAGCCGTCGACGTTCTCTTCGAGAAACCGCCAGTCGCAGAGCTTTTCAGTGATGATGATGTTGATGATCCCAGCGAGTATCGCTGCGTCCTCCCCTGGGCGGGGCTGGATGTGAACCGCGGCGCGCGCGGCGGTCTGTGACCGGCGGGGGTCGATCACGATCAGCTTCATGCCGCGGTCGATGGCGTTTTTGAGGCTCTGCGCCGGATTCTGTCCGGGTATACCGATCGACTTCGAGATGAGCGGATTCGTTCCGATCAGAATCCAGCTGTCCGCTTCGTGGAAATCGATGTCACCGCCCAGCCAGTGCCCGTGCGCGGCGAGCGCGATCTGCTTGCCCGGCTGGTCGATCGTGTTGGCGGTGAAGAACATCGGCGATTCGATGGCTCTGATGAACGCGTTGGCCATCAGCGCGGACGCGGGATAGGGCAGGCCGTTGGTGCCCAGGTACAGAGCCACCGAACGCGGGCCGTACCTGTCGATCAGGTTTTGCAGTGCGGTTGCGATCTCGTCCATGGCGCGTTCGGCGCCGATCGGGCCGTATGTCCCGTCAGGTTGCCGCTTCTGACTGTGCAGAAGCCGGTGTGGATTGTTGTGTATCTCCGGTAGCGCCCGGCCCTTGGCGCAGGTGTAGCCCTTGAACAACGGGTTGTCGGGATCTCCCGTCACCTTGACCAGCTTGCCCTCGACGACCGTGGCCAGGACACCGCAGTGGGCTGAGCAGATGCGGCAGATCCCCGGCTTCGTGGTGGTCGACATGCTTGACGCCTCCTCGTCGTGAGAGGTTAAGCCAGGTTTCGGTTTTTTGTTCCCGAACGGGAAAAAAGCCTATCGTGACGATGTCGCGAACTGAAAGGCAAGCAGGTGTCGGATGCAGCGAACGATGTGACCGCTCCGCGGCAGCGGGGACGTCCGCCGCGGATCACCCGTGAGCGAATCCTGACGGCTGCGCGCAGCCTGGCGCCGGAGGCGTTGACGATGCAGGCGGTCGCCGACGTACTCGGCGTGGATCCGAAAGCCCTGAATTATCACGTCGGTCATCGGGACGGCCTGCGTGAGCTCGTCGCCGTCGACGCGTTCGCCGCGGAACTCGCCCGCGTCGCGATCCCCACCGACGGCGACTGGCGGCAGGTGCTGCGGAGCTATGCCACCGCGCTGCGCGACGCCACGGTCAAACTGGGCGTGCTGGCCACCTACTTCCACCTGCCCGCCACCGGGCTGGGAGCGCTCGAGCCGGTCGAGCGGGTGCTCCAAAAGCTGGTGAACGCGGGGTTTTCGGTGGATGACGCCGGCCACGTTCTTCGTCTGGTCAGCGATGTGGGCCATACCGCGGGACGGGAAGCGGTCTACCTGTCGCAGAGTCGGGAACACCCGTACGTCGCCGAGCTGACGACGGCCTTGAGCACGGCGGCCGATGACGCGTTTCCGTTACTGCGGCAGGTGGTCGACGCGCGCACCACCGACTCCAGTGACGGGCAGCAACTGGACTATGCCCTCGACGTCGTCATCGCCGGCCTGGACAGAAACCGCAGCTGAGTCGCGGCCTATTGCGATCATCACGCGCACAACGGTGGCGATGCCGCGCTGATCTTGGACTGATGGATTCTCGTGACCATCACCAACGCGCCCGCCGAGGCGAACGACGCGCATACCGTGACCCCGCAGGCCCGCACGGCGCTGTGGGCCAGCCTGGTCGGCACGACGATCGAGTGGTACGACTTCTTCCTCTACGCCACCGCGGCGAGCCTGGTCTTCAATCAGGCGTTCTTCCCCGACCAGACGACGTTCGTCGGCACGATGCTGTCCTTCGCGACGTTCGCGGTCGGCTTCGTGGTGCGGCCGATCGGCGGCTTCGTCTTCGGCCATGTCGGGGACCGCATCGGCCGCAAGAAGACCCTGGCGCTGACGATGTTGTTGATGGGCGGGGCGACCGCGTTGATGGGTGTCCTGCCGACGGCCGCCCAGATCGGTGTGCTGGCGCCGATTCTGCTGTTGCTCCTTCGCATCGTGCAGGGGTTCGCACTCGGCGGTGAATGGGCCGGTGCGGTGCTGCTGGCGGTCGAGCACAGCCCGCCACGCAAGCGTGGGCTGTTCGGCAGCGTCCCACAGGTGGGGCTCGCGCTCGGACTCGCCTTGGGCACAGGGGTTTTCGCACTGCTGCAAGTTGTCCTGCCCGACGAGGCCTTCCTGACGTACGGCTGGCGCATCGCATTCCTGTTCAGCATCGTGCTGGTGATCTTCGGTGTCGTGGTGCGACTGAAGGCCAGCGAGACTCCGGCGTTCGAGAAGGTGCGCGACAGCGACGAACGAGTGGCGGTGCCGCTACGCGAGGTGTTTAGGCCGCCGTTCCTCAAATCGACTGTGCTGGGCATGCTTTCGCGGTGGGGGGAGGGCGCCGCGTTCAACACCTGGGGTGTGTTCGCGATTTCGTATGCCACCGGCACGCTCAAGCTGGAGAAGGTCTCCGTGCTTGTCGCCGTCACCATCGCCGCCCTGCTGATGGCCGCGCTTCTGCCGTTGTCCGGTCTGCTCACCGACCGCTACGGCGCCAAACGGATCTACGCCATCGGCATCGCGGCATACGCCGTGGCCGTCTTCCCGGTGTTCGCACTGTTCGGCGCGAAGGACATCGTGCTCTACGCGGTCGCGATCATCGTGGTCTTCGGCGTCATCCACGCGGTGTTCTACGGCGCGCAGGGCACGCTGTATGCGTCGCTGTATCCGGCGCGGGTCCGCTACACGGGACTGTCCACCGTCTATCAGCTCTCGGGGGTTTACTCATCAGGGCTGACGCCGCTGATCCTCACCGCGCTGATCGGCGCGTCGGGCTCATCGCCATGGCTGGCGTGCGGCTATCTGGTCACGACGGCCATCATCAGCGTCGTCGCGACGTTGGCATTGAAACCGACTCCGCTGCAGGAGCTCTAGTGTGCAGTCGGGTCGTCATGTGGACTGGTTTCAGCTATTCGCCCGATCGGACTGCACACTAGAAGCGGCGTCAGGGAATATCGCCACCGGAACGGCGTTGAAGCTCAACGTGACAGAGCAGGCGAAACTGAGCCCCACCGGGTGGGTCCGCGAGCAGACCGAGCGCATCATCGAGCAGGGCACGACCGACGGCGTCGAGGTCCTCGACCGCCCCATCGTGCTGTTCACCACGACCGGCGCCAAGTCCGGCGAGAAACGTTACGTGCCGCTGATGCGGGTCGAGGAGGGCGGACGGTACGCCATGGTCGCGTCCAAGGGCGGCGACCCGAAGCATCCGTTCTGGTATTACAACGTCAAGGCGAATCCCGAGGTGACAGTCCAGGACGGCGACACCATCTCCACCAAGACCGCACGGGAAGTGGACGGCGCCGAGCGCGAGCACTGGTGGAAGCTGGCCGTCGAGGCCTATCCGCCCTATGCCGAGTATCAGACCAAGACGTCGCGGCAGATCCCGGTCTTCGTCGTCGAGTGACGGTCTCTCAACGGGACGCGACGGTGCTGAGATTGTCGGCGACCTCGAGCTGCCAGATGCCGTTGGCGTGGGTGGTGTCCACCTCGATCTCGAAGCGGTCGGTCATGTCCGCGGTGACGTCGGCCGCGTCGACGTAGAACTGTTCATACCACCGGCGGTGCTGGTAGACGGCACCGTCTTCCTCAGTCAGCAGCGGGTTCTCGATGCGTGTCTTGTGTTTCCAGATCTCGACATCCTCGAGGAAGCCCTCGCCGAACGAACGGCTCATCGCAGCAGCCAACTTCGTCGCCTTGTCGGCGGGTAACCCCGCCACCGCTTGTACGGCCACACCCCACTGCAGCACGAACGAGTCGTGGGTCACTGGGTAGTGGCAGTTGATCAACGCCACCTCGATGGTGAAGTCCGGCGCCACGTCATTGTGCAGCCAGTTGATCATGTAGGCGGGCCCAAAGTAGGTCGCCTCTGAGCGTAGTTTCGTTCCCTCCCAGAGCTTCTCGTAATTCTTGGTGAAATCTGGGCGGGCCTTGGACTCCATGAACTGCGAGGCGGTGTGCCCCTCGATGACGTTCTTGAAGTAGGTGGGATACGCGTGGTGGATATAGAAGAAGTGCGCCATGTCGACGTTGTTGTCGACGATCTCGCGGCAATGCGATCCCTCGATAAGGATCGAGTTCCACGACCACGGCGACCATTGCCCCTCGTCGTACCCCTCGATGGTCGGCGGGAAGATCTCGGTTTGCGGTGCCGAACCCTCCGGGTCGTGCCAGATCAGCAGTTGGCCGTTGACCTCGCCGGTGTGCCAGCGGCGAGTTCGCGCCAGCCGCGGTGTGCGCTTGGCGTAAGGCACCAGCGAGCACTTGCCGGTCGAGCCCTGCCAACGCCAATCGTGGAACGGGCACGCCACCGAATCGCCCTTGACGGAACCCTGGGAGAGATCGCCGCCCATATGCCGGCAGTAGCCGTCGAGCACCTGCAGGTCGCCCTCGGAATCGGCGAACACGACGAGCCGAGTGCCGAAGGCGTTGATGCCGTGTGGCTTTCCGTCTCGGAAGTCGTCGGCAAGCCCGATGCAGTGCCAGCCGCGGGCAAAACGCTGCATGGGCGTGCCCATGTCGATCTCGCGAATTTCGTGCGCGTTCGTCATCCAATACCTCTTCTGGCCGCCGCTCCTTCCAATTTAAGCATATTCGCTTAATTATCGTCCAGTTTCTATGATCGCCTCTGTGAACCGTGGTGAACGAGCCAGGTCCGACATTCTGGAGGCGGCCGAACGGCTGATCGCCGAGCGCGGCATCGCGGTGCCGCTGCGCGACATCGCGTTAGCGGCCGGCCAGCGGAACAACTCTGCGGTCAACTATCACTTCCGGAATCGTCAGGACCTCATCGACGCGATCGTCCGGCGCCGCCTCGCGCCGATGGAGCAGGAGCGTGCGCAGATGATCGCGGCGCTGGACCACGACGCCCGCGATGACGTCAGCGCCTGGTTGCGAATCATGGTGCTGCCCTTCACCGCAGTCGGAAGCGTCTACTACGCCAGGTTTCTGCAGGCCGCATCGCTGCACTTGCGCGCCGACGTCGGCGAGTCGCAGGGATCGGTGTGGCCGCAGGTCCTCGCGCGCCTGGCTCATGCCATCCCAACCGACGATCGTCGCGCGCGAGCGCGGCGGGTCAAGGCAATAGCCACTACTATGTTCGCCCTGCTGGCTGAGCGTGAGGGTTCCGCTCAGGCCGGGGCTGACGCCGGTAGTGCCGAGGAGATCATCGCCATGCTCGCCGCGATGCTGACCGCGCCGGTGCCCGCGGACACGTCGTTGCCCGGCTGACGCGCGAACGCGCTGAAACCGCCCGCTGCGGGGTCTAGCCTGATCACGGCTGCAGTGCCGTAGTACGAGGAGGCGCGGTGGGGGTCGACACAGACACCGTCTACCGCGTGCTGCTGACGCGACATCAGCGCGACCGTGCCGTGCTGGCAGTGGTCTTCCTGTTGCTCTTCGTCTTCTCTTACAGCGAAGACATCGTGTTCGCGGTTCTCGACGCGACCGGCCACGACCACGTGTTGGGGTGGATCATCGGATTGGTCGGACTCGACGCGATCGTGCTGAGCGTGGTGGGCCTGCTCAAACGCCAGATCTCGCGGGCCGACGGCGATGTCGGCCGGCTGTGGCGGCCGTGGTGGATCTCCTTCGCCGCCGTCGTCGTGCTCGATGTCGTGCTGTGCCTGCTCCCCGAACCACATCCGTTGTGGGTCGACCTCGTGGTGTCGGTCGCGATGGCCGGCCTCATGGGCATCCTGATGGCGTTGTCCCTGAACGCTTCTCCGCTGACGTTGTTCAGCAAGGCGCAACGCGCTGCCGCGCCGGACGATTGGACTCGGGTCCGCGCGGTGGTCCCGCTCGTCATCGGAACTTTCGTGCTCTACCTCGCCTCCACGGCCTTCGATGACTTCTTCGACCTCGACACCGTGCGCACCCTCGATCCGGAGATGGCGGCGGAAGTGGCGGTCATGCCGCTGGAGCAGCAGCTCGCCGCCGCTGCCACCCTCTGCGAAGGCGCGGTCAGTCCCGCGTACTTCCAGCAGGTCGTCAAGGTGATCCCGCTGCTGCTGCTGACCCTGGGAGTGGAGTTCAACTACTTCCGACGCACTCTGGTCGAGCCCGTGCAACGCGCCGCCGCGGCCGCGACCGTGACCGTGATGTCGATCGGACTGGCGCTCGCGCTGTCGACACTGCCGTGGGGCGGCAGCGGCTGCGGTGAAGTGCTCGGCTACTGGCACGAATTCCTGACTTTCGTGATCTCGGTGCAGGGTGTCGCCACGGGGGTGGCGACGCTCGTGTGGGTTCTCGTGGTCAGCGCTCCTGACCAACGGACCGCGTTGGGAGGTGGCGATGACTGAACCCGCCGTAACCGGCCGCGCCGACCGTGCGGTGTTCGGTGTCGTCTTCCTCATGGTGTTCGCGTTCTCCTACAGCGAGCAAGTCGTCTCCCAACTGTTCCCCAACAGCGGAACCGGTGGGCTCGCGTGGCGGCTCGTGGTGATCGTCGTCGACGCCGCGGTGCTCGCAGTGGTCGGACTGATGAAGCGTGCGATAACTCGGGCGGACGGTGATCCGTCGAGACTGTGGGGTTGGTGGTTGGCCGGCGTCGGCGTCCTACTCGGGATCGACGCGCTTCGGCTCCTCCCCGTGAATTCGGTTGGCCTGGATGTCGTGACCGCGACGATCTACGCCGCCGCAATGGGTTTGACGATTGTCTCTTCGTTGAACGCCGACCCGCTCACGCTGCTGAACGCCGGGCGTCGGGTGAGGTTGCCGGGTGACTGGGCCCGGGTGCGGGCAATCGTTCCGCTGGTGGTAGGAACCTGGTTCTGCTATCTGGCGGCAAGCGTCTACGTCGACCTGTTCGACGTCGAGACCTCCAGGGTGCTCGACCCGCAGACCGAAGCCGCGATAGCGAACTTATCTGTCTCAGAACAGATGTCGGTGCTCTCGCAGCTGTGTCAGGGCGCGATCAGTCCGGTGTTCTTCCAGCTGGTGGCGGAGGTGATACCCGTCCTGCTGCTGGCGCTCGGAGTCGAATTCAACTATTTCCGTAGGACTTTGACCGATGCCGGACAGCGCGCGGCGACGGCGGCCACCGTCACCGTGCTGGCTGCCGGGCTGGTCGCAGTGCTTTCGACACTTCCCTGGGATGGCGAGGGATGCGGCGACGTGTTGTCGCGCTGGCACGAGTACATCGCATTTCTGTTGGCGGTCCAAGGTGTCTTCACCGGGTTGGCGACGCTGGTGTGGCTGCTGGTGTCCAGCACGCCTGACGCTCCGGCGGACGCGGTGGCCGAACCGACTGGGCCCCGAGAGTGATGTGTGGCAAGTGCGGGGGCCTCGTCGGGTTAGGTCCCCGCACTTGCTGACAAGAGATTGCCCCTTCGTTCTTGGAGATTTCTTGGAGGCCGCGCGGAGGGGGCGACTAACGCGGTTTCGTGGTCGTCGGCGTGGGCGGTGGCGTCGCATCGGGGGGCGATGTCACATCCGGCGGCTGCACCGCCTCACCCAGTGAGTAGATGTGCTGTGGCGTGATCACCTCGGTGATCGCCTTCGCCACCAGCGTGCTCGGCTCCTGCCCCTGGGCTTCGATGTCGGTGTTGACGAAGATCACCATCGTCGTCTGCTTGTCCGGTAGGTAGACCGCGACGGTCTGGTAACCGGGCAGGCTTCCGTTGTGTCCGATCCAGCCACCCACCTTGAAGATTCCGACGCCGTATCCGTCGTCCGCCGGCATCCCCGGCGCGGTGACGGTCTGCAGCCGCTGCGTCTGCATCTCGGGCGTCAACAATTTCCCGGTCGCCAATGCCGGAGCCCAGATGTGCATGTCCTCGAGGGTGGAGATCATCGCGCCTGCGGACCATCCCCACGACGGGTTCCAGTCGGTGGCTGTCGTTTCCGAATTGTCGGCGTCCTGAACCGTGTAGCCCTGCGCATGCGGATCGGGGAAGGCGTTCGTCGTCGGAAAGCTGGTGTGGCTCATACCCAACGGTGTGGCAATGTGGTCGCGGATGTAGTCCGGAAGAGATTGACCGCTGACCTTCTCCACCACCAGTCCGAGCAGGATGGTGTTGGTGTTGCAGTACAGGAAGCCCTCGCCGGGCTGAAACACCATCGGTTCCGCAAACGCGTAATCGAGGAGTTCCTGCGGGGCGAAGTTCCGGAATGGGTCGGCGAAGAACGCCTGCTGGAAACCATCGGTGGCGGAGTAGTTGGCCAACCCGCTCTGCATCCGCGCCAGCTGCCTCAGCGTGATCGTGTCGCCCTCTGGCACACCATCGATGAACTTGGCGATGGGATCGTCGAGGCCGAGCTTGCCCTGATCTGCCAACTGCAGTATCCCGGTGACGGTGAATGTCTTTGTCTGACTACCGATTCGGTGGTAGAAGTCCGTCTGCATCGGTTCGCCACCGGCCTGGTCGGCGACGCCGAATGCCTTCACGTAATCGCCCTCGGGTCCCCAGATCCCGACGATGGCGCCTGGGACTCCCGCCGTGTCCATCGCCTTGTCGATGGCGTCATCGATCCGCTGCGCGACACCGGCGTCGAGCTGACCGGCAGGCGTCGCGCTCGTCGATTCGTTCTGAGGTGTCGAATCCTGGCCGCACCCGGATGCGAACATCACCGCTGCCGCCACCGCTGCAAGCCCGTATCGTCGCAACGCCGCTGCCGTCATCGCCTGTCCCGTCGCCGAAATCCGTTTGCGCCGCCATCACGATATGTGGCGGACAACGTCCGCGGCGTGCCAACGATGCGCTCGGGAGAATCTGCGAGACTGAAGCTTGCGTCGCTGTACTCCAGCGCTGAAGGAGGATGCCCGGTCGTGCAAACGCGCGGATCCGTCCTCCTCTACCTGACCGCCATCATCGCCGGAGTGGCGATCGGCTTCATCGGCGGCGCATTCCGTTGGTGTCTGGAGACCGCCGACCGGTTGCGGTTCGACCTCGTCGAGTGGGCGCACCGGGTGTCAGGGCCGGGATGGCTGGCGCCGATCGCCGCCGCTGCCCTGGGCGCGATGCTGGCCGCGTTGATCGTGCGGTGGATACCGCTGGCCGCCGGTAGCGGTATCCAGCACGTGGAAGCTGTCTACAAGGGCGAAGCGCAACCACCGTTACTCCCTCTGCTGCCTGCCAAGTTCGTCGGCGGCGTGCTCTCGATGGGGGCCGGGCTGGTGCTGGGCCGCGAAGGCCCGACGGTTCACATGGGTGCGGCGATCGGGGCCGAATCGGCACGGCGGGCCAGGCTCTCGGATACCGACGTCAGGATGATGCAGACCGCCGTCGGCGGGGCAGGACTCGCGGTGGCGTTCAACGCGCCGATCGGGGGCACGATGTTCGCGCTTGAAGAGGTGACGAAGTCGTTCCGGCTCCAGACGGTGCTTGCCACCCTGTTCGCGGCCGCGTCCGCGGTCGGTTGCATGCGGCTCCTGCTCGGGAACGAGCCGGACTTCCGCGTCGAAGCGATGGGGGCGCCCGCGCTGGCGTGGCTTCCGCTCTTTGTGGTTTTCGGCTTGCTCACCGGTGGTCTGGGTGCCGTGTACAACCGCCTGCTGTTGTGGTTCCTCGACCATGTCGGAGGCATCCGGCGGATTCCTGCAGTCGCCAAGGCGGCCGTCATCGGCGCGATCATCGGGCTGGTCCTGTTCATCCACCCGCTGGCGGTAGGTGGCGGAGACACCCTGACGCAGATGATTCTCGGCGGTCAGGACCTGGTCCTCCCCGTCGTCGCGGGACTCCTGCTGGTGCGCTTCGTCGCCGGTCCGCTGTCGTACTCGGCGGCAGTGCCCGGTGGACTGTTCGCGCCGCTGCTCGCTGTCGGTGCGCTGTGGGGTCTGCTCTTCGTCGGGGGTCTTTCCGCCGTGTGGCCCGGGGACGCGAAGACTCTGGCCATCCCGATGGCGCTCGTCGGCATGGCGGCATTCTTCGGAGCGACCGTGCGGGCGCCGGTCACCGCGATCGTTCTCGTCATCGAGATGACGGCGACCACGGCGGTCGCCATCCCGATGATCGCCGCGACAGCGGCCGCGGTCCTCGTCGCCGAACTGACCCGAACACCACCGGTCTACGACTCACTGCGAGAACGAATGTCGCCCGATTTGCGGCGCTGATCGCACGCCCGCGACGGCTATATTCGGCGATCATGGTCGATTTCGTTCAGCGCACGATCGATATAGCCCGAGACAACGTCACCGCGGGCGGGAGACCGTTCGCCACCGTCATCGTCCGGAACGGGGAGATCCTCGCCGAGAGCCCGAACCTGGTCGCGCAGACCAACGACCCCACCGCCCACGCCGAGGTCCTGGCCATCCGGGAGGCCTGCGTGCGACTGGGTACCGAGCACCTCGTCGGCGCCACCATCTACGTGCTGGCGCACCCGTGCCCGATGTGCCTGGGTGCGTTGTACTACTGCTCGCCGGACGAAGTCGTCTTCTTGACCACCCGGGACGCCTACGCACCGCACTATGTGGATGATCGCAAGTATTTCGAACTCGACACCTTCTATGAAGAGTTCGGCAAGCCCTGGGAGCAGCGCCGCCTTCCGATGCGCTACGAACCGCGAGACGAGGCTGTCGAGGTATACCGGCTCTGGCAGGAGTGCAACGGGGGCGACCGTCGGGTACCCGGCGCGCCGCGATCGGTGTCGTAGGCGGCATATCCTCGCTCTACACGCGTACGAGCAGGCAATTGCAGGACCTGGCCGACCGTCCTATATCCTATTGCCCTGACCAGGACGAGCAGTATCCGCCGATGCATCTGTGCGATTAACTCGCTACCCTGTTCCGCGGGTTGAGACTGCAGCCTTGCGAGATCAGCCCTGACCGCTCTGCCGGTCGCTTAACAAGAGGTGAGGCTTGGACGAGCAGCTTTGCACTGAGAAGTGGGTCGAACGTGTCGCGATCGTCGGCGCGTCGGGAGAACTCGACATGCTCACGGCGCCCCAGCTGAGGGACGCCGTCCAGTCCGCGCTGAGCCAGAGCCCCTCCGGATTGATCGTCGACCTGACCGAGGTCGACTTTCTGGGGTCCGCCGGCATGCAGGTCCTCATGGAGGCCCACAACCAGACGGGCGGGACCGAGACCCGGTTCGCGGTGGTCGCCGATGGATCGGCCACCAGCCGCCCGCTGAAGATCACGGGGATCGCCGATCTGATCGACCTGTTCGCTTCCCTCGACGAGGCTGTGCAGAACCTCACTGCTTGACCGTCAGGCCGGCGGGGTATCCGTCTGGGCATAATGAGTGATCCGATTCTCTCCACAACGGCCACCGATGCTGACTTCGTCTACGTCGACACGGCGGACGCGCGCACCGTGGCCCGGTTGCGTCGCGAACTTGCACGCTGGCTGGAAACGCAGGTCACGCTGGATGCGGAAAAACTCAACGACATCCTGCTCGCGGTTAATGAGGCGCTGACCAATGTCGCAGAGTTCGCCTACCGCGGACGTCAGGGGATGATGGGGCTTCAGGTCCGGTGTGACCGCGCGGACGGGACTCTGATCGTCGATGTCACCGACCGGGGCACCTGGCGGCACGTGGACCCCGCGTCTCAGCCGAATACGCGAGGCCGCGGCATTCCGCTGATGCGCGCACTGTCGGACCGCACCACCATCGCCCGAACGCCGCACGGCACGCACGTCCAGATGGAGTTCGCCGACTGCGCTCATGTGCGTGCGGAGGAACTCGCGTCCGCGTGACGCACCCTCAGCGAACACTCAACCCAGGATTCGACTGACTTCCCGAACGCGACGCGTCATTCTCGGGCAACGGATTTCGCAGTCGAGGAGTTTTCGCACAATTTGCTGGCGTGTCTTCCTGTGATCTACCGCTCAATTTCGATCAGAAACCTAAGAAACAGTTACCTAGTCGAAGTGGACGTGTCATTGAACACGTGTTGCCGGCTCGTAGTCTCAGCAGTTCAGCGCGCTGCATTCCATTGCTACCGCTAGATAACGACTGCATAACAAACAGTTTTCTAAGCGGTGTCTGAGAGGTTTCCGTTCTTGGTCATAGAACAACGATTGCGTCGCCGCAGAGCACTCATTTTCGTCGCTACACTCGATGCAGATTGCGCTTCTCGCGAGCGCATGCACGTGGAATCTAGAGCCGGCGAACGCCAAACCGGCGGAGGTACCGATGAATATGGCTAATTTTTTGATGCCCGAGAACGCTCCTGAGGCAGATGTGATTGACGGGGCAACCCTGGACGGGGAAGCCACCCGGATTGGCGTCGTCGACGTACGGCGCGGCCCGATCGCCGACATCGCCACGTCCGACGACGGCAGGCTCGTGGTCACGAACCACGGTGACGACACGGTCTCGCTGCTCAACCCCCGCACCCTCGCGGTGGCGGGCGCAGTCGCGGTCGCCGGTGAGCCCTTCGCGGTCGTCGTCGCGGATGGTCGCGCCTACGTCAGCACCTCGTCTGCAGGCGGTGACGCCGTCTCGGTGATCGACACCGCCGCTGCGACGGTCGTCGCCACCTACTCCCTTGCGTTCAGCGTGACTGCGCTGGCCGCCAGCCCGGACGGTAAGCGCGTCTACGCGGCGAGGACCGGCGACGGCCACGCGGATATCGTCGTCATCGATACGACGGCAGAGCGGGTGGGCACCATCGACATCGCCACCGGCGCCGGCATCGGCATCGACGCCGTCCAGGTCGATCCGACCGGTAAGCGGCTCTACGTCGCGATCACCGATGCCGCGGGTAGTGCGTTGGTCATCGTCGATGCCGAGACCGCCAAGGTTCAGCGCACGGTGCCGATCGACGCGCCGATCCGCGACCTCGCCATCGTTGACGGTTCCGCCTACGTCCTCGTTTCGGACCGGGCCCGCGGCGGCGCGGTCGCGGTGCTCAATCTGTCCACAGGCCGGATCACCGGCACTGCGGAGCTCGGCATCGGTGCTCCCACGCAGATGACCGTGAGCGCGGACAGCGCGCGCGCATACATCGTGGACTACGACAACGTCACCGTGCTGTGCACGCGCAGTCTGGAGATCGTCAACAAGCTGAAGGTCGACGCCCGGCCATCGTGTGTCGCGGTCGATTCCGCGGCGGGGCACCTCTACGTGGCCGACTACGCCGGCGAGGTGACGGCGCTGTCTGTCGCGTCGGCCATGCCGCTGCTCTTCGAGGAGTTCATGGCGACCGATCCGATCTACCTGCCGATCGCGCAACGCGAGCCGGTCAGCGCCTGATCCGCAACGGGTGATTCAGCGCCACTGGTAGCGCGTCTTGGGCCGGCCCGCCTTGCCGTAGTCCGTCTGACGGGTGACGGTGCCGTCATCGGCGAGCCGCTCCAGGTATCGCCAGGCGGTGACCCGCGACACGCCTACCTGCTTGGCGACCGCGTCGGCGGTGAGGCCGTCGGCGGAATCCCTTACCGCGCGGGCGATGTCGTCGTTGGTACCCGCCGCCGCTCCCTTGGGTGCGGTGGCTCGGTCGATGACACGCATTTCGGCCAGCGCGCGGTCGACCTCGGCCTGGCTGGCGGCATCGGTGCCTGCGGGCAGGGCATCGCGATACCGGCGGTAGCGATCCAGCCGATCGCGGAACGCCGCGAACGTGAACGGTTTCAGCAGATACGCCAGCGCTCCGTGACCGACCGCTGCGCGCACCATCTCCAGGTCGCGCTCGGAGGTGATCGCGATGATGTCCGGGACCGGCCGAAGACCCGACAACCCTGACGCCAGAGCGATGCCGCTGGCGTCTGGCAGTCCGAGGTCCAGCAGCACCAGGTCGATCGGCGAGTCCGTGGTGGCGGCTTCCGAGGCGGCGCGCATGGCGTCGCGGGCGGTGTGCGCGACGGCGGCCACCGAGAAGCCGTCGAGCCGGCCGAGGTACGTCTGGTGGGCCTCGGCGATCAACGGCTCGTCCTCGACGATCAGCACGTTGATCATGACACCGTCACCGTCACGACCGATCCGTAAGTGATGTCGGTGCTCAGAGTACCGTTGTGGCGGTTGACGATCTGACTGATCAACGCCAGCCCGAGACCTTGATGATTCGAATCCCCTTTCGTGGAATATCCACGCTGCATCGCCTTTTCGAAGGTGTCGGCATCCATACCCGGTCCGCTGTCGGCGACGCGCATCGTGAGTGTGTTGTTCACCAGATGCACAGTGACCTCGACCCACGGGTCGTCGCGGTCGCACGCGTCCATCGCGTTGTCGATGAGGTTGCCGACGACGGTGACCATCTCCTGGCCGGTGAGGGGGACTTCGTCGGAGTTCGACGGCAGATGGGTGTCCTCGGTGATCGTCAGCTCGATTCCACGCTCGTCGGCTTGAGCGGCCTTACCCAACAGCAACGCGACCAGTGCGGGCTCGCCGACCGAGCTGGACAACCTGTCGACGAGTTGCTGCGAGAGCGCAAGCTCCTCGGTGGCGAAGCGCACGGCGTCCTCAGGTCTGCCCATCTCGACCATCGTGACGATCGTGTGCAGTTTGTTGGCCGCCTCATGCGCCTGCGACCGTAGCGTGTCGGTCAGCACCTTTAACGAGTTGAGTTCGCCGAGGGCGCCCTGCAATTCGGTACGGTCGCGGATCGTGACCACTTCAGAGTCGGGCGGTGCGTCCTCGACTCGAGAGCGGTTCACCACCAGTACCCGATCGGCGGTGACATGCACCTCGTCACGTGCGCCGGGGTTGTACGTCCGAAGGAACTCCGGCAACTCGGCACGGTCGACCGGTCCCGGCGGGAGCGCGAGCAGACGGCGTGCCTCATCGTTGACCAGTGCGACGCCGTTGCGGTCCACCACGATCAGACCCTCGGACACCGAGTGCAGGATCGCGTCGTGGTGCTCATACATCACCCGTAGTTCGTCGGGCCGCAGGCCGTGCGTCTGCCGTAATAGCCGCCGCCGGATGAACCAGACACCTGTCATCGAAATAGCCAGCGCCGCAACGCTTACCGCGGCGATGGTCGGCCAGGTCGAGCGCCACCGATCGGCCAGACTGGTCTGCAGGATGCCTGCCGATACCAGGCCGACGATCGCGCCCGTCTGGTTGCGCACGGGCGCGACGGCTCGAATCGACGGACCCAGGGTGCCGGTGTACACCTCGCTGAGTGTCTCGCCGCGCAGAGCGGGTTCGACGGTGCCGATGTACTGGCCGCCGATCTGCGTCGGGTCGGTATGGGTGAACCTGATCCGGTTGGGCGCCATTATCGTGATGAACGCGATGTCGGTGTGCCTGCGGACGGCTTCGGTGACCGGCTGCAGAATCTCGGTGGCCCTTCCGGATTCGATGGCCTGGGCCGTCGACGGGGAATCGGCGAGTGTGGTCGCGATACCGATCACCTGTTCGCGTGCCGCTTCGTCGGCGTCGCGCCGGGCGTCGAGCACGGCCAACGTGCTGCCCGCCAGCACCACCACCGCGACCACGACGATCTGCAGTGCGATCGCCTGAGTCGCCAGCGACCACGACGAGCGCCACGACCGGGTCAAGCGCCCAGATCCTGCGCGACAACGGCGAATATGTCGGCGCTCTCACCGACGGCGAGGAAATGCCCGGCTCCGTCGGCGGGATGCCAGACCGAACCCGGCACCGCGTCGGCGACGGCCTTGTCGATGGGGTGAAGAGCCAGCCTGTCGTCCAGCCCCTGCCACAGGAGGACCGGCCGCTCGATCCCGGCGACGTCGAAGGCGCAATGCCGATAGAGCAGCTCGACTTGCGGAACCCCTTCGTCGGCCACATTCGTGAACTTACCGAACTAAATGAACTAAAGCGTGACCTGGCTCACGTCCTCCACGACCCTGTCTAAGAGAACACATTCGTCGACTCGGAGGTATCCATGACCGTCCTTGACCGCCAGAAATCGGCAGGCGACCCGCCGGACAAGCCGCGGCGCGATCGCACCCACTGGCTCTACATCGCGGTCATCGTCGCGGTGTTCGCCGGCGTCGCGGTGGGCATCCTGGCGCCCGGGGTCGGTAAGAGCGTCGGCGTGCTGGGCACGATGTTCGTCGACCTGATCAAGATGATGATCGCGCCGGTCATCTTCTGCACGATCGTGCTGGGCATCGGATCGGTGCGCAAGGCGGCCACGGTGGGCAAGGTCGGCGGCCTGGCGTTCATCTACTTCCTCGTCATGTCGACCTTCGCGTTGGCCATCGGCCTGGTGGTCGGCAACATCCTGCATCCCGGAACGGGAATGCATCTCACCGAGAGCACGTCGGGCAAGGGCGCCGAACTCGCCGAAACCGCTCATGAGGCAGGCGGTCTCATGGATTTCGTGCACGGCATCATTCCGGAGACGCTGTTCTCGTCGCTGACCGAGGGCAGCGTGCTGCAGGCGCTGTTCGTCGCACTGCTCGTCGGCTTCGCGCTGCAGGCGATGGGCTCGACGGGTGAACCGATCTTGCGCGGCATCGAGTATCTGCAGAAGCTCGTCTTCAAGGTCCTCGTGATGATTTTGTGGCTGGCTCCGATCGGCGCATTCGGTGCGATTGCCAATGTCGTCGGCCAGACCGGATGGACCGCGGTGACGCAGCTGCTCAGTCTGATGCTCGGCTTCTACATCACCTGCGTGCTGTTCGTGTTCGGTGTGCTGGGCACGATCCTGCGCGTCGTCTCCGGTGTGTCGATCTTCAAGCTCGTGCGCTACCTGGCACGGGAATATCTGTTGATCGTGTCGACCTCGTCCTCGGAATCGGCACTGCCGCGCCTGATCGCCAAGATGGAGCACCTCGGTGTCGATCGCAGCACCGTCGGCGTGGTCGTACCGACCGGTTACTCGTTCAACCTGGACGGCACCGCGATCTACCTGACGATGGCGTCGCTGTTCATCGCCGGTGCGCTCGGCGACCCACTGACGGTGGGCGAGCAGATCGGTCTGCTGGTGTTCATGATCGTCGCGTCCAAGGGCGCCGCCGGTGTCACCGGCGCCGGCCTGGCCACCCTCGCCGGCGGTCTGCAGAGCCACCGCCCCGATCTGCTCGACGGCGTCGGACTGATCGTCGGCATCGACCGGTTCATGTCCGAGGCACGTGCGCTGACCAACTTCTCGGGCAACGCCGTCGCGACCATCCTCGTCGGCTCCTGGACGAAGACCATCGACAAGGACCGGGTGAACTCCGTCCTGCGCGGCCAGGATCCCTTCGACGAGTTGACGATGGTCGACGACGATCACTCCATGCGTGAGGCGCGGGTTGCCACACCCGCGTAGTCCAAGTGACCGAGAGACCCGGCCGAAACCCCTTGCGGCCGGGTCTTTCGCTATCGCCGAAGCTTTTTCGAAATTGCTTTGAACCCTTTCCGCGGATGTCCCGTCGTACCGCGTGAAGGCCACCGGGCCTACACAAAACACGAAGGGAGGCGCGGATATGCGCACCATACTTTTGATCCAGGCCGGAATTGCCGCGGCGGCGTGCGGAATGATCCTCGCCCCCGCAGCCATCTCATCGGCGCAGGAGTCGGCTCAGCTGACGATCTCGACGCTCGAGGCGCAGGGATTCGATGTGAAGGTCAACCGCATCGGTAGCGCACCGCTAAACCAGTGCGTCGTCACCGACATCGGGAATGTCAGGAACCGAACGGAATTGGTGCGTCGCGGCGATGACCTGATCGAGGTGGTCAAGCAGCGCAACATCACCGTCACCGCCGACTGCTCACGCCGCTGAGTTGTGATTCGGTGCGCTTGCGATCGCTCAGCGACTGTGAGCGCACCGAAATCGCAACCAATCAGCCCGAGCAGTCCAGCGACACCGAGACGGGCTGGCTGGTGACCTGTGAGATGAGCGCGCCGCCCTCGGTGCCGCCTCCGAGGAGCGGCACCAACTGACTGAACTGCTGCGGATTGCGGACACTCGTGACCACGCACTCCGACAGCGGAGCGGTCCCGATCTTGTCGATGGTGACGTTGTAGCCCTCGCTCTGCAGCTCCTGGATCGTGTCCGCCGCCGATTTGCCGTTATCCGCTGCCGCGAGGCCGGTCGACGCCGCGAGCGCGCAGACGCCGAGTGCTCCGGCGGCGATGATCCATGGAGTCCGCATAGGTCAATTGTTCCTCATCAGCGCTCGGCGCGCTGGTAAGCGGTCACAACTGCCGCACCGCCCAGTCCGATGTTGTGCTGCAGCGCAGCCGTCACGTTGTCCACCTGCCGCTTGTCGGCGGTTCCGCGCAGTTGCCACGTCAGCTCGGCGCACTGGGCCAGACCGGTGGCACCCAGTGGATGGCCCTTGGAGATCAGCCCACCCGACGGGTTGACCACCCAGCGTCCGCCGTAGGTGGTGTCGTTGTTGTCGATGAGCTTGGGGGCCTCGCCCTCGGCGCAGAGCCCCAGCGCCTCGTACAACAAGAGCTCGTTGGCCGAGAAGCAGTCATGCAGCTCGATCACCTGGAAGTCCGACGGTCCGAGACCGGACTGGTCGTAAACCTTCTGTGAGGCTTGCACATTCATGTCGTAGCCGATGACATTGCGCGCGCTGCCGTCGAACGTGGAGTCGAAATCGGTGGTCATCGCCTGGCCGACGATCTCGACGGCCTGTGCCGCCAATCCGTGCTTGTCGACGAACGCCTCACTGGCAAGGATCGCCGCGCCCGAGCCGTCGGACGTCGGCGAGCACTGCAACTTGGTCACCGGGTCGGAGATCATTTTCGCCGCGAGGATGTCGTCGAGGGAGTACTCCTCCTGGAACTGGGCGTACGGATTGTTCACCGAGTGCTTGTGGTTCTTGTAGCCGATCTTCGCGAAATGCTCTGCGGTCGTGCCGTATTGGCGCATGTGCTCACGGCCTGCTGCGGCGAACATCCACGGGGCAACCGGGAAGGCGAACTCGTCGATCTCGGCCAGCGCCTTGATGTGACGCGCCAGGGGTGACTCGCGATCCTCCGCGCCGCCCTGCAGTGCACCGGGCTGCATCTTCTCGAAGCCCAGCGCGATGGTGCAGTCGGCGAGACCGCCGCGAATCGTCTGCGCCGCAAGGAACAACGCGGTCGAACCCGTGGAGCAGTTGTTGTTGACGTTGACGATCGGAATGCCTGTCATACCCAGTTCGTAGAGAGCGCGGTTGCCCGAGGTCGAATCGCCCGAACAGTATCCGACGAAGCCCTGCTCCACTTCGGAGAAGTCGACACCTGCGTCCTCGAGTGCCTTGGTGCCCGACTCGCGTGCCATGTCCGGATAGTCCCAGCCTTCGCGGCGACCTGGCTTCTCGAATTTCGTCATCCCGACGCCGACGACGAACACCTTGTTTCCTGCGGTTGGCATGTGAGTCCCTTCGCTGTCCCTGCAAGGACAGAAATATACAGCGAGGAAACTGTCTAGCCCGCCTATCGGCTTGGGGGTGGTGCGGGGGCCCCGCCGCCGCAGCGGGGCCCCCGCAATGGGGGAGGGTCTATGCGAACAGCGAGCCGTACTCGGGGCAGTAGTTGTGGACCGCGGAGACGACGAAGGTCGCAACCTGATCGGTGGTCAGATCGGTCTCGTTCTTGATCTCCATACCGAGGTCGACCGGGTCGGCGCCGCCGTCGAATGCGACGCAGACGTCGTGCGCAACGGAGGTCGCGGCCTGCGGGCTGTCGTAGGCGATGCCCGCTGAGGTGATGTCGGTCAGGAAGTTGTCGTCGGCCGAACTCATCGCGCCGGCGGTGCCCGCAGCGGCGAATGCGGCCAGTCCGAACGCTCCCGCGACGATGGCGGCGCCTGCGAACTTGGTGACTCCGTTGCGAGCGAACATTGTGGACTCCTGGTGTCGATGTGGTCCGGTTGTTTCCGGTTCGACATCAGAGTCCGACAGTGCCCTTGATGGATCCTTGTCAGATTCTTGGTTCTGGCGTGCGTCTGGTGAAACGCCAGTTCAGCAGGTCAGGCGAACTTCAGCCACCAGTCGTGCAGACCTGCCAGATCGGGACCCTGAGCGTCGCCGAGCATGAGCTTGGAGTTGAAGGTCCATGTCACGTCCTGGCGGCCGTTGAAGACGCCGCACGCGATCCTGCCCTCGACCTTGTCCGGCGTCTCGGTGTAGTGCCATGTCGTCGGCGACTCGGCGTTGCTGTTGGGGCACGGCACCAGTTCCGAGTTCGCCGCGACCGAGTCGTCGAAAGCCCTGTCGAGCGCGACCTGGTCGGCGAACAACGAATACCGGGCGTTCTCGGGACCGCCCTCCGGCGAAGCCGCACCGCAATCGACGGTCGCCAGCGCGCCCGTGGCCGGCGGGCTGGCCGGTTCGCACACGCCTGCGTCATAGCCGCGCGGCAGGATCGCCATGAGCTTGGCGTCGAAGGAGTCCGGATTCTGCGTCGTCGGTGGCGGCGTCCGGGGTGTCCGGCTGGTGGTCGTGGTCTTGGACGTCGAGGTCTCCGACGTATCGGATGCCGACGTCGTCGACGTGTCGTCGTCCTTGGTGATCAACCAGATGCCCACCGCCCCGAGGACCAGCACGATCACCCCGGCGGCGGCCGCCAGCGGAATCCACGGAACCTTCGATCCGCCGGACGGCGGCTGCTGGGGAGGACCGGGCGGTGGCGGGGATGTCGACCACATCGGACCGCTGGGCGGGCCCGCGGCCGGCGGCGGTGGGGTCGTCGACCACATCGGACCGCTGTGCGGTCCGCTCGGCTGACCCGTTGGCGAGTGGAACGCCGCGGGCCGCGGGCCCGACGGCGGCGGAGTGGGTGCGCTCGGGAAGGACCCCGGCGTCGGTGGTGACCCGGGCGGTGGCGTGTGCGACCCCGAGTAGGGCGGCGGCGTGAGCATGGGATTCGGTGGCACGGGCCTGGTCGCTGCCTCGCTGCGCTGCAGGATCGTCGCGGCTTGATCCTGCTCCTGATGGGTCAGCGCAGCGGTTGCGGCGGTGGCCAGGTCACCCGCGCTGGCGTAGCGGTCCTCCGGCTTCTTGGCCATGCCCCGCGCGATCACCTCGTCGAACTTGCCCGGAATCCCCGGGCGCTCCACGCTCGGCTTCGGAACCGGCTGCATCAGGTGGGCGGTGATGATCACACTCACGCTGTCGCCGGGATACGGCTGTCCGCCCGTGAGGCATTCATGCAAAACGCATGCCAACGCGTAGATGTCGGCGCGGTAGGTCACCTCGTCGCGGGTGAACCTTTCGGGCGCCATGTAGGCGTAGGTGCCGACCGCTGTACCGAGCTCGGTGAGCTTTTCGTCGGTGGCCGCGTTGGCGATGCCGAAGTCGACCAGGTACGCGAAGTCGTCGCGGGTGATGATCACGTTCTCGGGTTTGACGTCACGGTGCATGACGCCGCTTTCGTGCGCGGCGTCGAGTGCCGAGGCGATCTGCCGCACGATCGCCACGGCCCGCGCGGGCGTCAGCGGTCCGTAGGCCTTCAGCATCTTGCGAAGGTCTTTGCCGTCGATCATGCGCATGTCGACGTAGAGCAATCCGTCGATCTCGCCGTAGTCGTGGATCGGTACGACATGGGGTTCCTGCAGGCGGCCGGCGGAATGGGCTTCACGCTGCAGCCGCTTGCGGAAGACCGGATCGTTGGATGCCGACTCCGGTAGAAGCTTCAGCGCGACCACGCGGTCCTTGACCGTGTCGTGCGCTTCGTAGACCTCGCCCATGCCGCCCTTGCCCAGCAGGCGGCGCAGCTTGTAGGGGCCGATCTGCGAACCAACGCGTGACTCCGGTTCGGGGTCGCTCATCGTTCTCCTAGGGGTGTATTGCGGGCAAACACACCCTAATGCCGCGTCATGCCGGGCGCGGCTCGATCTCGAACGTGAACTCGTGATCGCATATACCGATTGTGTCGCCGTCGGCCAGGGTCGCGGTGCCCCGAATCCGCTCTCCTCGCACGTTGATGCCGTTGGCGGAGCGCAGATCGGTGATCACGAAGCTGGTGCCGGTGTCGATGATCACGGCGTGGTGCCTGCTGACGTTGTTGTCGTCGAGCACGATGTCGTTGTCGGACAGGCGCCCGATCCTGGTTGCCGTGGCCACCAGGGGATAGGTGCGGCCGGTCGACTCGCGCAAGGTCGCCACCGCCGCCGTCGCGTTGACCGCGGTCCGCATGTCGATGTCGTTGACCTGGTGCACGGCGGTGGTCTTCGCGGCCTTCTGCACGTCCAACGACTCCTGCCGAAGGATCTTCTCGTGCAGCGCGCGCACCGTCGGTCCGGGGTCGATGCCCAGGTCTTCGGCGAGCGTGGACTTCAGGCGCTGGTAGGCGTCCAGCGCGTCGGACTGCCGTTCTGCCGAGTAGTAGGCGGTGATCAGCTGCGCCCACAGCGGCTCGCGATAGGGATATTCGACCGTCAGGCTTTCCAGCTCGCTGATGACGGCATAGGCACGCCCGCAAGCGATTTCGGCCCCGGCGCGGGCGGTGTGGGCCACCACCTTGTCCTCGGTCAGGGCGGTGGCGAACACGTTGACGAACTGGAAGGTGCGCAGATCGTCGAGGACTGGTCCGCGCCATTCGGCCAGCGCGTCGGTCAGATGCCGGCTGGCCTCCTCGAAACGGCCGGCCGCGGCGGCGTGCACGCCCGCCGCCTTCTCGACCACGAATCGGCCGATGTCGCAGTCGGCGTCGGCGGCATTGAGCCGGTATCCCGGTGGCGCGTTGACCAACACCGTCTTCGGGTCGGCGCCCGCACCGGCGATCCGCTTGCGCAGGTTCGAGATGTAGGAGTGCAGGCTGGCCCTGGCCTCCGGGGGCGGCCCCTCCTCCCACGCCGCGGTGATCAGGGAATCGATCGACACCGGCCGGTTCCGGTTCATGACCAGCATCGCCAGCACCGCCCGTAGTTTGGGCGTGCCCAACGTCACCGGTGCGCCGTCGACCGTCATCTGAAGCGGTCCCAGCACGCCGAACCCGATCTTGATCGAAGCCATCGCGCCCATTGTCACCCGGGCGGAGCGAGAAGTGGTGTAGACCGTAGTAGAACGTGTTCTAGTTTTTGAGGAGGCGCTGTGGCGTTGAGGGTTGTGCAATGGGCGACGGGCGGCGTCGGAGTGGCCGCCATCAAGGGCGTGCTGGAGCATCCCGAACTAGAACTCGCCGGCTGCTGGGTGCACTCGGCAGACAAGGCGGGCAAGGACGTCGGCGAGCTGATCGGCACCGAGCCTCTGGGCGTCACCGCCACCGACAACGTCGACGAGATCCTCGCCCTCGACGCCGATGCGGTCATCTATTCGCCGCTGCTGCCCAACCCCGACGAGGTCGCGGCGCTGCTGCGGTCGGGGAAGAACGTCGTGACTCCGGTCGGCTGGGTGTATCCCAGTGAACGCCAGTCCACGGCACTTCGCGATGCCGCAATAGAGGGCAACGCGACCCTGCACGGCACCGGGATCGCCCCGGGAGGTATCAGCGAGAAGTTCCCGCTGCTGTTCTCCGCTTTCTCCACCGGCGTGACATTTGTTCGCGCCGAGGAGTATTCCGACCTGCGCACCTACGAAGCGCCCGACGTCGTTCGTCATGTGATGGGGTTCGGCGAGGTGCCCGACAAGGCCTTGAGTGGACCGATGCAGAAGCTGCTCGACGGCGGCTTCATCCAAGCCGTGCGGATGATCGTCGACAAAGCGGGCTTCAACGCCGATCCGAAAGTGCGTTCGTCGCAGGAGATCGCGGTCGCCACGGCACCGATCGAGTCGCCGATCGGCGTGATCGAGCCGGGCCAGGTCGCGGGCCGAAAGTTTCACTGGGAGGCGCTCGTCGGCGACGAGGTCGTCGTGCGTGTCACCGTCAACTGGCTGATGGGTGAGGAAAAGCTCGATCCTGCTTGGACATTCGGTCCTGAGGGTCAACGTTATGAGATGGAAGTCCGCGGTAATCCCGACATCTCGATCTCGGTCAAGGGATTCCAGTCCGCGGTCGGCGGCGAGGGACCGGAGTACGGCATCGTCGGCACGGCGGCGCACTGCGTGAACTCGGTGCCCGCGGTGTGTGCGGCTGAACCGGGCATCGCCACCTATCTGGACCTGCCGCTGATCAGCGGTAAGGCCGCGCCCCGGCTCAGCTAATCGCGCGGCAGGATGCCGCCGTCGAGTGTGTAGACCTTGTTGGTCAGATAGCCGTTGCGCAGCATGGCGATTGCCATGTCTGCGACCTCGTCGGGTCGGCCGATGCGCCCGACCGGAATGGGGATCGGGGGAGTGCCGGTCTCCAGGTCCGCGGGGAACATCTTCGTCTCGCCCACCAGCGCCGGAGCCAGGCTGTTGACGGTCACGCCGTCGGCGGCCACCCGGGGCGCGAGGTGATGCATGAGGCCGTGCAGGCCCGCCTTGCTGGCCGCATAGTGTGCCCCGACGACGCCGCCGGTGAGGGCGGCGACCGACGAGATGAACAGGATGCGGCCGTATCTGCGTTCGATCATCGTGGGCAGCACCTGTTGCGCCAACAACCACGGAGCCGTCAGATTGACCGCCAGGGTGGCGTTCCAGGACTCGAGATCGATCTTCTGCCAACCCTTGATGTCCGCTGTGCCTGCGTTGGCGACGAGCAGGTCCACCGGACCCAGTTCGTCGGCCGCCTGCCCGACGAGCGCACCGGGCGCCTGCGGGTCGGACAGGTCGGCTGCGGTGACGATGACTCGTCGGCCTTGTGCGCGGGCGTAATCGGCGGCCTGCTCAGCGTCATCGGCGTTGCGGCCGTAGGTCAGGCACAGGTCGGCGCCCTCGTCGGCGAGTCGTCGGGCGATCGCCTTGCCGATGCCACCGGAGGCTCCGGTGATCAATGCGACGCGCCCCGCCAGCGGGCTGGTCACGGCTGGACCAGGATCCGAATCGGATTGCTGTCTTGGCGTTCCAGTTTCTCGATACCCGAGCTGACGCCCTCGAGCGAGACGATTTCGCTGATAGAACGCGAAATGTCCAGGCGCCCAGTGGAAACCAACGTGGCCAGGGTGGAGATGTCGACGTTCTGGTAGCCGAGGTGGCCCAACACCTGCTTCTGCGTGAGTCCGAACATGCTGGTGGGCCCAACGGTCGGCGACTCGTCGCTCATGCCGACCGCGACCAGCCTGCCGCCGACCGTCACATTGTCCAGGGCCTGTTCGAACGTCGACTTGAGGCCGACCGCATCGAAAGCGACGTCCAGCTTGCGCCCGCCGGTGAGCTCGGCGATCTTCTCCGACAACCGTTCGTCGCGGGCGTCGAACGCATGGTCCGCGCCGAGTTCGACGGCCCGCTCGAGCACCGCTGGTTTGACGTCGACCGCGATCACCGGGACGGCGCCGACCAGTCGCGCGAGTTGCACGATGTGAGTGCCGACGCCACCGACGCCCCAGACACCAACCGACTCCCCGATGCCGACCTTGCCGGTGCGGACCACGGCGCCGAAAGGGGTCGATACGGCGTCGGCCAGGATCGCCGCCTGCTCCAGCGGGACGTTGTCGGGAACGCGGGTGAGGCCGAAGGCCTGCGCGACGGTGTACTCAGCCCATCCGCCGTCGTAGGCGAAGGCCATCAGCTGGATGGCCAGGCAATTCGACATGTCGCCACGGCGGCAGTTCGCACAGGCCATGCATGGCCGGCCTGCCGCGACGACCACCCGGTCACCTTCTTTCCAGCCGGTCACATCGGGGCCGAGCTTGGCGATCGTTCCCGACGCCTCGTGACCTTGTGTCACCACCGGACGCATCGCGGGGAAAGTGCCGTTGATCAGGCTGAGGTCGGAGTGGCAGATCCCGCAGAACGCGATCTTGACCAGGACTTCACCGGGGTGGAGCTCCGGTATCGGAACATCCTCCACAGCAATCGTTTTCGAGTCCGCGTAGAAGCGCTGTGCCCTCATCGTGTCGACCATGTCACTCCTTAGGGGATGCGGTAGAAGGGATTCGGCAGCAGGTAGGTCTGCTGTGCGAAGCCGCCGGCGAGGTCGGACGGCTGATCCCCGATGTTGGCGATGATCGTGTAACCCTGCGCTTCGATCTGCGCGCGCTGCGGAGCCTTGAAGTCGGCGGCGGAGACATAATGCGCACCAGTCGGTTCCATGATCAACCGCTCGTATCCGGTGTACCCGACGTCGGCCAGATTACGTTCGGTGGCGACACGCTGCGACTCGTCGCGGCCGGTGATGAAGAAGACCGACGCACCGCGCTCTCTTGCGGTGGTGAAGATATTCATCGTTGGCGGAATGACGGTCGACTGCGCCCGCAGGTCCCACGCCAGCCACCCGCACGGTCCGGCGGGTAGCTCGTCACACGGGCCGTTGCCGACCCGGCCAAAGTCGTTGGCCTTGATGGCTTCCCAGTTCGACAGCGATGTCTCATCGACGTCCAGCACCACTGCCGGGCGAGCGACCCGCGGCGCCTGGTCGTCGATCCACGCGACCGCGGGCGCGGCGGCCTGCTGCAGATTCGTCAGGTAGGCGCCGCTGTCGTAGTACGCGATCGCCTCGGCCTTGGAGTCGCCGACGTTCGCCGGCTGGACCGGCGGCGGGATGATCGGGACCGGCGGCGCGGGCGGTTGGGCTGTAGCAGCCGGACAGCCTGCGAAAAGGAGTGCAGCCGCAGTTGCGACGAGGACAGCGCGCACCATGGCCAGACCTTAGCCGCCGCGCGTTTTCGGTCGCCTGGCAGACTCGTTTCCCGTGACGACGAAACGGGCCCTGGTGCTCGCAGGTGGCGGGCTGGCAGGGATTGCGTGGGAAATAGGGATCCTGCGGGGCATCGCCGACGCATCCCCGGAGACAGCCGATGCGCTGCGCGAATCCGAAGTTCTGGTCGGAACGTCTGCGGGGTCGACGGTGGCCGCCCAGCTCATCAGCGGGCTCAGCCTCGATGCACTGTTCGAGCGGCAACTCGAGCCGACGACGAGCGAGCTGAACCCGAACGTCGGCGTGGAGGAGATCACCGAACTTTTTCTCACCGCGATGACGCAGCCAGGGTCGAAGGCCGAGAAACTGCAAAGGATCGGCAGTGTCGCGCTGTCGACCGACACCGTCCCGGAAGTCGTGCGGCGCGACGTGATCGAGCACCGGTTGCCCGAACACGAGTGGCCGCAGCGAGAATTGCGGATCAGCGCAATCGACACCGCCACAGGTGAATTGGTGACGCTGGATCGCAACTCAGGGGTCAATCTGATCGACGCCGTCGCCGCCAGTTGCGCGGTTCCCGGCGTCTGGCCGCCGGTCACGATCGGCGGTGCTCGCTATATGGACGGCGGCGTCGGCAGCACGGTCAATCTCGAGCTCGCAGCGGACTGCGACGTCGTGGTCGCACTGTTGCCGCAGGGCAGGTCATCGCCGTCGCCGTTCGGCGCCGGTGCGGTCGAGGAAGTCGACAGCTTCTCCGGTTCTGCGTTCGGTGTTTTCGCCGACGACGAGTCGCTGGCAGCCTTCGGTCGCAACCCGCTCGATCCCGCCTGCCGAGCACCGTCCGCGTTGGCGGGACGCGTGCAGGGCAAGCGGATCGCGGGGGAGATCGCCGACTTCCTGGTCCGCTGAATCAGGCTTTCTCAGAGACGGTTTGGGACTTCTCGAGACCGTCCAGCACGGCGGCCGCGAGTTCACGGCCGACATCGATCACCTCTGCGGCGCGGTGGAACTCGAGGCTGCGGCACGCGGTCCTCGGCACCTCTATCAAGACATCGGGGGGATACGCCGCCAGGGTGTGACGGGCCAGGGCGGCTTGTGCGATGTCGATGGTGCGGTTCATCACCTCGAAGCTGCCGAGCCGTGGCACCGACACCTCCTTCGTGGCGTCGACGAGTTTGTCCTCGCTCTCCTCGGACTGGCCGGTGTCGAACAGCGCGGTCGTGCTGCGCCACATGCGGCCCAGCCACTCCGTCGTCGCGTTCGGTTCGCCGTCGGGCTCGTCTCCGCCTGCCTCGCTGCCGGACAGGCTCACCGCGATGGTCAAGTCGGCGTTGACGGCGGAGATCGGCGCCATCGGCAGTGGATCGAGGATGCCGCCGTCGGCCAGCAGCCTGCCGTCGAGCACATGCGGCACGATCACTCCTGGGATGGCGATCGACGCCCGGATCGCGGCGTCGACGGGTCCGCGCTGCACCCAGACCGACTTCCCCGACAGCAGATCGGTGCTGACCGCGGTGTAGGGGATCGGCAGCTCTTGGATCGTGACCTCGCCCAGGATGTCGCGGACGGCATCGAGGATCTTCTCGGCGCGCAGCACCCCGGCGGCGGTGATCTTCGGATCGAGCAGGCGCAGAATCGCGCGCTGCGTCAGCGACCTCGCCCACTCGGCGAAGTCATCGAGCTTGCCCGCGGCCTCGAGGCCGCCGACGAGTGCGCCCATCGACGAACCCGCGATTCCGACGATCTCAAAACCGCGCGCGTGCAGCTCGTCGATCACCCCGATGTGGGCGTATCCGCGAGCGCCTCCGCTGCCGAGGGCGAGCGCTACCCGCTTACCGGCCATAGCGTCATTCTGCGCTCAGCCGCAGAGTGCGTCGGCAGCGGCCTGGGCGGCAACGATGACGGCGGCCTGGCGTTCCGGAGCGAGCTGCGACCACGGTGCGCCGAACGTTCCCGGGCTCGGCGCATCGGAGGACTGCACACTCCTCAGATACGGCTCGAGCTGCGAGGTGGGGTCCCCGCCCTGCTGTGCCATCCACGCGCGTGCGCTCTCACACGCCTTGAAGTATTCATCCTCGGTGGAGGAGGCCGGAGCCCCGACGGCCGTAGTGACGCCGCCGGGCGACACCGCGACCTGCCCGGGCGCCGCCGTCGGGGTTTCTGTGGTCCCCGAGGTCTGCGTCGTCGTCGCCGATGACGAGGAGGTGGTCGGCTGGCTGTCGGATCCGGACGAGCACCCGGTACCCACGGCCATGGCGATCACGAATGTCGCCGCGACGGCGGCTCGACGGGAGTGCCTGCGCATGCCAGCCAATCTATGCAATGCCTCAGTCGCGGAACGCAAGGGCCATCCACTTCGGATCAGCGTGAATCTTGGAGCAGGGGCTTCAGGTAGTCGTTTGACCACGTTGTTGACGACAGCGTCAACCCCATGCGGGTCGGACGCGGCCTTTTGCCGATTTCACATGCCACACTTGCGGCTGTGACGACCGGAAACCTGATGAGCGACGCGGACTGTTGCGCCTGACGCGCCCAGCCCGATCCTCTTCCGTCCGTCATTTCTGGAGTCCCCATGGTTTCCGTCCTGTCCGCCCCTACCCGGCTGCGCCCGCCCGATCTGCTGCACGCCACCGACCGCTACGCCGACGACGTGCTCTCGGGCCGCTACGACGGCCTGCTGCCCGCCGGCGGTCTGCCGACGCATGACCGCTGGTTCACCCGGCTTCACGGCGACGAAGAACTCGACGTCTGGCTGATCAGTTGGGTACCCGATCGCTCGACGGAGTTGCACGACCACGGCGGCTCGCTCGGCGCACTGACCGTCGTCTCGGGTGCGCTGAAGGAAACCCGCTGGGACGGCAAAACCCTGCGACGCCGGCGCTTCACCGCGGGCGATCAAGCCGCATTCCCGCTCGGCTGGGTCCATGATGTCGTGTGGGCGCCCGACCGCGACACGTCGGCACCGATCACGCCGGTGGCGCCGACGCTGAGCGTGCACGCTTACTCGCCGCCGTTGACCGCGATGTCCTACTACGAGGTCACGCATCGGGATACGCTGCGCCGCAAGCGCACCGAACTCACCGATCAGCCGGAAGGATGACTTCGACCGTGGCAAGCCGCATCGACCGCGTGCTCGACGATGCCCGTGCCCGCCTGACCAGATTGAGCGCACACGATGTGCCTGCGGCGCTGGCCCGGGGTGCGATCCTGGTCGACATCCGACCGCAGGCGCAGCGCGATCGTGAGGGCGATGTTCCCGCGGCACTGGTGATCGAGCGCAACGTGCTCGAATGGCGATGCGATCCGACCAGCGATGCCCGGCTTCCGCAGGCGGTCGGCGACGACGTCGAGTGGGTCGTGTTGTGCTCGGAGGGCTACACCTCCAGCCTGGCGGCGGCGGCGCTGCGTGACCTCGGCTTGCACCGCGCCACCGACGTCGTCGGCGGCTATCACGCGTTGAAGGCTTCTGCTGACCCCCGGGTCGCTTCGCTCCTACACGCCGGGGAACTGATCTAGGCGTTTTCGTCGTTACTGAGCAACGGACGCAGCTTCTCCGTCTTCTCCGGTGTCCAGCCCGGCGGCTCGAGGATCGCGGCCCAGGCATTGGCGACGTCTCTGACGTACACGTGGCCGTGTCCGTCGGGCACGTCGACGGCGACAGCCATGTCCGCAGACACCTGCAGGAACGTGACGATCGGGATCCACTGCATACGCCCCGACACGTCGTAACCCCGAGGCTCTTTCAGCCAATCCGGTTCGGCGAACAACAGATCCGGATTCCACCAGGCGATCGGGTCGGACGCGTGCTGCAGGTACACCACACGCGGATGGCCCCATTCCGCGCCCGCGGGCCGGTCCAGGTTGTCCGAGCGCGCGGCGAAGCGGACGTTCTCACCCTTGTCGTAGATGGGCAGCCACTCCGGCGAGTCCTTGTCGCGATCGTGGGTCAGCTGTGTCCAGATGGTGTTGTTGAACGTCGGGCCGGAGAACAACGCTCCGTCGGTGCGGGCGATGAGGTTGTTCAGCGCCAGGAACGGCGCCTCGCCACCGAATGACCCGAGGCTCTCGCCGAACACCACCAGTCGCGGCCGCTGATTCTCCGGCATCTCGCGAATGAGCGCGTCCACCGCTTCGAACAGCGCCTGGCCGGCCTGTCGCGCGTTCTCCTTGTCCACCAGGAAGGACAGCCAGCTCGGCAGGAACGAGTACTGCATCGAGACGATCGCGGTGTCGCCGTTGTACATGTACTCCAGCGCCGACGCCTCGGCCTCGTTGATCCAGCCGGTGCCCGTCGTGGTGGCGACGGCGACCACCGCGCGGTCGAGCCCGCCCTTGCGCAGCAACTCCTGGGCGGCCAGCGCGGCTGTCGCCTTGATGCCGTCGGCGGAATGCAGTCCGGCATAGGCCCGGATCGGTTCGATGGCGGGCTTGCCGTTGAACTTCGTGAGCTCTTCGATCGTCGGTCCCGCCGAGACGAACACCCGTCCCTGATGACCCAACGACTCCCACGACATCGCCGAGCCGGGCCCGCCCGAACGAAGCGGCGACGTCGGTGGTCCGAATGCGGGATCGGTTTCGTCGTTGGCGGCCGAGAACGTCTTGTTCAACGCGCTCATGCCGAATCGCACGACCACGCCGTTCAGCAGCGCGATGCTCAACGCCAGCAGCAGCGCGACCACAATCACCGCCGAGATACGCGGCGGTGCAACGCGATTGAGCTGGCGAACCAGGAAGCGCACCAGCCTGCCGATCAGCTGACCGATCTCGACGAAGATGAACAGGAAGACGATCGACAGACCAGCCGTCAGCGGATGGTCCCAGAACCCCATCCGCGGTACGCCGTTGAGGTCGCGCACTTCGTCCTGCCACACATGGAAATAGATGATCATCAGGATCTGACCGATGACGCCTATGACGACGAGCGCGATCCACGCCGCCTTCGGCGGGCGCGGGCTGGTGTCTCTCGACATCATGAAGCGCACCAGCCATACCGCGAACACTCCGATCCCGTACCCGATCGCGCCCGCTGAGCCGCTGACGACGGCCTGGAAGAGCGGACCCCGCGGAAGCAGCGACGGCGTCAGCGACAGCCAGATGAAGACCAGGCCGAGAGCCGTTCCGAAGAACGTGTAGCGGCGAACCCACCAATCCTCTTTGGGGGGCGAATCCTCCTGCGGCGGTACTTCGTCGACGGCCTCAGCGGTGTCTGTCACCCACGCAGATTAGCGGTGGCGGAACTCCGGTGTGCGCTTCTCGGTGAACGCGTTCATGCCCTCGGTCTGGTCGTCGGTGGCGAAGGCGGAATGGAACAGTCTGCGCTCGTACAGGAGTCCCTCAGCCAACGTCGATTCGAACGCGCGGTTAACGGCCTCCTTCGCCATGCGCGACGCGGACAGCGACATCCCGGCGATCGTCCTGGCGACCTTGTTGGCTTCGTCGAGCAGCGTGTCGGCGGGCACGACGCGGGAAACCAGGCCCGCGCGTTCGGCCTCATCGGCGTCCATGTTGCGGCCGGTGAGAATCAGGTCCATCGCCTTGGCCTTGCCGATGGCGCGGGTCAGTCGTTGGGATCCGCCCATACCCGGGAGTACGCCCAGTTTGATTTCGGGTTGGCCGAATTTCGCGGTGTCGGCGGCGATCAGCACGTCGCACATCATCGCCAGCTCGCAGCCACCGCCGAGGGCATAGCCGTTCACCGCGGCGATGGTGGGTGTGCGGGTCGCCGCGAATTTGCCCCAGGCCGAGAAGAAGTCGCTCGAGAAGACGTCGGCGAACGACAGTTCGGCCATCTCCTTGATGTCGGCGCCCGCGGCGAATGCCTTCTCGCCGCTGCCGGTGACGATGATGGCGCCGATGCCGGCGTCGCTGTCGAATTCCGCTGCGGCAGCGACGACTTCGTTCATCACCTGGCTGTTGAGCGCGTTGAGTGCCTTGGGCCGGTTCAGCGTGATGGTGCCGACACGGTCATCGCGCGTGACGAGAATGGTCTCGTAGTCCGTCATGTGAACTCCAGTTCGCGATCGGCCGGCGCGAAGTAGGCCTCGACGTCGGCGGTGGTGACGGCCGCCAACGAGTCAGGCGACCATTTCGGTTTGCGGTCCTTGTCGATGACCTGTGCGCGGATGCCTTCTTCGAAGTCGTGGCTGCGCAGCGCGCCGCACGTGGTCCGGTATTCCTGGCGCAGCACGTCTTCCAGTGTGTCGAGCTTGGTGGCCCGTCGCACGGCTTCCAGCGCGACTGAGACCGAGGTGGGGGATTTGGCCTCGATCAGGTCCGCGGCGTCATTGGCCGCGGCGGCGCCGTTGCGGCGGAGGGCGGCGACGATGTCGACTGCGGTCGCCTCGGCGTAGCACTGGTCGATCCAGTCCCGTTGCGCCAGAAACTGACTCGCAGGCGCCTCGCCGGCGTGGGCGGCCAGGGCGGCGTCGACGCCGCCGGCGATGACGGCTTCCTTGAACGTCGCGATCGCGTCGTGCGGAACGAAGTGGTCGGCGAACCCCATCGCGATCGCATCGCCAGCGCCGAACGTCGCGCCGGTCAGCGCGGCGTGCAGACCGAGCAGGCCAGGGGCTCGCGACAGGATGAGTTGACCGCCGACGTCGGGAATGAAGCCGATACCCACCTCGGGCATCGCCATCTTGGTCGTGTCGGTGACGACGCGGACGCTGCCGTGGACGGCGATGCCGACGCCGCCGCCCATCACGATGCCGTCCATCAGCGCCACATAGGGTTTGGGGAAGCGGCCGATCTGCGCGTTGAGGCGGTACTCGTCGTACCAGAAACTCCTGGCGACCTTGCCTTTGTCCGGGCCTTCGGCGCGGGCGCTGTGATAGAGCGCGACGAGGTCGCCGCCCGCGCACAGGCCGCGGTCACCGGCACCGTCGACGAGGACGGTGTGGATGTCGTCGTTGTCGGCCCAGTCGTCCAGCACGGGCGCTATCGCGTTGACCATCGGGTGGGTCAGCGAGTTGATGGCCTTTGGCCGATTGAGGGTGATCAGACCGACGCCCCCACGCACGTTTACTAGGACATCCTCGTTTTCGTCCACGGAATGCAACTTTAGCCGTCGGAGTCCGTCAACCTGCATTGCGCTCCGCCGGGTAGGGTTTCCTGTGAAGATCCTGGGAGGTTCTTTCGGGAACCGATCGGAATCGTCAGTCGTTGATCGAGTGTTCGTCAACGAGTCGAACCAAGCATCAGAGAGGAACCGACGGTGCGGGAATCCAGCAACCCGGTATTTCGTTCCCTGCCCAAGGGCCAGGGTGGCTATGCGCAGTTTGGTACCGGAGCCGCCGGCTACGGTGCGCAGGCGGTACAGGCCGAGCCATATGTCACGCAGTACCCCGACCAGCAGCAGCGGGGCGTCGCCCGGCCGCTGACCATCGATGACGTCGTCACCAAGACCGGCATCACGCTGGCCGTGGTCACGGTGGTGGGCATCGTGTCGTACTTCCTGGTCTCGCAGAACCTCGCGCTGATGATGCCGTTCACCCTGGTCGGTGCGCTCGGCGGACTGGTGATGGTCCTGATCGCGACGTTCGGACGCAAGCAGGACAACCCGGCGATCGTGCTGAGCTACGCCGCGCTGGAGGGACTGTTCCTCGGCGCCGCGTCGTTCCTGTTCGCCAACCTCGTCTCAAACGGCGGTCCGGGAATGATCGCGCAGGCGATCTTCGGAACCGTCGGTGTGTTCGTCGGCATGCTCGTCGTCTACAAGACGGGAGCCATCCGGGTGACGCCGAAGTTCACCAGGATGGTGGTCGCCGCGCTGTTCGGCGTGGTGGCGATCGCGCTGCTCAACTTCGTGCTCGCAATCTTCGGTGTCGGCGGCGGGGAGGGCTTCGGCCTGCGCAGCGGTGGTCCGCTGGCGATCATCTTCTCGCTGGTCTGCATCGGCCTCGCGGCATTCATGTTCCTGATCGACTTCGACCAGGCCGACCAGTTGATCCGCGCCGGTGCGCCGGAGAAGGCCGCCTGGGGCATCGCCCTCGGCCTGACCGTCACGCTGGTCTGGCTGTACCTCGAGATCCTGCGACTGCTGTCGTACTTCAACAGCGACTAGCAGTCCCCGCAAAAGGCCCGGCACGAAATGTGCCGGGCTTTTTTGGACTTCCGCCGAGACTGCGGTTGTCCACAGCTTCGCGTCCGCGACGCCGAGCGGAGGCCGCTTTCTGTCGGAGAACGTCCACAGCATGCGTGTATGGACCAGCCATTCATAGGCAGCGAGGCGCTGGCGTCCGGCGTCGTGAACAAGCACCAATTGCGTACGCGCTTCCGCGCGCTGTATCCCGACGTCTATCTGGCCGGTGATGCGTCGCCGACGTTGGCGCAGCGAACATTAGGCGCATGGCTGTGGACCCGACGTCGAGGCGTCGTCGCCGGTCTAGCCGCGGCGGCTGTGCACGGGGCGAGATGGATCGCCGACGACATCCCGGTGGAACTCATCTGGTCGAATGCCCGATCACCCGATGGGATCACGAGCCGAAGAGATCGGTTGGCGCCGGGCGAAAATCGCCTCGTGGCCGGACTCATGGTGACCACGCCGGAACGCACCGCATTCGATGTCGGGCGACTGACAAGCGGTGACCACGCGGTTGCACGGCTGGACGCTCTGGGAAACGCGACTCGTTTCGACCGCGGCGCCGTCGCGGCGCTCGCTCGACGGCACCGGGGATCCCCGGGAATACCTCGACTGCTCTCGGCCCTGGACTCTTATGACTCCGGCGCCGAATCGCCGCGCGAGACGTGGCTACGGCTGCTACTCGTGCGCGCCGGATTTCCGCGGCCGCGCACGCAGATTCCGGTGGACCGCCCGGACGGTCGGACCTATTACCTCGATATGGGCTGGGAAGACGTGATGCTTGCCATCGAGTACGACGGCGATCATCATCGCGAGCGTCGGGTATTCGCCAATGACATCGTTCGATCGGAATTCATTGCCTACCGCGGCTGGACCCACATCCGCATCGTCTCAGGTGCCCATCCGGCCGACATCGTCAACCGCGTCCGCCGAGCATGGCCGTCTAGTGTGCGCTCAGATCGCGAAATAGTCTGAAATCAACCCGATTTGCGATCTGAGTGCACACTCGGCGGGAATTCGAGACGCTAGGAGAGGCGCTCCACGACCATCGCCATGCCCTGCCCGCCGCCGACGCACATCGACTCGATGCCGAACGTCTTGTCGTGCGTCGCAAGGTTGTTCAGCAGCGTGGCCGTGATACGGGCGCCGGTCATACCGAACGGATGCCCGAGCGCGATCGCGCCGCCCGACACGTTGAGCTTCTCTTCGTCGATGCCCAACTCCCGCGCGGAGCCCAATACCTGCACCGCGAACGCCTCGTTGATCTCGACCAGATCGATGTCGGAGATCTTCTTGCCCGCCTTGGCCAAGGCCTTCCTGATCGCCTCGATCGGGCCGAGTCCCATGATCTCCGGCGACAATCCGCTCACACCCGTCGACACGATGCGCGCCAACGGCGTCAGACCCAGCTCCTTGGCCTTGGTGTCGCTCATGATGACGACTGCGGCTGCGCCGTCGTTCAGCGGACATGCGTTGCCGGCCGTCACGGTGCCGTTGGGCCGGAACACCGGCTTCAGCTGTGAGACGGCCTCGTACGTGGTGCCCGCCCGCGGACCGTCATCGGTCGTGACCGTTGTGCCGTCCGGCAGGGTCACCGGCGAGATCTCGCGCTCGAAGAAGCCGCTCTTGATCGCGTCCTCGGCGCGGTTCTGCGACCGCACGCCCCAGTGGTCCTGATCCTCACGGCTGATACCGGTGAGCAGCGCGACGTTCTCGGCCGTCTGGCCCATCGCGATGTAGATGTCGGGGATCAGCCCGTCCTCGCGCGGATCGTGCCACTCGTCGGCGCCCTCGGCCTGCTTGTCGCTGCGCGCGAGGGCCTCGTCGAAGATCGGATTCTTGCTGTTCTCGGCGCCATCGGCCCGCCCGACGCCGAAGCGCGACACCGCCTCGACGCCCGCGGAGATGAATACATCACCTTCGCCGGCCTTGATCGCATGGAACGCCATCCGGGTGGTCTGCAGCGACGACGAGCAATAGCGGTTGACCGTGGTCCCCGGCAGGAAGTCGTAGCCGAGCTGGACGGCGACGACGCGGCCGATGTTGTAGCCGGCCTCACCGGCGGGTTGACCGCAGCCCATGATCAGGTCGTCGATGTCCTTCGGGTCCAGCGACGGAACCTTGTCCAGCGCTGCCCGGACCATCTGCGCCGCCAGGTCGTCGGGTCGCATCGTGGCGAGCGATCCTTTGAACGCACGGCCGATCGGCGAGCGTGCGGTGGCGACGATGACGGCTTCAGGCATGACGGACTCCTCGTATTCGACGGATATCGAACGTTGAAGCAAAACTAGCTGGCGGACAAGACCACGGGTGCGGGGACCCCAGTCGAGCGGCGCCACAGCCTGCTGACGGTGCCGACCCGCGCCAGTAGCGAACTGACATCGGCGTTCCGCGTTTCCAACGCGACTTCGGGCTGAGGCCCATCGATGCACTCGCCCAGGGCATTACACAGCGCGGGCAGCAATTGCTTTGCCGCCAAGGCATAGCCGGCCCCTGACGGATGGAACATGTCATCGCTGAAGAGTTCGTCGGGGGCCTTGCGGAACTCCGGAGTCAGAAGGTCGGAGAACGGGACGGGCACCCCACCGGCGGCGCGTACCGCCGACGCCTGCGCCCGCGCCAGGCGCAACCCGCGACTGCGCGCCACCCAGCGCAGAGGCTGGGGGATGGCGGTGATCACGCCGAAATCCGGGCACGTACCCACGACGACGACGGCTCCGCTGGCCCGCAACCGCCGCACGGCCCTGCCCAACCGGCGAGCCGACGGCGCGATGCCGTTGGGCCGGGTGATGTCGTTTGCGCCGATCATGATGACCGCGGCGTCCGGCGGCGGCCCCGCGACGAACATCGCGTCGATCTGGCCGGACAGCCCCTTCGATGTCGCGCCCATGATGGCTTTCGTGCTCAGCCTGATTCGGTCGCCGGACACCTCGGCGAGCCCACGCGCGATGCGTACGCCCGGCACTTCTTCGGCATCGCGGGAGCCATAGCCCGTCGCCGTCGAGTCTCCGAAGACCATCAAATGCAGGTCGAACGGCATGCCGCGGTGCCACCGTTCCACAGGGCCGCCGCCGGGTCGATACACGCCGTCGGCGCGCGGCGGGGCGTCCCAGGATTTGGGTATGACGCGGCGGGCCTTGTCGGCTTGCCCGCTCAGCAGATTGCGGGCCCCGACATACGCGGAACCCGTCGACGCGAGTGTCGCCGCGGCCGCTAGGGCGACGGTCGTTGTCCTGCGCGGTGCACGTGTGCCCACGCGAATAAGTTTAGGTTGAATTTTCTGGGATATCCGCGTGGCGACGTTTGACAGGGGATCACATTGCGGTATCAAGTCCGGTACCGAAATCGACTCGTTCATTGTTGAAATGAACACAGCCTGTCAAGCTAAGGTATCGGTACCGCTGAAGCAAACGGCGAACCCGGGCTCTACAAAGGCGTAGGAAGTGGTGGCGATGACGGCACCAAGTAAAGTAGCCGGAGCGGCGCGTCCTGGCGTATTGCCTGCTAAAGGGCATAAACCACGCAAATTTCCGGTTAGTGATGGCGCCCCTTTAGAGGTCGTCGAGGACGGTCCAAGCCTTGCGGGACGACTCACTTCACTCGCGGCCCTGCTAACTATTCGCCCAACCTTGGCTATCGGCAGCTACGCTCCGCGCCTGCCGTGGCCCTGGGGTTTGGTCGACGTCGTGTCCCGCGTCATGCGTCCGGCCCCGGGCACGATACGCGCCACGATTTCTTTGCCGAACTGCACCGCCCAGCTGGTGCGGGCCAACGGGGTCCTGCCCGCGGACGGTAAGCGCGGCGTGATCCTTTACATGCACGGCGGCGCGTTTCTGACCTGCGGCGTGAATTCGCACGGTCGGTTGGTGACCGCCCTGTCGGGATTCGCCGACTGTCCGGTCCTCGTTGTGAACTACCGGATGATCCCGAAGCATTCCGTCGGCGAGGCGATCGACGACTGCTACGACGCCTACAAGTGGCTGCGGCTGAAGGGCTATGAGCCGAATCAGATCGTGTTGGCCGGCGACTCCGCCGGCGGCTACCTGGCCATGGCGCTGGCCGAGAAGTTGCAGCGCGAGGGTCTGGAAGGCGAAACCCCCGGGGCGATGGTGACGATGTCGCCGTTGTTCGAGGTCGACAACGAGGCGCGGGCCAACCACCCGAACATCCACAGCGATGCGATGTTCCCGCCGCGCGCGTTCTACGCGCTGGTGGACCTGGTCAAAGAGGCCGCCGGCCGGCACCTGGTCGACGGAAAGCCCGAAGAGGTCTACGAACCGCTCGACCACATCGAACCCGGCCTGCCGCGCACGCTGATCCATGTTTCGGGCTCTGAAGTGTTGGTCAGCGACGCCCGCAAGGCGGCCCGCCGACTGGCGGCCGCCGGTGTGCCCGTCGAGGTGCGCGTCTGGCCCGGCCAGATGCACGTCTTCCAGTTGGCGTCGCCCCTGGTTCCCGAGGCGACTCGGTCGCTGCGCCAGATCGGCGACTACATCCGGGAAGCCACCTGGTAAACCGTGCGGACGTGAGGAGCGATTGGGCCTGCGCTGGTACGCAGATGCGTCGCCTGACACGATGGTGTCATGCGTATCGCACGGCACGTCAGTGAGCTCATCGGCAATACCCCTTTGGTGCAGCTGAACTCCGTTGTGCCCGAAGGCGCCGGGACCGTCGCCGCCAAGATCGAGTACCTCAACCCCGGGGGCAGCTCCAAGGACCGCATCGCGATCAAGATGATCGATGCGGCGGAAGCCAGCGGTGAACTCAAGCCGGGGGGCACCATCGTCGAACCGACGTCGGGCAACACCGGGGTGGGACTGGCGTTGGTGGCGCAGCAGCGCGGCTACAAATGCATCTTCGTCTGCCCCGACAAGGTCAGCGAGGACAAGCAGAACGTGTTGCGCGCGTACGGTGCCGACGTGGTCGTGTGCCCGACAGCGGTGGCTCCCGACAATCCCGACAGCTACTACAGCGTCTCGAATCGACTGGTCGAGGAGATCGACGGCGCCTGGAAGCCCGACCAGTACTCCAACCCCATGGGACCGGCCAGCCACTACGAGACAACCGGCCCCGAGGTGTGGGCCGACACCGACGGCAAGGTCACCCATTTCGTCGCCGGCGTCGGCACCGGCGGCACGATCACCGGAGCGGGTCGCTACCTCAAGGAAGTGTCGGACGGACGAGTGCGCATCGTCGGTGTCGACCCCGAGGGATCGGTCTATTCCGGCGGCACCGGCAGGCCGTACCTCGTGGAAGGTGTGGGCGAGGACTTCTGGCCGTCCGCCTACGATCCGTCTGTCCCCGACGAGATCATCGCGGTGTCCGACGCCGACTCGTTCGAAATGACGCGCAGGCTGGCGCGTGAAGAAGCACTCCTGGTCGGAGGATCGTGCGGCATGGCCGTCGTGGCCGCGATCAAGGTCGCTGAGAAGGCCGGCCCGGATTCGCTGGTCGTCGTTCTGTTGCCTGACGGCGGAAGAGGTTATCTGTCAAAGGTTTTCAACGACGGATGGATGTCTTCGTACGGATTCTTGCGAAGTCGGCTCGACGGTTCGGTGGAAGAGACGACCGTCGGCGAGGTGCTGCGGGGTAAGTCGGGTGCACTGCCCGACCTGGTGCACACCCACCCGTCGGAGACGGTTCGCGACGCGATCGGCATCCTGCGGGAGTACGGCGTCTCACAGATGCCGGTCGTAGGGGCCGAGCCGCCGGTGATGGCAGGCGAAGTGGCGGGCAGCGTCGCGGAGCGCGAACTGCTGTCCGCGGTCTTCGAGGGCAGGGCGAAGCTTGCCGACGCCGTTTCTCAACACATGAGTCCGCCGCTGCCCTTGATCGGAGCGGGAGAACTCGTCAGCACCGCCGCTAAGACGCTGCGCGAATGCGATGCGGTGATGGTCGTCGAGGAGGGCAAGCCGGTCGGCGTGCTGACCCGTCACGACCTCCTCGGGTTCCTGTCGGACGGCAGCGGGCGCCACGCGCGGTAGCCGGACTTCAAAAGTCTGGCAAACAATCCGGCCTTCCGGTTCACAATCCGGCGGTTACCAGGGCATTTCGCTGTTTCGCCACGTAGTCAACTTCCGTACCGAAAACGCTGCACGAAGCGACATCTCAGGTATCGTAAGCACGCTCGTTGCCAGCTAAGACAGAGACTGGAAGGCGCCCATGACCAATCAACCGCCCCCCGGGAATTACCCACCTCCGCCGCCGCCGAGCGGTGGCACTCCGCCGCCCCCTCCGGGCGGAGCGCCGGCGGGTCAACCGAACAACAACCTCGTCTTGGGCATTCTGGTGACGGTGTTGTGCTGCCTTCCGCTCGGAATCGTGTCGATCGTGAAATCCACTCAGGTCTCCGGCCTGTGGGCTCAGGGCCGCACCGCCGAGGCGCAGCAGGCGGCCGACGATGCGAAGAAATACGCGATCTGGGGCGCGATCGCGGGTGTCATCGTCTTCGTGATCGTCATCATCTTCAATCTCGTCGTCGGCTTCAGCGCGACGTCCAGTTACTCCTAGCGTTCACTGACGAATGCGGCTGACGCGGAACCGAGCGGCGCTTGCGCCCTCGGTTCCGCTGTGCTTTTGACGGCCGACCGCCATCTCGCCACCGGCAGTAGGGATTTGCTTCACCCGCAATGTGCCGATGAAACACCATCAGTGAAACCACCGTCGTGCAACCAAAATCCTTGAAAGGAAAGGCAAGTCATGAGTGATCAACCGCCTCCTCCTCCGGGTGGCAATTACCCGCCACCTCAGCCCCCGCCGGGTGGCAATTACCCGCCACCTCAGCCCCCGCCGGGTGGCAATTACCCGCCCCCGCCGGGCGGTGGATACGCACCCCCGCCGCCCCAGTCGGGACCGGGCGGTTATCCGCCGCCACAACAAGGGGCCTATCCGCCGCCGCAGCAAGGAGGCTATCCGCCGCCGCAGCAAGGGGGCTATCCGGCCGCTGGTGGGTACCCACCCGCAGGCCCGGGTCTGCCTGGCTCGCAAGACCTTAACGTCGGCGAAGCGTTTTCGTGGGCGTGGAACAAGTTCACCAAGAACGCGGCCGCGCTGATCGTTCCGGCGCTCGTCTACGGCGTCATCATCGGGATCCTGGCCGGCGCCACGTATGGGCTGGCATTCGCGCTCGCACCGACATCCTACGAGTCCTACGGCGACTACAGCTACAGCTATGAAGCCGGCTTCGGCTTCATGAGCTTCCTTGCGCTCGGTATCGGCTACATCATCCTGATCGTGGTCGCCGCGGCGATCCAATCCGCTTATCTCGGTGGACTATTGGACATCGCCAACGGTCAGCCGGTGACCGCCGGGTCGTTTTTCAAGCCGCGCAACACCGTACCGGTGATCATTGCGACCCTGATCATCGGAATCGCATCCGCCATCGGCTCGTTCTGCTTCATCCTCGGTCTCGTCATCGGCATCTTCACGCTGTTCACCACGATCATCATCGTCGAGCGCAACGTGCCGCCGATCGAGGCGATCAAGCAGAGCATCGACATCGCCAAGAACAACTTCGTCCAGGTGCTACTGGTCTGGCTGGTGGCCGGAGTGATCGGCGTCGTCGGTGCGCTGGCCTGCGGCATCGGCCTGATCGTCGCTATCCCGGTCGCCGCACTGTTTTTGGTGTACGCCTACCGGCACCTCACCCGCGGGCAGATTGCGCCGTTGACCCCGTAACCGTTGCAGCCCCGGTCTGCGCCGGCCGGCGCAGACCGGGGCTGCGCGAATCTCTGCGCCGTCGCGATCACTTCTCCTAAGCTGCGACCAGTCGCGCTGGATTGACAGTTAGGGCAATCGTGACCAGTCAGCTGCCACCGCCACCATCGGGAAGTGGCTTCGGACCGACCGCGTCCGCACCGCCCTACGCGCCGTCCCAGGATGGCTTCGCCCGGGGGCCGGCGGGCGGCCCTGACTCGAGCGACTACACGTCGTGGTTCACTCGCGTACTCGCCTATGTGATCGACGTCTTTCCGGTATGCCTTCTCACAGCGATCGGCGGGGTCGCCCTCGCCGCGTTCCAGAAGGTCGAAACGGTGTGCATAGCCGAGGTCTGCGCCACCGGCAACAACGGTCCGTCCTTGATCGCATGGATCATCTTCTCGGTCTGCGTTGTGATCGCCGTGGTGTTCTCGTTGTGGAATCACGTAGTGCGGCAAGGTAATACCGGTTCGAGCATCGGCAAGCAGATCATGAAGTTCAAGGTCGTCGATGAGCTGACCCGGCAGCCGATCGGTGCAGGCAAGTCGTTCGTTCGCCAGATCGCACATGCGGTCGACGGTCTCATCTGCTACATCGGGTTCCTGTTCCCGCTGTGGGATGCCAAGCGCCAGACGATTGCCGACAAGCTCATGAAGACCGTCTGCGTGCCCTCCTAGACCGCCCCGCGACAGCCTCCCTGCGGCCGGGCACCGGCCGATAAGATCATGCGGATTGTTTCGCAACGGGGGAGGTACCGGGGTGACCGCACCACCGCCGCCTGCTCCGAATCCGCTGGACCCTCCGGGGTCCGCGTCCCCTGTCGTGGTGCTCCCGAAGGACTCCTATACGCCCTGGCTCACCCGAGTGTTCGCGTTCGTCATCGACTGGGCACCGATCTGGGTGATCGTTCTGATCCCATTCGTCGGCCTTCTGGTCGCGGGCGACATGGCGTGCATCGACAACATCTACGGCAGCGGACAGGGCTACTGCTCGGCGGCGGTCTCGGACTTCTGGACGTATGTCCAGTTCATTGCGCTGCTGCCCGGCACCGTCTACTTCATCTGGAACTTCTGTTACCGACAGGGCCGAACGGGTCAGAGCGTCGGTAAGACGGTGATGAAGTTCAAGGTGGTCAGCGAGAAGTCCTGGCAGCCCATCGGCTTCTGGCTGTCGTTGGTCCGTCAGATCGCCCACTACGTGGACCAGCTCATCTGTTACGTCGGATATCTGTGGCCGCTGTGGGACGGCAAACGTCAAACCCTGGCGGACAAGATACTGGGTACCGTCTGCATTCCGTTTGAGGCATCGCCGACCACGCGCCTGCCCGACCCGTCAGGATCGTCGTTACCCTGATCGGTGATGACTGAACACCACAGGTTCCGGGGCCTTGCCACCAAGGCCATCCACGCGGGTTTCCGGCCGGACGCGGCGACCGGGGCCGTCAATGCCCCGATATACGCCAGCTCCACCTTCGCGCAGGACGGTGTCGGTGGGCTGCGCGGCGGATACGAGTACGCGCGTACCGGCAATCCGACCCGAGCCGCGCTGGAAGCGTCGCTCGCCGCCGTCGAGGAGGCCGAATACGGACGGGCGTTCGCCTCGGGCATGGCGGCCACCGACTGTGCCTTGCGCGCAGTGTTGCGCCCGGGTGATCACGTGGTGATCCCCGACGACGCCTACGGTGGGACGTTCCGGTTGATCGACAAGGTCTTCACCCAGTGGGGCATCACCTATACCGCGGTGTCGCTGGCCGACCTCGACGAGGTTCGGGCCGCGATCACCCCGCAGACGAAGCTGATCTGGGTGGAGACGCCGACCAATCCGTTACTGTCGATCGCGGATATCGCGGGCATCGCTCAGATCGCCTCGACGTCGGCCATAAAACTGTTGGTGGACAACACATTTGCCTCACCCGCATTGCAGCAACCGCTGACGCTCGGCGCGGACATCGTTCTGCATTCCACGACCAAGTACATCGGCGGCCATTCGGACGTCGTCGGTGGTGCGCTGCTGACCAGCGATGAAGAACTCGACACGGCATTCGCATTCCTTCAGAACGGGGCGGGTGCGGTCGCGGGACCGTTCGACGCCTACCTGACCATGCGCGGGCTCAAGACGCTGGCGCTGCGGATGCGCCAACACTCCGAAAACGCCACCCTGGTCGCCGATTTTCTTGCCAACCATCCGGCGATCTCGTCGGTGCTGTATCCAGGGCTGCCGAGCCACCCGGGTCACGAAGTCGCCGCGAAGCAGATGAGCGCATTCGGCGGCATGGTCTCGGTACGGATGGCGGGCGGCCCCGACGCCGCCCGAAAGTTGTGCGCGAGCACCGAGATCTTCATCCTCGCCGAGTCGCTCGGGGGAGTCGAGTCACTGATCGAACACCCCGGCGCGATGACACACGCCTCGACGGCCGGGTCCCAGCTGGAGGTCCCCGACGACCTTGTCCGCCTGTCGGTCGGCATCGAGGATTCGACTGACCTGCTCGCCGATCTGGAGCAGGCGCTAGGTTAGCGTCGTCCGTATCGCCGACGCGGTGACCGCCAGATTCACCTCGGAGAGTCCGGTCGGATACTCGTCAACCCAACTGCCGCTTGCGATCTCGCCGGCACGGGCGTGCACCCACCGCCACCCGCGATCGTTGAGGGACAGCAGTGCGCCCAGCCCGTCGGCAGCATGCAGCAGCGTGACGATCGCCGCGGTCGACGGAGTCGGCGGTCGCCGGTCGAACAGGGCAGCCAGCAACGCGGATCTGGCCTGACCCGCCCGTTCGCGGTTCGTCAGCGGCCACGCGTACGGATGGGTGAATCGATTGGCCTGCAGGCGAATACGCCGGATCTGACCGGTCTGCTCCAGATGGAGCGTGAGGACATCCTCGGTGCTCTTGGACAGCTTCTTCACCGCGGTTACCGGCCGCAGCGGGCGTCGCTGCAGAAGCCGAAACGCAGGTTCGACAACCCGATCGGGCACACCTGGTGCCGAGAGTGCGATCAGCCGGCCGGGTTCGACGCCTTCCTCAGCGACGGCGGGCCTGATTCTGCATGCATATGCCAGGTCGAGCAGGACCGCAGCCGCGAGGACACGCTCACGCCGCTGACGTTCCAGCGCGGGCTGCGCCGACGCGTTGTCGAGCAGAAGCAGCAGCAGGTCCTCGGCGATCTGCGCCATAGTCCGGACTGTAGTGCGAACCGCCGGCGGGCCCGCCTCAGGAGTGGTAGGGCTCGGCGCTGAGAAGTGTCACCTTGACGGTGTTGCCGTTGGGAATCGTGTACGAGCGAACCTCGCCGACCTTCGCGTCGATGAGCGCTTCGCCCAGTGGCGACTTCGGCGAGTACACCTCCAGCTTTCCGTCGCTCACACCCTCCTGGCGGGTGGCGATCAGGAAGGTCTCGGTGTCGTTCTTGTCGTCGCCGTACTGCACCTTCACCACCGAGCCGGGCAGTGCCACCCCCGACTGTTTGGGGGCTTCACCGACCTTGGCGTTGTTCAGCAGCTCCTGCAACTGGCGGATGCGGGCTTCTTCCTGACCCTGCTGCTCGCGCGCCGCGTGGTAGCCACCGTTTTCGCGGAGGTCGCCTTCCTCGCGGCGGTCGTTGATCTCGGCGGCAATGACCGGTCGATTGGCGATCAGCTGATCGAGCTCGGCCTTCAGCCGGTCGTGTGCTTCCTCCGTCAGCCACGTCACCTGCGTGTCGGTCATGATGTCGCGCTCCTTCGTTGTTGCTCTCGCGCTTTTCTCGCGTAAGAAGTCTCGTGTTTCGGCGCCGGGAGCTCTACGTGTATTGCCGCGGTCGTCAACGCCAAATCAGCGCACCAAATGCAGCAATACACGGTCCCAGCGGGGAACCGTGTATCGATCCATGGTAGCACCGCGCGGACGACGAATTTTCACGTATTCGCAGTTCGGCGTTTGTTGTATTTGCCTCACGACGCGTTTCAGGGCGCCACCAGGTAGGCCGGGACGTCGGTGCCGCAGCCGTACACATCGCCGACCACCGGTGGCTTGCGCGATCTCACGGCGGCCGTCACCTGCACTGTTTTCTGCGTCGACGGTCCGATGAGCACTTCGCGGCGACCGGTTTCGCTGCCGTCGATCGCCCGCGCCCGCACGATGCACACCACCGGCTCCGCGGGATCGGACCGGGTGACGCTGATCGTGACCTCGACGGTCTGGTCGTCGAGGAGCCGATAGCCGCTCAGCTCGCCCTCGGCGGGGTTGTCGAACCGGCCGAAGGCGACGACCGCGACGACGATCCCGGCGACCAGGACCAGCACGGTCAGGCCGCCGGCGAGCAGGCGGCGCTGACGGCGGGTCAGCCGTTGCTGCCCGTAGCGGGCAGAAGGACGCTCGATCATCTAGTTTTCATGCCCGTCGGTCGGATCGATCTACAGAACTGGAACTATAGGGCTACTCGTATCGGTTGAAATCTCTCGGGAATGTCGGCTGACGGACATATTCGAGAAGCAGATGAGGCAGAACAGGTTGAGTGAACTGCGGTTGATGGCGGTGCACGCCCACCCGGACGACGAGTCCAGCAAGGGTGCGGCGACGACGGCGCGCTACGCGGACGAGGGCGCACGCGTCATTGTGGTGACGCTCACCGGAGGTGAGCGCGGTGACATCCTCAACCCGGCGATGGACCTGCCCGACGTGCACGGCCGGATGAGCGAGATCCGGCGCGACGAGATGGCCAAGGCGGCCGAGATCCTCGGCGTCGAGCACCACTGGCTCGGCTTCGTCGACTCAGGCCTGCCGGAGGGCGATCCGCCGCCGCCGCTGCCCGAGGGATGCTTCGCCCTGGTGCCGCTCGAGGAGCCCACCGAATCGCTGGTGCGCGTCATCCGCGAGTTCCGGCCCCACGTGATGACCACCTATGACGAAAACGGCGGCTATCCGCATCCCGACCACATCCGATGCCACCAGGTCTCGGTGGCCGCGTATGAGGCGGCGGCCGACCACCGGCTGTTCCCCGACGCGGGGGAGCCGTGGGCGGTGCAGAAGCTGTACTACAACCACGGTTTCCTGCGAAAGCGCATGCAGCTGATCCAGGACGAGTTCGCCAAACACGGCGAGGTGGGCCCGTTCGAGAAATGGCTCAAGCACTGGGAAGCCGACCACGACATCTTCGAGAAGCGCGTGACCACCCGCGTCGAATGCGCGAAGTACTTCGCCCAGCGCGATGATGCGCTACGCGCGCACGCGACCCAGATCGACCCCAAGGGCGACTTCTTCCGTGCTCCGATCGAATGGCAGCAACGGCTCTGGCCGACAGAGGAATTCGAGTTGGCCCGCTCGCGGGTCCCGGTGTCGCTACCCGAGGCGGATCTGTTCGCCGGAATCGAGATCGACGAATGAACGACATCGCGCTCATGGTCCTCACCCTGCTGGCCCAGGACGAGCCACGCGAGACCGGCCCCGAATTCGGCAAAGCCAGTCCGTTCGGTCTGTTGGTCGTCGTGCTGTTGCTGATCGGCACGTTCCTGCTCGTCCGGTCGATGAACCGGCACCTGCGCAAGCTGCCGAAGTCGTTCGACGATGCCGACGATCCCGGCGAGGGTGAGGACGGCGAGAGCAAGCGTGAGTCCGGCTGAACCGTCCGGCCACAATACGTTGTCGCTGGCGACCAGTCCGTACCTGCGCCAGCATGCCGACAACCCGGTGCACTGGCGGCAGTGGACACCGGAGGCGCTTGCCGAAGCGGCGGCGCGCGACGTGCCGATCCTGCTATCCGTCGGGTACGCGGCCTGCCACTGGTGTCACGTGATGGCCCACGAGTCGTTCGAGGACGATGCGGTCGCTGCGGTGATGAACGACGGCTTCGTGAACATCAAGGTGGACCGCGAGGAGCGGCCAGATATCGACGCGGTCTACATGAACGCGACCGTCGCACTGACAGGTCAGGGCGGCTGGCCGATGACGTGCTTCCTCACTCCGGACGGTCGACCGTTCTTCTGCGGAACCTATTACCCCAAGGCCAACTTCCTGCAGCTGCTCGCCGCCGTCTCCGATGCTTGGCACAACCGTCGTGCCGAGGTCGAGGAGACGTCCGATCACATCGTCGGCGAACTGCGGTCGATGGCTTCCGGCCTCCCCGGTGGTGGGCCGCCGGTGCAGCCGGCGCTTTGCGATCACGCCGTCGCGGCGGTCCTGCAAGATGAGGACACCGCCAACGGCGGGTTCATCGCGAATCAGTCTGGGGCGCCAAAGTTCCCACCGTCCGCACTCTTGGAAGCGCTGCTGCGAAGCCATGAACGCACGGGCGATGTACTGCCGTTGGAGGCGGCCGAACGGACGTGCACGGCGATGGCGCGCGGCGGCATCTACGACCAGCTGGCCGGCGGATTCGCGCGCTACAGCGTCGACGCATCGTGGGTGGTGCCACACTTCGAGAAGATGCTCTACGACAATGCGTTGCTGCTGCGGGCATACGCGCACTGGGCGCGTCGTACATCAAACCCGTTGGCGCGCAGAGTGGCTGGTGAAACCGCACGCTTCCTGATCGAGGATCTCGGCGCCGACCGCATGTTCACATCGTCGCTGGACGCCGACTCTGACGGTCACGAGGGCTTGACCTACGTATGGACACCAGCCCAGCTGCGTGAGGTGCTCGGCGACGACGACGGGCGCTGGGCTGCAGCATTTTTCGGTGTCACCGACGGCGGGACCTTCGAACACGGCAGCTCTGTGCTGCAATTGCACAACGACCCAGAGGACGCGGACCGCTTCGAGCGCGTGCGCACCGCGCTGTTGGCCGCTCGGCTGACCCGTCCGCAACCGGGCCGTGACGACAAGGTGGTGACGGCGTGGAACGGGCTGGCGATCACGGCACTCGCCGAGGCCGCGGTGGCGCTCGACGCACCGGAATTGCTCGACGCCGCAACGCAATGCGCGCATGCCGTCGTCGATCTGCACATCGTCGACGGTCGGCTCCGCCGCGCCAGCCTCGGCGGTCGCGTCGGCGACAGCGCGGCCATCCTGGAGGACCACGCCGCCCTGGCCACCGGTCTGTTGACGTTGTATCAGCTGACGGGCGAGGCGTCCTGGCTGCATTCCGCCATGTCATTGCTCGACACCGCACTGGAGCATTTCGCCGACGCCGAAACCCCCGGACGCTGGTTCGACACCGCTGACGACGCCGACGCGCTGATGGTGCGACCCGCCGACCCGCTGGACGGTGCGACGCCGTCGGGAGCGTCGTTGATGGCGGAGGCGCTGCAGCTGGCGGGGCACATGGCACCGGCGCCACGGGCGGACGTCTACGCCGCGGCCGCCGACGCCACGCTCGCCACCGCGGCGCCCATTCTGGCGCGGCTTGCGCGTTCGGGCGGGCATTGGCTCGCGGTCGCCGAAGCCGCTGTGCGCGGGCCGATTCAGATCGCGGTGGCCTGCGATCGGATCGACTCGGAACTGCTCGCCGCGGCCCGTCGTCTCGCACCGGGCGGCGCGATCGTCGTCGGCGGCCCGGTGAACTCCTCGGAGCTGCTGGCCGACCGCGATCGGGTGGGCGGTGCCGACGCCGCCTACGTGTGTCGCGGACGGACCTGTGACCTGCCGGTCACGACTGCCGGGGATCTCGCGGCCGCTCTCGGTGTGCCGGTGTAGCGTTCGGCGCATGCCATCGCCTGAGGACAACGCCGCGACCGTCAACCGCTACCTCGAGTTCGCCGCGAAGGGCAAGGTCGACGACATCGTCGAGCTATACGCCGACGATGCCACGGTCGAGGATCCCGTCGGCAGCGACGTGCACATCGGTCGGCAGGCGATCCGCGGCTTCTACTCGGCCATTCCGCAGGGCGACAACGGGACCGAAGTCGTCACCCTTCGCGCTCTCGGCAACGAGGTGGCGTTCTTCTGGGCACTGACCATCAGCATGGGCGACGCGAAGATGCGCATCGACATCATCAGCGTCATGACGTTCAACTCCGACGGCAAGATCGCATCGATGAAGGCGTACTGGACGCCGGAGAACATGACCCAGCTCTAAGCGATTTCGGCGCGCATACGTTCGCTCAGCGATCGTGAGCGCACCCAAATCACTAGAAGACGGCGAACCACATCGCGATGTAGTGGCAGATCGCGGCGACCGCGGTGCACGCGTGGAAGAACTCGTGGTGGCCGAAGGTCGTCGGCCACGGATTCGGCCACTTGAGGCCGTACAGCACTCCGCCGATGCTGTAGAGCGCGCCGCCGACGATCAGCAGCACAAGCGCCGCGACACCCGCACCGTGCAGAATCGGCCCGACGAACCATGCCGCCACCCAACCCAACAGCAAGTAGAGCGGCACGCCGACCCAGCGCGGCGCCGACGGCCAGAACATTTTGAGCAGCACCCCTGCGAGCGCACCCGACCAGACGATCGCCAACAGGACCAGACCGTCCTGCTCCGGCAGGGCCAACACGGCGAACGGCGTGTAGCTGCCTGCGATGAAGATGAAGATCATCGAGTGGTCGAGGCGCTTCATCCACTTACGGGCGGTGTTCGACTTCCATTCGACCCGGTGGTACGCGCCGCTCACCGCGAACATGGCGACGATCGTGAGCGTGTAGACCAACGTGGCGATTCCCGCGCGGAATGACACCACCGACCACGAGACCGACACCAGCGCAGCGCCTGCGATGAACGCGACGACCGCCGAGTAGACGTGGATCCACCCGCGTAGCCGGGGTTTGTGAAAGAAGTTGGCGACGCCATCGACCACCGCTTCGGGGAAATCCTCTGCGTGCGCGCGCACCGGTTGTTGTTGAGCCTCGTCGGCGTCGACCTGAACCACCCTCACCTCCACTAATGCCACGGGGGATTTCGAACGCCACAGTAGTCTGATTCGGTGGCCATCATTCCTTTGCGACTCAAGGAACCGATGTACCGCCTCTACGAGATGCGGTTGCGCCAAGGGCTGGAGTCCGCGAAGTCCGAGCTACCGCGCCACATCGCCGTGCTTTGCGACGGCAACCGGCGGTGGGCCCGTGATGCTGGTCACGACGACGTCAGCTACGGGTATCGGATGGGCGCACGCAAGATCGCCGAGATGCTGCGCTGGGCTCAGGAGGCCGGCGTCGAAATGGCCACGGTGTACTTGCTTTCCACCGAGAACCTGCACCGCGATCCCGCTGAGCTGGCGACGTTGATCGAGATCATCACCGAGGTGGTCGAGGAGATCTGTGCCCCGGACAACCACTGGAGCGTGCGCACCGTCGGCGATCTCGAGTTGATCGGTGAGGAGCAGGCCCGCCGCCTTCGCGACGCCGTCGAGTCGACCAACGGCAACGGCAACGGTTTTCACGTCAACGTCGCGGTGGGATACGGCGGGCGGCAGGAGATCGTCGACGCGGTGCGACAACTGCTGGGCAAGGAACTCGCCAACGGTAAGACCGGAGACCAGCTCATCGACGCGGTCACCGAAGAAGGCATCTCGGAGAATCTGTACACCTCCGGGCAGCCCGACCCAGACCTGGTGATCAGGACGTCGGGTGAGCAGCGGCTCTCAGGCTTCCTGCTCTGGCAGAGCGCCTACTCGGAGATGTGGTTCACCGAGGCGTACTGGCCCGAGTTCCGGCGCGTGGACTTCCTGCGGGCGCTGCGCGATTACACCGCGCGTCATCGCCGTTACGGCATCTAGTGCGACACTGAATCCATGGCTGCGCTGTCAGCGCTCGTCTTCTCGCTCAGCTGGTGGTTGGGTCTGTATCTGTTGGCGCGTGATCCACACAAACCCGTCCTCGTCCTTGCCGCCATCGGGCTGACAAGCTTTGCGACGGTGGTCGCCCTTGACGCGGTTCGCACGCAGAGCGGATCCGTCGTGCTGAGCAACATCGAGGTCTATCTCGTCACGGTGCCCGGCATCGCATGGTTCGCGGTGCTTCTCGAACTGTCGCGCCCTCGCGACACCTGGCGAAGCAGAGCAAGCGAGTTGGTGGCCGTGGCGGTGGTCGCGACGGGTGCGCTGGTCGGTGCGGCGATGGCAGGAAACGTCGACGGCCCGGTGCGGATGGGCCACTGGGTGATGTTCGCCGTCATCTCGCTGTCGTCGCTCGGCGCGATGCTGCGGGCGGTCCTGGGACCGTGGCAGCCGCGGCCGGTGGTCGGCTACGTCATCGTCGCCACACTGTTCTTCGCCCTCGGCAACGCGATCATCGTGATCCCGTTGGGCATCGTGCCGAGTTGGCTGGCGTTGGCGTCGACGGGATTCGACGTGGTACTCCTCGGCCTTGCGGTCGCGATGTGGGACGCCTTCGACGAGGGCCAGGCCCTGCGCGCCGATATGCTGCGCTCGTTCGTCGCGACGGGTGTCGTGGTGGTGCTGTTCGGCGGGCAGGCGCTGATCGGCCTGGCCGTCACCGGTCCGCTCACGGCGCTGACGGTGTTGCTGTTCACCAGCCTGGCCATCGCGATCTCGGTCAACGTGCTGGCCGATCCGCTGGCCGGCGTGCTCGACCGGCTGGCATTCTCCCGGTCACCCGCGCTGCGTGCCGATCGCGCCGCGCTGCGAAGTGCGGGCGCCGCGTTGCCACTGCGGTCGGCCAATCCCCTCGACGACGTCGACGAGGACACCTTCGTCCGGCTCACGCGCCGCGCTCTCGGCCATTACGGCGATCTGTCCAAGCTCGTCGCCAGCCCGTTGACCGCGCTGCCGGCCATCGACGAGCGACTGGCCGCCCGCGGCGCACCCGATCAGCCGCTGGAGCGGGCCAACGAACTCAAGGCTCTGCTCGCCGATCGCATCGCCCGGCTCAAACCGCGTGACGGCGGCGACTTCGGCACGACCGAACAATGGCGCCACTACAACTCGCTGTACTTCCCCTACGTCGTCGGCGTCCGCGCGTACGCCCAGAACGCGACGGCCGCGGGGCTCGATCCTGTGGCGCGCCAGGCGTGGCAGTGGTTCGTCACCGAGGTCCCGCAACGCTCGTTGCACAACTGGCAGAACGCGGCGGCCCGTCTCATCGCCGCCGACCTACGTGGAAACCTGGTCGCCGCGCAAGACTAGCTCCACACCTCTGACTGAGTCTGATTGGTCAGCTCCTCCTCGGCCTCGTTCCTCGGCCGCATCGTCACTGACCAGCGGTTGGCAGTAGCTGGCAGCGTCTGGCGTCGATCTGGCAGTGCCTCGTGCGCAGCATCAGTGCCATGACCGCAATCACCACCCGACCCGTCCGGGAAGCTCGATCCGAACTCGCCGCCGGGATGGCTCCGCACGATTCGCTGCTGCGGTTCGCCCTCCGCGCCGACGCCACCCTGTGCGCCGGACTCGGTCTGCTGATCGCCATGGCCGCCGATCCACTGTCGCGGCTCTCAGGCCTGTCGTCCACCTCCGAGTGGATCTCGGGTGCGGCGCTGGTCGCCTACGGGGCGACGCTGTACCTGCTCGCAGGCGTGCCCGGCGTTCGCCGCGTCGGCACCGGCGTGCTGGCCGGAAACATCGCGTTCGCGATCGTCGTGACCGTCGTGCTGATCGCCGGTTGGCTGCCGCTGACCGAGCTCGGGGTCGTAGCGATCATCGCGTTCACCGTCCTCACGTTGGCCTTCGCCTACGTGCAGTACCTCGGGGTGCGCCGGCTGGCGTGACCCCCACATGACTGGTCCGGAGCCGCCGCCGTAAGAGGTTGCGTCGTCGGCTCCGGAACGGTCCACCACCCACCCATGTAGAGAGGAAAGTTCATGACCGCGGTAAGCACTCCGAAACTGCGCAACTCCAACGACTCGTTCCTGCGTTTCGCGCTGCGCCTCGATGCGACCTGCAGCGCCCTGATGGGCATCGGCGGTATTGCTCTTGCGGGCTGGGTCGCTGATATCTCGGGCACGTCGGTCGCCTTCGAATACGCCGTCGGCGCCTTCTTCATCGCCTTTGCGATCGGCGTCTTCTACTTCGCCGCACGGCCCTCGGTGAAGCAGACGGGCATCGTGATCGCCGCGGGCAACGTCTTGTACACCGTGCTGTCCGTCGTGTTCGTTCTCGTGGACGTGTTCCCGCTGACCACCTTCGGTGTGGTGGCGACGCTGGCCACCGGCGTCTACACCCTGGTGATGGCCGAGCTGCAGTACCAAGGCGTGCGCCGCATCAAGAAGTAGCGGCGCACAATGTCGCGCTGAGAGAGTCGTCGCGACTATATGCACGCGGTGACGCTCTCAGACCGACGTTGTCAGAGCTTCCGCAGCCGCAGCCGGTTGATCGCGTGATCGGCGTCCTTGCGTAACACCAGAGTGGCGCGTGGCCGTGTCGGCAGGATGTTCTCGATCAGATTGGGCCGGTTGATCGAATGCCAGATGTCACGCGCGGCGAAGACGGCCTGGTCGTCGGTCAGGGTCGAGTAGTGGTGGAAGTGCGAGGCCGGGTCGGCGAATGCGCCCGCCCGCATCGAGAGGAACCGGGAGATGTACCACTGTTCGATGTCCTCGATGCGGGCGTCGACGTAGACCGAGAAGTCGAAAAGATCCGAAACCATCAGTGCCGGACCGGTTTGCAGCACGTTGAGTCCCTCGAGGATGAGGATGTCCGGATGCCGGATCATCTGCTTTTCCTTCGGGACGATGTCATAGAGCAGGTGCGAGTAGACCGGTGCGCACGTCGCGTCGGAACCCGACTTCACCGAGGTGACGAACCGCATCAGCGCCCTGCGGTCGTAGCTCTCCGGAAAGCCCTTGCGATGCATCAGGTTTCGCCGGGACAACTCGGCGTTGGGATAGAGGAAGCCGTCGGTGGTGACCAGGTCGACGCGGGGATGGTGCTCCCAGCGCGCCAGCAGCGCCTGCAGTACACGCGCGGTGGTCGACTTGCCGACGGCCACACTGCCCGCGACACCGATGATGAACGGCACCGGCCGGTCCGGATTCTGTGTCGGCTCACCGAGGAACTGCGCGGTCGTCGCGAACAACGCCTGCCGCGCCGCGACCTGGAGGTGGATGAGCCGGGCCAGCGGCAGGTAGACCTCTTCGACCTCGAGCAGGTCGAGCTTCTCACCGAGGCCTCGTAGTCGCTGCAGCTCGTCCTCGCTCAGTTTCAGCGGGGTCGACATACGCAACGCGCGCCACTCGGTCCGGTCGAACTCCACGTAGGGGCTCGGCTCGCTCAGCCGCGGCATACGACCAGTCTTGCAGTTAGCGTTGAACACATGAACGCCAGCACCTCGATTCCGCTAGTCCGTGAGTACCTGTTGCTCGGGCTGCGCTTCGACCGGATCGAGGAAGGCTACGTCGACTCCTTCACCGGGGACCCTGAATTGCGGCGTGTGGTGGCCGCCGAGCCGCCCCCGGAGCCCGCCGACCTTGCCCGCCAGGCCGAACGGCTGTTGGACGCAGTGCGGGCCGGCAGTGAGCTGGACCAGGGGCGTGCCGAGTTCATCGGCGCTCACCTGCGTGCGCTGGCTTGCGCCGCCCGTAAATTCGCTGGTCAGGACGTCGGATTCGTCGACGAGGTCGAGGCGTATTTCGACGTGCGCATCGCCAAGGGCGACCCCGACCAGTATCGGCAGGCGCACGCCAAGCTCGACGACGCGCTGGGCGGCAGCGGACCGCTCGCGGCGCGGATGGCCGACTACCGGGCCGGCGAGGAGCTGCCTCCAGAGCGGCTGGAGGAGTGCATCCACGCGTTCTCCAGCGCGCTGCGCGACCGGGTGCGCGCCGAATATCCGCTGCCGGACGCCGAAACCATCACCTACGAGGTGGTGACCGACAAACCGTGGTCGGGATTCAACTACTACCTCGGCAACTACACGTCCACGGTGGCCGTCAACGCAGACCTCAAGCAGCAGATGTCGAACCTGCCACGACTGGTGGCCCATGAGTCGTATCCCGGTCACCACACCGAGCACTGCCGCAAGGAGGCTGGGCTCGTCGCGGGCAAGGGGCAGGCCGAACAGACGATCTTCCTCGTCAACACCCCGCAGTGCCTGATGGCCGAGGGCCTGGCGGACCTGGCGCTGTACGCGGCGATCGGCCCGAACTGGGGCACCTGGGCCGGCGAGATCTACGCCGATCTAGGCCTGAGTTTCGACGGTGAGCGGGCGCTGGCCGTCTCCGAGGCCGCCGCCGCGCTCGCCGACGTGCGGCAGGACGCGGCGCTGATGCTGCACGACGAGCACCGCGACGTGGACGACGTCGTCGAGTTCCTCAAGCGCTGGCTGCTGGTCGACGACGAACGCGCCCGGCAGATGCTGCGGTTTCTGTCCTCGCCGCTGTGGCGGGCCTACACCAGCACCTACATCGAGGGTTACCGGCTACTGCGAGGCTGGCTCGACGACCGGCCCGATGGCGTGTCCCTGACCGAGCGGTTCGGACGACTGCTCGACGAGCCGCTGATCCCGTCGACGTTGCGGGCCGCGGAGAAATCCCGGCCCACTAGGCTGAACGCATGACTGCAGAGTCCACCACTTCTTCGGTTTCTTCGGTTGGCGGTCTGGGCGCCGCCTACGCCGACACCGCCAGCGAGGCCTATCGAGCCGCGCTTCGCGTGATCGAGTCGGTCGAGCCGCGCATCGCCGATGCCACCCGCAAAGAGCTTGCCGATCAACGGGATTCGCTCAAGCTGATCGCCAGTGAGAACTACGCCTCCCCTGCGGTGCTGCTCACCATGGGCACCTGGTTCTCCGACAAGTACGCCGAGGGCACCATCGGGCACCGGTTCTATGCCGCCTGCCAGAACGTCGACACCGTCGAGGCGGTGGCCACCGAGCACGCGCGCGAACTGTTCGGCGCGCCCTACGCCTACGCCCAGCCGCACTCGGGTATCGACGCCAACCTGGTGGCCTACTGGGCCATCCTGGCCACCAAGGTCGAGGCGCCCGGGCTCGCCGAACTCGGCGCCAAGCACGTCAACGACCTCTCCGAGGCCGACTGGGAGACGCTGCGCAACAAGCTCGGCAACCAGAGGCTGCTCGGCATGTCGCTGGACACCGGCGGCCACCTGACCCACGGCTTCCGTCCCAACATCTCCGGGAAGATGTTCCACCAGCGCCAGTACGGCACCAACCCGGAGACGGGGTTCGTCGACTACGACGCGGTCGCCGCGTTGGCCCGTGAGTTCAAGCCGCTGGTGCTCGTCGCCGGCTACTCGGCCTATCCGCGGCGCATCAACTTCGCCAAGATGCGCGAAATCGCCGACGAGGTCGGGGCGACGTTGATGGTCGACATGGCGCACTTCGCCGGCCTGGTCGCGGGCAAGGTGTTCACCGGCGACGAGGACCCGGTGCCGCACGCGCACGTCACGACGACGACGACGCACAAGTCGCTACGCGGGCCGCGTGGCGGGCTGATCCTGGCCACCGAGGAGTACGCACCCGCGGTCGATAAGGGGTGCCCGATGGTGCTCGGCGGTCCGCTGTCGCATGTGATGGCCGCCAAGGCCGTTGCACTGGCCGAGGCCCGCCAGCCGGAGTTCCGGGCTTATGCTCAGTCGATCGCCGACAACGCGCAGGCGCTGGCCGACGGGTTCACCAAGCGCGACGCCGGCCTGGTCACCGGCGGTACCGACAACCACCTCGTGTTGCTGGACGTGACGTCGTTCGGGCTGACCGGCCGACAGGCCGAGTCGGCGCTGCTGGACTCCGGAATCGTGACCAACCGCAACGCGATCCCGGCCGATCCGAACGGCGCCTGGTACACCAGTGGCATTCGGTTGGGCACGCCGGCGCTGACCACCCGCGGATTCGGCGCCGACGACTTCGACCGGGTGGCCGAGCTGGTCGTCGAGGTGCTGTCCAACACGCAAGCCGAGGGAACGTCGAAGGCCAAGTACAAGTTGGCCGACGGCACCGCCGACCGGGTGCACGCCGCCGCAGGGGAGCTGCTCGCCGCCAATCCGCTCTATCCGGGTCTCACGCTGTAGACGCGACGCGCCGTCGGAGAATTTTACGATTCCCACAGAATTGAGTTAATGTAACTGCATGGCACAGAAACCTGTCGCTAATGCGCTGATCCTCGAACTCGAGCCGGTCGTGGAGCGGGAGCTGCGTCGTCATATCGACTCCGAGGACGTCTGGTACGCGCACGATTACGTGCCGTTCGAGCAGGGCGAGAACTTCGCCTTCCTCGGCGGAAAGGACTGGGATCCGTCCCAGGTGACCCTGCCCAAGGTGGTCACCGATGCGCTGGAGATCCTGCTGATCAACAAGGACAACCTCGCCGGCTACCACCGCGAGCTCGTCTTCAGCTTCATCCTCGAAGAGAAGTTCGGTCGCTGGCTCGGCCGTTGGACCGCCGAGGAGCACCTGCACGCGATCGTGCTGCGCAACTACCTGGTCGTCACCCGTGAGATCGACCCGACTGCCAACGAGGACGTGCGCGTCGAGCACGTGATGAAGGGCTACCGCGCCGACACCTACAGTCAGGTCGAGCGGCTGGTATTCATGGCGTTCTACGAGCGCGAGCATGCCGTGTTCTGCCGCAACCTCGAAGCGCAGATCACCGAGCCGGTGCTCAAGGCTCTCGTCGGTCGCATCGCGAAGGACGAGGAGCGCCACGAGGAGTTCTTCGCCAACCTCGTCGCCCACCTGTTGTCGAGCAACCGCGACGAGACGATCGCGGCGATCGCGAGCCGGGCAGCCGAACTCGGTGTCGTCGGTGGAGACATCGACGCGTACGCCGACAAGGTGGCTCTCATGGCTGAAGCCGGCATCTTCGGACCCGATCAGCTGCGTCAGGTGATCGCCGACCGCATCGACGCGTGGGGTGTTTCCGACGCACCTGAACTCGCGCAGTTCACACAGCGCTAACCGTTAGCGACGGCGCGCCTGCGCGGCGCATGCGCCGCGGCGGGAGTAGCGTCATTTCCGATGGCTAGCGACATGCTCTGCTGTCCGGGCGGTACCGATCGTTTCGATCACGAGAGGACCGGCCCCGGTCCTCGTACCGCAGTGTCCGCCGAATGTTTCGCGGGGGGCCTCGCGGACACGAGGAGCGCTACGTGACTGATTCGCCCTTGCGGACCTATGTGCTCGACACCTCCGTGCTGCTATCCGATCCGTGGGCGTGTACGCGGTTCGCCGAGCACGAAGTCGTGGTCCCGCTGGTGGTCATCAGCGAACTGGAGGCCAAGCGTCATCACCATGAGCTTGGCTGGTTCGCGCGGCAATCATTGCGGATGTTCGACGATCTGCGCCTCGAACACGGACGGCTGGATCAGCCGATTCCCGTTGGGACGCAAGGCGGCACGCTACATGTCGAGCTGAACCACAGCGATCCTTCCGTGCTGCCCGCGGGATTCCGCAACGACAGCAACGATGCGCGCATCCTGACCGTGGCGGCCAACCTCGCCGCCGAAGGCAAACTCGTCACTCTGGTGAGCAAGGACATTCCGCTGCGGGTCAAGGCTGGAGCGGTCGGTCTGAATGCCGACGAGTACCACGCCCAGGACGTCATCACCTCCGGGTGGACCGGAATGGACGAGCTCGACGTGGCGCCCGACGAGATCGACACGCTCTTCGCCGACGGTGAGATCGACCTCGAAGCAGCACGAAACATGCCGTGCCACACCGGAATTCGGTTACTCGGTGGCAGCTCGTCCGCACTCGGCCGGGTCAACGCCGAGAAGCGCGTCCAACTGGTTCGCGGTGATCGCGAAGTGTTCGGCCTCCGGGGAAGGTCGGCCGAACAGCGCGTTGCGCTCGACCTGTTGCTCGACGAATCCGTCGGCATCGTCTCACTCGGCGGCAAGGCGGGCACCGGCAAGTCCGCGCTCGCGCTGTGCGCCGGCCTGGAGGCTGTGCTCGAGCGCCGCACCCACCGCAAGGTCGTGGTGTTCCGGCCGCTGTATGCGGTCGGCGGCCAGGATCTGGGCTACCTGCCCGGCAGCGAGAGCGAGAAGATGGGCCCCTGGGCGCAGGCGGTGTTCGACACGCTCGAGGGGCTGGCCAGTCCCGCGGTGCTCGAGGAGGTGCTGTCCCGCGGCATGCTGGAAGTGCTACCGCTGACCCACATTCGGGGCCGCTCGTTGCACGACTCCTTCGTCATCGTCGACGAGGCGCAGTCACTCGAGCGCAATGTGCTGCTGACCGTCCTGTCCCGCTTGGGTGCGGGATCGCGGGTGGTGCTCACCCACGATGTCGCCCAGCGCGACAACCTGAGGGTGGGTCGTCACGACGGTGTGGCGGCGGTCATCGAGAAGCTCAAGGGCCATCCGCTGTTCGCGCACATCACCCTGTTGCGCAGCGAGCGCTCTCCGATCGCAGCCCTGGTCACCGAGATGCTGGAGGAGATCAGCCCAGGCGCGCTGCCGTAGCGCCTCACTCTGAGCGGTTTCGGTGCGCGCGCGATCGCTGAGCGATCGTAAGCGCACCGAAATCACCAGGGACGGCAGCGGCCTCGCATCAGGAACCAACCGGCGGCCGCCGCACCGCTTAACGCCAGGACCCGGTCCGCCCGTTCGGCTCTGGGCAGATCGATCAGCGACACCAAGGCCAGCATTGCGAATCCCGTGCGCAACGCGGGTTGGCTGGTCGCCGTCGTGACCAGAGTGGCGTCCGAAGACGCCTGGGGCGACGAGATCGAGGGAGCGTGGTCAACGAGCACCTATCCTCCTGGAGAGCCTGGTTGTCGTTCCGGTCCTCGACGCTAATTCCCAGAATTGTGCGGAGGAATCGGGTGTTTCCCTATATCTGCGGGCGGGTCGGCGCGCCGATGTGGCGCCCCAACTCGGCGCGCGACTTGATGCCGAGCTTGCGATAGATCCGCGCGAGGTTGGCCTCGACGGTTTTCGGGCTGATGAACAGCGCATTGGCGACGTCGCGATTCTTCATGCCCGATGCGGCGAGTTCGGCGACGCGCTGTTCGGAGGGGGTGAGTTGGCCGCTGCCGTGTCCGCCGACCTTGGCACGCGCAAGTTCTGTTCGCGCGCGGTCGGCCCACAGGGGAATGTTGCCCCGCTCGAAAATGTCCAGGGCGGCCTGTAGGTGGGCCGACGCCGACTCCTTCTTGCGTAGGCGGCGCTCGAGCTGGCCGAGCAACAGCAGCGTGCGCGCCCGGTCGAACGGCATCGGCAAGCGCTCGTGGTGGAGCGCGGCCTGTTGCGCTGCCGCATGCGCACCGTCGAGATCACCCTGCGCAGCCAGCAGCATGCTTCTACCGCGTGCGCCGACCGCGCACATCCAGGCACGGTCGAAGGCCGCACCGTTGCGCTCGAGCGCCTCGATGAGGGGCGTGGCTTCGGCATGCCTGCCCAACTGCACGAGGGCCTCGATCGCATCTGGCAGGAACGCGGCGAACGGCAGCTCGGTCGGTGTCGCCTCGGCGTCGAAGGCCGACAACATCGGCGCCACCGCGGCGACCGCCGCCTCATAGTTACCCAGCGACACTTCCAGGAACGCCAGGGATGCCAACACCCGCTGTCCCAGCCGGAAAGTCCCTGTCTGCGCGACGATTTCGAGTGCTTCGGCGATCGTGCGTCGTGCCTCGGCCTCCTGGCCGGCGAACACCGCCAACGGTGCGCGCATGCTGTGAGCCAAAAACAACGGCGCGCTACCGGGAAGCTGGAGGGCCCGTTCGGTGGCGTCCTCGGCGACGAGGTTTGCGGTGACGTAGTCGCCCGCCCACATCGAGCTCATCACGACGTGCTGTGCGATGAAGACGTATTCGCCCTCCTCACCCTTCTCCATGCAGCGCAGGCGGATGGCGTCCAGTGCCTGCCGCGCCGTTGCGAGCTCACCGGTCCACTCCAGCAACAGGGCGTGCTGCATGGAGGGCCTAAAGACCAGTGGTGTGAACGTTTGGTGCTCCTCCAGCTCCAGTGCGCGCTGCAGGCTCGCCTCGTCCAGGCCCTCACCTGCCATGAAGCCCAACATGACTCGCATGCCGAGCGCCAGACCGAGCAGGTGCGGGTGGTCGAGTCGCTCGGCATCGCTCACCGCCTGCAGGGCGGTGTCTCTGCCTTCGGTGAGTCGATTGGCGTGCATCAGCGAGTGGGCCAGCGTGATCAGAATCTGTACCCGCAGCGGACTGTCCTCGCCCGCATCGGCCAGCGCCTGTTGCAGTACGCTGGTCGCTTCGAAGAAGCCGACGGTGTACAGACGTACTACGGCCAAGCGGCACAACGCTTCTGCGCGCAGGTCTCCTGGCGGCAGCCGGTCGACGGTCTCCTGCAGCACAGCGGTCGCCCGCTCGTGGTCGCCGGCGTCGAAGTGGTGCAGCGCCGAGCCCAGGCGGCGGTCAGGTGTGTCGCCGCCGAGACTGATCGCCAAGTCCATCAGTTCAGCGGCTGCGGCGGGGGCGCCGCGGGCGCGCGCGGAGTCGGCGGCTTTGTCCAGCGCGCGTAGCGTGTCGTCGTCACCGGTCGTCGCGGCCAGCGCCAGATGTCTTGCGCACAACTCGGGTTCGTCGACGATATCGGCGATCCGACGGTGCATCGAACGGCGACTCGCCGGTGCGGCCTCGGTGTAGACACCTCGCGCCAGGAGCGGATGGGCAAAGTGGATCCGATTGCCGTCGATCGCGATGATGCTCTTGCTCTCCGCGATTTCGAGAAGATCGACCAGCTGATCGTCGCTGCCCGCCGTTGCCATCGACACCAGTTCGACCGTCGGTGCCGCCAGGCACGACGCCGCGAGGAGTGCCTCGTGGACATCGGGATCGAGACCGCCGAGTCGCCTTCGGACGACGTCGGCCAGCGTGCGGGGCAGCGACGCCAACGACGTCTGCAGCGACTGGTCGTCCATCGCCCTGGCCAATTCGATGGCGTAGAAGGGGTTTCCGCCGGACACTGCGTAGATGCGCCCCATCGCCGGTCGCGAGAACGACCGCTGCAGCCGTGCCGCGACCGCTGCGTGTAGTTCTTGAACGCCCAACGGACTCAAGCGGATACGGTTGATCGCTTCGGGACGCGGTAACTGAAGCCACGCAGCGCTCGCGCCGTCGTTGACCTCGGTGCGCACACTGCCGAGAAGTCCTACTTGGCCGGTGAGTCGCCGCGCGGCGAACGCGATGACGTGAACGCTCGACGGATCGAGCCACTGCAGATCGTCGATCGCCAACAACACCGGACCGATATCGGCGAATCTCTCGATGACGGCCAGGAATGCGGCCGCCACGGCACGCTGGTCGGTGACGTCACCCGTACCCGCGCGCAGCAGCACCTGATCCACCGCGAGTAATTGCGGAGCGGGTAGATCGGCCCACGCATCGGCATCGACGTCGTCGAGCATGTCCGCCAGGGCGGTGTACGCCGATACGGATTCAGCGGCGGCCGCGCGCGTGGACAGAACCCGAAATCCGCGCGCCTTCGCCTGCTCGACGGCAGCCAACCACAAGGTGGTCTTGCCGATTCCCGGTTCACCTTCGATCAGCAGCGCTGATGGCCCGGCGGCTGTTGCGGACAAGAACGAACTGACCGAACGGCCCTCGATCGGGCGGCCTTCCAATACAGCCACCGGCATCCCCAGTTCCCGGCACACGTAGTCAGATCTCTATTAGAACCCCTGCACCGCGCGTCCGCTGGCCAAACTCGAGCCAGCGTCGTCGCAACGGCGGACGTATCTATACCCGCTATACAGCGGTTCTACGCATGCGCGTGGCGGTTCAGCGCTGTCCGTCCTTGACCTTCGCCATTGCCAGCACGTCCAGGCGCTTGTCGAGTTCCTCCAGCGACAGCTTGTCGCCGATCAGCCCGCGGTCGATCACGGTCTGGCGAATCGTCTTCTTCTCCTTGAGCGCCTGCTTGGCGACGGCGGCGGCTTCCTCGTAGCCGATGGCGGAGTTCAGCGGGGTCACGATCGACGGCGACGACTCGGCCAGCTCGCGCAGGCGGTCGTCGTTCGCGACGAGCCCGTCGATGCAGCGCTGTGCGAACAGTGTGGACGAGTTGGTCAGAATCTTGAACGACTCGAGCAGGTTGCGGGCCATCATCGGGATGTAGACGTTGAGCTCGAAGGCGCCGTTGCCGCCGCCCCACGCGATGGCGGCGTCATTGCCGATCACCTGAGCCGCGACCTGTGTGATGGCCTCCGGGATGACCGGATTCACCTTGCCCGGCATGATCGAGCTGCCCGGCTGCAGATCGGGTAGCTGGATCTCGCCGAGGCCGGTCAGCGGACCCGACCCCATCCATCTGATGTCGTTGGCGATCTTGGTCAGCGAAACCGCGATGGTGCGCAGCGCGCCGGACGCCTCGACGAGCCCGTCGCGGGCGGCCTGCGCCTCGAAGTGGTTTGCGCAGACCCGCAATTCGGCCAGTCCGGTGAGCTCGGTGAGAACGGCGACCACACGCGTGTCGAAATCGTCCGGCGCGTTGAGGCCGGTGCCGACGGCTGTCCCGCCGATGGCCAACTCGCCCAGCCGCGGCAGCGTGGCCTTCACCCGTTCGATGGAGGCTTCGATTTGACGGGCGTAACCGCTGAACTCCTGACCCAGGGTCACCGGGACGGCATCCATCAGGTGGGTGCGGCCGGACTTGACCACGGTGCGCCACTGGTTGGCCTTCGAGTCGAGCGCCTCGTGCAGCACCTCGAGCGCCGGAATCAAATGGCGCACAGCGGCTTCGGTGGCCGCGATGTGCGTGGCCGTTGGGAAGGTGTCATTGGACGACTGCGACATGTTGACGTCGTCGTTGGGATGCACCTTCACGCCGTTGCGATCCGCTATCCCGGCGATCACCTCGTTGGTGTTCATGTTCGAGCTTGTGCCAGAACCGGTTTGGAACACGTCGATGGGGAACTGGTCGTCGTGCAGACCGTCGGCGATCTCGCCGGCGGCGGCGATGATCGCGTCGGCCTTGTCGGGTGCCAGCAGACCGAGATCCTTGTTGACCTGTGCGCAAGCGCCTTTCAGCAGGCCCAGTGCACGGATCTGGGTGCGCTCGAGCCCACGGCCGGAGATCGGGAAGTTCTCCACTGCACGCTGGGTCTGTGCCCGCCAGAGCGCGTTGATCGGCACCCGGACCTCGCCCATGGTGTCGTGCTCGATGCGGTATTCGACGGCGTCGTCGGACATTTGCTCCCTGTTCTTCGGTGTGTTTGTGGTTATGGCAGCGGATAGACCGCGTTGCTGTCGCCGGTGAAATCGATTGCGGAGTACTCGTTGAGCTTTGAGAGCCGGTGGTACGCCTCGATCATTCGGACGGTGCCGGACTTGCTGCGCATCACGATGGACTGGGTGGTGCAGCCGCCGCCGGAGTAGCGCACGCCCTGCAGCAGGTCGCCGTCGGTGACCCCGGTGGCGCAGAAGAAGACGTTTTCGCCGGACACCAGATCCTCGGTGGTCAGCACGCGGCTCAGGTCATAGCCGCGATCGATCGCCTTCTGCTTCTCATCGTCATCGGTCGGGGACAGCACAGCCTGGATGGCGCCGCCCATGCAGCGGATCGCGGCCGCGGCGATGATGCCCTCCGGGGTGCCGCCGATACCGAGCAACATGTCGGTGCCCGAGTTGGGCCGGCAGGCAGAAATGGCGCCGGCGACGTCGCCGTCGGAGATCAGCCGAATCCGGGCACCGGCGTCGCGGACTTCGGCCATCAGTTCCTGGTGGCGCGGCCGGTCCAAGATGCAGACAGTCAGATCCGCAACGCCGGAGTTCTTCACCTTGGCGACCCGGCTGATGTTCTCAGCGACCGGCGCGGTGATGTCGATGACCTCGGCAGCGTCGGGGCCGACGGCGATCTTGTTCATGTAGAACACGGCCGACGGGTCGAACATCGCCCCGCGTTCGGCGACCGCGAGCACCGAGATGGCGTTCGGCATGCCCTTGCTCATCAGCGTGGTGCCGTCGACCGGGTCGACGGCGAAGTCGCATTCCGGTCCGTCACCGTTGCCGACCTCTTCGCCGTTGTAGAGCATCGGCGCGTTGTCCTTCTCGCCCTCGCCGATCACCACGACGCCGCGCATCGACACGGTGTTGACCAGCTCACGCATGGCGTCGACGGCGGCCCCGTCGCCACCCTCTTTGTCTCCGCGGCCGACCCAGCGTCCGGCCGCCATCGCGCCGGCCTCGGTCACTCTGACGAGCTCAAGGGCGAGGTTACGGTCCGGTGCTTCACCGCGCGCGGGGGTCATGCGCAGATTGTCCCACTACCCGCCAGACCTCCGGGACCTGGGATACTGGCGACCATGAGCACCCAACCGGTTCCGGCTCCCAAGCCAGCCAAGTCGCGGCTGCTCCAGGACGGCCGGGACATGTTCTGGTCGATCGGACCGCTGATCGTGGCCTGCATCGTGCTCGCGGGCGTGCTGGGTATGTGCTCGTTTCAGGGGACTGGTCCCGCCGAGGGACCTGTACCCACCTATGACGCACCTGGCGCTTTGCAGGCCGACGCCGAGGCGCTCAAGATCCCGATCCGGCTGCCGAAGCTGCCGCAGGGTTGGCAGGCGAACTCGGGCAGCAGAAACGGCATCGACGGCGGCCGCACCGACCCGGCCTCGGGGGAGCGCCTCCGCGCGGTCAGTTCGACGGTCGGGTATCTGGCGCCCAGCGGGATGTACCTGAGCCTGACGCAGAGCAACGCCGACGAGGACAAGCTCGTCGGCTCGATGGAGGCCGACCTGTATCCGACCGGAGTCGAGGACGTCGACGGTGTGACGTGGGTGGTCTACAGCGGTGGGGATCGCGACGGGCGGCCCGGGGAACCACTGTGGACCACGCGGTTGAACGGTCCGACCGGGGCGGCACAGGTTGCGATAACCGGGGCAGGCACGACCGAGGAGTTTCGTACGCTGGCTGCGGCGACGCAGTCCGCCGCTCCACTGCCTACCAAATAGCCGACCGTCAAGTAGGAGACGCGATGACCGCTCCCGATCCCAATCTCGCCGGCCAGGCGGCGCCGGAAGCCGATCTGACCGGCTGGACCTGCTCGCCGTTCGCCGCTGCCGGCTACACCTATGACGTGTACCGCAAGGGTGAGGGTCCGGGTGTGGTGCTCATTCCCGAGATGCCCGGCATTCATCCAGGCGTCCTGGGCCTTGGTAATCATCTGGTGGACAACGGGTTCACGGTCGCCATACCGTCGCTGTACGGCACGCCCGGGGCGCCGGGGATACGCCCCGGCGCGATCCCGGTCATGTTGCGTGGTTGCGTGGCAAAGGAATTCGCGGCGTTTGCGACGAATGCCGACCGTCCGGTCGCCCATTACCTGCGTGCCCTGGCCCGCGACCTGAACGAGAACACTCCCGGCAAGGGTGTCGGTGTGATCGGCGAGTGTTGGAGCGGCGGCTTCGCCCTGGCGGCCGCGGTCGACGACAGCGTGCTGGCCCCGGTGCTGAGTCAGCCGTCGTTGCCGATCGGGCTGACGGCCAAACAACGACGCGATCCAGGTCTGTCCGAAGCCGAGTTGAAGGTCGTCGAACGACGCGCCGCCGACGAGGGTCTGTGCGCGATGGGTCTGCGGTTCAGCGAGGACCCGCTGTCACCGGGAGCCCGATTCAAGACGTTGAAGGAGCGCCTCGGTGACGCTTTCGAGGTCATCGAGATCGACTCGAGCAAGGGAAATGAGTACGGATTCGGCAAGAGCGCGCACTCGGTGCTGACCCTCGAGGTGCGCGAGGTCGACGGGCATCCGGCCTACGAGGCGCGAAAGCGCGTCGTCGAGTTCCTCACTCAGCGCTTGACGTAGCCGCCGGCTTCGTATCGTCCTGCGGCACGTCCTCGCCCCCGGAGGCGTCCTCGTCACGCTTCTGTTTGATGCGCTTGCCCAACCGCCAGAACGGGTTTCGTCGCTTCGGCTTGGAGTCCTTCTCGTCGGGCTGGTCCATCGGGACGCCCTTGTACACCGCCAGGTACACGCTGATCGTGGTGACGATGATGATCATCAGGACCGGGCCGATCACGATGCCCCAGGCGCCGAACATGGCAATGCCCGCGAAGACCGCCAGCAGCATCAGCGCGGAATCCAGGCGGGCGGCTCGAGGAACGAGGATCGGCCGCAGGAAGTTGTCGATGTTGGTCACCACGATGAGGTGGAACAGGATCACGAAGACGCCGCCGAATATGTTGCCGAACAAGATCATTCCGACGCCGAACGGAATCGTGATGATGCCGCTGCCGAGCGGGATGACCGACAGCGCGGAGAGCAGGACCGCGAACAGGAAGAAGCCCTGGTGGAATCCGGCGATATAGATGGACCCGGCGCCGGCGACACCCTGGCAGACGGCAATCACGAACTGCCCCATAACCGTGCCCTTGACCATGGCGCCCATTTTCGACATGTAGAGGTCGGTGATCTCTTCGCCGAGCGGGTTGAGCCGCCGGATGAGCAGAAGTACCTTGTCGCGGTTCGTCAACAGCGAGAGGAATACGTAGAGGAACAGGATGCCGGCTGTGATGGCGCCGAACGCGCCGCCCGCGGCCCCCTGCAGGAGGCCCAGCAGCCACTTCCCGACTTCCTGCGCGACGGTCGTCATCGACCCCTGTAGCGACTCCGGGGTGATGTCGTAGTTGACGAACGGCAGGCGGTCCAGGAGTTCGTTGGCCAGGGCGAGCGACCGATCGCCGAGCGCGGACAGGTCCGTGTGTTGGACCCACACGGCGACCCGCTCGACCATGGTGGTGATCTGGATGACGGCGAGGAAGACGAAGAGACTCAACGGCACGATCACGGCGGCGAATGCGGCCAGCAGTGTCAACGTCGCCGACAAGCCGGCGCCGAGCCGTTTGTTGAGCCGCGTATAAAGCGGCTGAAACAGGTAAGCGGCCACCGCCGCGACCACGATCAGGATGAAATAGGTACGGAGGAAGTACGCGCCGAAGAGGATCGCGATGACGGTTGCGATCGCGAGCGCACGCTTCTGCGACAACGTGAATTCGGTGTTCACGCGCTATTTGTAGCGGACTTCCGACCTCGCCTCGAGCTGTTTGGCGCGTTGGGATTCGATGAACCGCATCGACAGCCGGTTCATCAATCCCGGCGCGAGCCGTGCGAAGAGCCACTGAGCCCGGGCGATCCGCGGCTTCACCAGGATCGCCTTGTTCTTCTCGATCGCACGCAACACGTCGTGCGCCAGCTGGTCGGCGTCATAGGGTTTGCCGCCCTGAGCCTGCAGGAAGTAGTCGCGGCCGACGAAGCCCCCGATCGCACCCTTGTCGAGGATCGGCGTCTCCACCGCGGCCGGGCACACCACGAGCACGCCGACGCCGCGTGACACGGCCTCTGAGCGCAACGCCATGGACATGCCGACCACCGCGTGCTTGGTCGTCACATAGCTGGTGATCTGGCCCGCGGCGGTCAGGCCCGCCATGGAGGCGGTGTTGACGATGTGCCCGTGGCCTTGACGCAGCATCACCGGGTAGGCGGCCGCGACGCCGTGGACGACGCCGCGAATGTTGATGTCGATGATCGCGTTCCACTGGTCCAGCGTCAGCAATTCGGTGTCGCCGCCCCAACAGATTCCCGCATTGTTGAACATCAGGTCGAGCCGGCCGGCCCGGTCTACGACCTCGTCGACCGCGGCCTGCACAGCTGCTGCGTCGGTGACGTCGAGTCGTGCCGCTCGTGCGTTGCCGCCCAGCGTCGCGGCGGTCTGCTCGGCGGCCGCACCGTCGATGTCGGTGCAGACGACGTGGGCGCCTGCCGCGACAAGGGCCCGGCACAACGCCGCGCCGATGCCTGATCCGGCACCGGTGACGATGGCCTGCTTGCCCGCGAAACTCATATCAGTCTGTTCTTCGCGCGAGCGCTCATCAGCGGGCTTCCGCCAGTTTCATGACATGGCCGAGGACGTCGGGGTACTTCTTGAGGTGCGCGCCGCCGTTGAGGTCGAGCACCTCGCCCGTCAGCCATGCGGACTTCGGCGAGGCGAGAAACACCACCGCGTCCGCGATCTCCTCAGGCTTACCCGCACGTCCGATCGCGGTGTTCTCGGCGTAGTCCTCGACGAGACCGGGGATGAGCGACGACCCCGCGGTCAGCGGTGTCTCGACGAAGCCGGGCGCGACCGCGTTGACCCGGATACCGCGCGGACCCCACTCCAGCGCCGCAACCTCGGTGAGCATCGACAGCCCGGCCTTGGCCGCGCAGTAGGCGCTCATGCCGACCGCGGGCTGGCGTCCGTTCAGCGAGCTGATCGAGACCAGCGACCCGCCCTCGCGCAGCTTCTGTCCGGCGTACTTGGCCACGATGAACGCCCCGGTGAGGCAGACGTCCACGACGCCGCGGAACTCGTCGACGGCGAGATCGGTGATCAGCCCGAGGCTGCCGAAACCCGCACAGCTCACCACCACGTCGAGCGGACCGATGTCCTCGAACAGCTGTCGCACCGACGCCTCGTCGGTGACGTCTACCTGCGCGGCGGTGTGTGGCTCGCCGAGTTCGGCCGCGCGGTCGCGCGCCCCGTCGCCGTTGAGGTCGGCGACGACGACCCGGCAGTCGTCGGCGGCGAGCGCGTTCGCGCTGGCCCAGCCGATCCCGGACGCACCGCCGATGACGACCGCCACTCGCCCGTTGCTCATACAGTTGCCCTTTCGACGGTGAGTGGAACGTGTTCCAACTTAGCGCTTTGACACACTCGATCCGTGACGGAATTGAAGATGTCCGAGTCGACCTTCGTTGCGGTGCCGCCCGACGAGCTGTATGCGCTGGTGTCCGACGTGACCAGGACGGGTGAGTGGAGTCCCGTCTGCAAAGCCTGCTGGTGGGATGACGGCGCGGGCCCACAGGTCGGCGCCTGGTTCACCGGCCGCAACGAGCTGCCCGAGCGCACGTGGGAAACCCGCAGTCAGGTCGTCGCTGCCGATCCCGGCCGGGAGTTCGCGTGGGAGGTGAACGACGGCTGGGTGCACTGGGGCTACACGCTCGAACCCGAGGGCGACGGGACCCGACTGACCGAGCACTGGGAGTTCCTGCCCAAGGGCATCGCCGGATTCCACGAGCGGTGGGGTGAGCACGCAGACGCTCATATCGAGCACCGTCGGGCGTTGGCGGAGAGCGGCATCCCCGCAACCCTTGCCGCGATCAAGAAGGTAGCGGAAGCCCGCTAGTGTCACTCAGCGCTTGACGCAGCGGAAGCCGATGTGGCTCATGCCGGTGTCGACGGGCTGCGGGCGGCGCGCGGCCGGGCGGTAGCGCAGGCAATAGACGTCCGCGCACAGGAACGAGCCGCCCTTGACGACCTTCCGGGGCACCGGGAACTGCGGTTGGCGCGGGTCGTAACTGTCTGAGGCGCAACAGGGTTGAGCGTCACGCGTTTCGCCGTACCAGTCGGTGGTCCACTCCCATACGTTGCCGGCCATGTCGAAAAGGCCGTATCCGTTCGGTGGGTAGGAGCCGACCGGTGTGGTGCGGCCGTACCCTTTGTCCGGCCGCCACGGGAAATCGCCGTGCCAGTAGTTGGCCATCGGTTGCGTTTCGGGCTCGTCGCCCCACGTGTACTCGGCCTGGTCGAGGCCGCCCCTGGCGGCAGTCTCCCATTCGGCCTCGGTCGGCAAGGACAGCCCGGCCCACGTCGCGTAGGCCTCGGCGTCCTCGTAGGCGATGTGCACGACGGGATGATCGGCACGCTTGTCGATCGACGACAGCGGGCCGACGGGGTGGCGCCACGACGCCCCCGGCGTCCACGTCCACCAGAGATTGAGATGCCTCAGGTCCACCGGCCCTCGAGTGCGGCTGAACACCATCGACCCCGGCTGGAGGTTCGCGGCCGGTGCATTCGGATAGTCGGCCGGGTTCACCGGCCGCTCGGCAACCGTGAGATAGCCTGTCGCGCCAACGAATCCGGCATATTCGGCGTTCGTGACCTGCCGTGGCTGAATCCCGAATCCGGCTACCTGGACAGGACGCGCAGGGCCCTCTTCCGGATAGTGGCGATCGGATCCCAGCGTCGCCGTCTGCGCAGGGATGCGGACAAGGTCGTCAGTCACCGAAGACGGTCGTCCAGTCGTTTTTCATGCTGACGACGGTCCAGTCATCGCTCGCCGCCAGTTCCAATGACTTCTCCGCACCTGCGGTGTAGTCGAATTCGCGGTCGGAGTCGTCATGCAGCACCAACAGGCGCAGACCCCGACTGAACTCCAGCATCTCGATGTCGCCGTTGGAATTGCCTGCCGCAAGGATCGGTCGACGTCCGATTCGACTCCACAACCGGACAGGTTTGATGGGCCCGTCATCGAGAAACTCCGGCTGATCGGTCGTGTACAGATGTCCGTCGCGAAACACCAGACCCACTGAACTGCCCACGACCCGGTCGGGCGGAATCCCATACAGCGCGTGGGTTACCGGTCGCATGAAGTCGCGGCCACCGCCGGAGACGATGTAACACATGAACCCGTTGGACTCCAGGTAGCGCAGGAGCTCGACCATCGGCGTGTACCCGCACGACGTGTAGGGCCGCCCCAGTGTCGGGTGCGTTGCCTCGGCGAAAAAGGCGCTGACCCGGTCCGCGTGCTCCTCGACCGTGATCTCGTGATGGGCCCGAAGTATTGCTCCCATAAGCGGTTTGAGGTCGGTGTCGTCGCCCTGGTAATGCTTGGTGACCGCGTCGCCGAGCCACTGCAGGTCGCCCGAGTACGCCGCTTTGTACGGCTGTTGGTCGCGCAGTGATGGATCATCTTCTGCCTGTTCCTTGAATCGCCGCAGGAGAAAATCCAACTGGATGTACATCGGCTTCTCACACCACAGCGTGCCGTCGTTGTCGAACACGGCGACCCGCGCCTCGGGCGCGACGAAATCCGGCCCCTGGCTGGTGACCCGTCGCACGAAGTCGACGATCGCGGTCTTCGTGGGGCCGTCGTTCCACGACTCGAGCATCAGCCGCCTCGCGACGCGAGAAACCTTTCCAGCTCCTCAACGGCATGATTGATGGTGAAGGAGGCCGGTTCTTGCCGCGGCGGGAATTCCTTGAAGGTCTGCAGGAACTGGTTCGCAATCGCGGTGCCGTACAACATGAGATAGAGCCGATCGATCATCCAGTCCCAGTAGGTATTCGACGTGACATCGGCGTGCTCATATGGGTCGGTTCGCAGATTGAACAGCTTCGGCGCACGCAGTGGAGTGAACGGTTCGAACCACACCTGCAGTGTTCCTGGGCAACGTTGTTCCATGAACACGATCTTCCAGTTCTCGGCGCGGATCCCGAGGACATCGCCGTCGTCGGAGAAGTAGATCATCCCGCGTCGCGGGCTCTCGTCCACTTCGCCAGTGAGATACGGGAGCAGGTTGTATCCGTCGATATGAACCTTGTAGGTCATGTCACCGGCTTTGTAGCCTGACTTGAGCTTCTCGATGATGTCCGGATCCCCTGCGGCGGCGAGGAAAGTCGGCAGCCAATCGTGGTGCTGCACAATTTCGTTGGACACGCTGTGCGGCTTGATCTTTCCTGGCCAGCGGATCATCTCCGGAACCCGGAAGGCGCCTTCCCAGTTGGTGGCCTTCTCACTGCGGAATGGAGTGGTGGCACCGTCAGGCCAGCTGTTGGCGTGCGGACCGTTGTCAGTCGAGTAGATGACGATGGTGTCTTCGGTGATCCCGAGCTCGTCGACGAGATCGAGAAGCTGCCCCACGTTACGGTCATGGTCGATCATGGTGTCGTGGTACGGAGACTGCCAGCGTCCGGCTTGACCTCGACTCTCTGGCTTGGTGTGCGTGCGAAAGTGCATGTGCGTCATGTTCATCCAGACGAAGAACGGGGTGTCTGCCTCGTGTTGGCGCCTGATGAAGTCGGCGCACGCCGCGGTGGTTTCGTCGTCGATGGTCTCCATCCGCTTCTTGGTGAGCGGACCGGTGTCCTCGATACGTTGCTTGCCGACCGGGCCGTAACGCTCGTCGACCTCGTCCGAGTCTTCCTGTGTAGCCCACGAATGGATGACTCCGCGGGGCAGTAGCGCGTTGTACAACAATGGAGCCTCTTGAGGTGTCGGGTAGTCCTCGTGCTCGGGTTCCTCTTCGGCATTGAGGTGGTAGAGGTTGCCAAAGAACTCGTCGAATCCGTGTGCTGTCGGAAGGTACTTGTTGAGGTCTCCGAGGTGGTTCTTGCCGAACTGGCCGGTCGCGTACCCGAGCGGCTTGAGCAGTTCGGCGATGGTCGGATCCTCCTTCTGCAGACCGATATCGACGCCCGGCATGCCGACCTTGCTCATACCCGTGCGGTAGACGCTCTGACCGGTGATGAACGACGAGCGGCCCGCGGTGCAACTCTGTTCGCCGTAGGAATCGGTGAAGAGCATGCCCTCGTCGGCGATGCGGTCGATGTTCGGGGTGAAGTACCCCATCATGCCGCGGCTGTAGCAGCTGAGATTCGAGATCCCGATGTCGTCACCCCAGATGACCAGGATGTTGGGCTTTCCTCCGGGCATGGTTCTCCTCCCACATGTCGTCACACGAACGCTAGGCGGTGAAAAGAAAGGTCGTCGCCGGATAGCGAAGCTTCTCAGCAGATACTTACGTGCGCGTTTTCCGCCCCTGAACGGCCGGAGTGGAGCAGTCTGTATGTACCAGGCGGAGGGCGGAGAACCCAGACATGTACGACAGAGATCTGACGAACATTTGGCGAATCGAGATTCGGTTCGACGAGGACGAGACGCATACGCACGCGACCATCAAGGTCGAGTTCGACGACGGCGACACCATGACCGCGGTCGGGGATGCCCGCCGTAATCCCAAGGACCCCAACCAGCCCATGATCGGTGAGGAGATCGCCGCGGCGCGTGGTCTGATCGCGCTGGGGACTGAACTTCTGCACCGTGCGGGGGGACGGATCGAGGCAGTGACCCGGCACCCGGTCTATCTGGTCAGCTGACTGCTCAGCCCTCGGGCGGCGCTGACCCGGCGACGCTTACGGCCGAGGCCTTGCCCTCCTTCTTCATCTTCTCGAACAGCTCGACGTAGTACGGCAAGCACTCGTCCATGGCCTTCTCGGTGGTGAACAACGGGTGGTACCCGAGATCGCGCTCCGCCTTCGCAATGGAGAAGTAGTTGTCGAGATACAGCCGTTCCACGCCGAGGGGTTCGATCATCGGCTTGGGGATCCCGAACTTGAAGTGGAACCACTGCCACACCGTCATCGCGAACCACACCAGCCGTCCGGGCACGCGGATCTTCGGGTAGCGCTGGCCGCACGCCTCCACCACGGGCCGGGAGAACTCGAACATGTTGATCGGTTCGCCGTCGTTGATGAAGTACGCCTGGCCGGGTGCTGAGCCGCCGGGCACCAGGTGCTGGGCGGCGAGGATGAAACCGTGAATCAGGTTGTGCACGTACGAGTTGTCGAGCTTGACGTTCTTGCCGCCGACGAGCACCTTGACGTGACCCGCGAGCACGCTTTCGAAAACCTTGCGGAACATGGTCTGGTCGCCACGACCCCAGATGCCGCTGGGTCGGATCGAGCAGGTGAGCAAACCCCCGACACCGTTCTGGCCCAGCACGAACTTCTCGGCGACAACCTTGGTCTCGGTGTAGAGGTCGTTGAACCGCTCGGTGTAGGGCAGGGTTTCGTCTCCGCCGGAGATCTTCTTGCCACCCATCACGACACTGTTGGACGCGGTGTAGACGAATCGCTTCACCCCGGCCGCCTGCGCGGCGCGCACCAGATTCTCGGTGCCCGTGACGTTCACCGAGAAGCTGCGCTTGCGGTACTCCTCGGTGACCGATGCGCCGCCCATCAGGTCGATGATCGCGGCGGTGTGAAACACGGTGTCGACGCCGGCCACGGCCGCGGCCACGGTGTCCTCGTCGCAGATGTCGCCCACCAGGACCTCGAGCCGCGGGTGTGCGGGCAGCGGGGAAGGGGCACGGTCGAATGAGCGGACCTCGTGTCCGCGCTCGAGCAGTTCGGTCACCAGATTGGCGCCGACGAATCCGGAGCCGCCGGTGACGAGTACGCGGCCGAGTTCAGTGGTCAACGTTGAATCACCCATGCCGGAGAGAGTAACTGAAACGTGTTACAGTTTCGACCCCCCTTGCGGAGAATCGTTGCCATCTCAACCTTCTTCCGGTTCTTTGGCCGCCAGTGCGTCCTCCACGCGCTTGCGGGCGCCTGCGAGCTGCTCCTCACATCGTTTCGCCAGCTCCTCGCCTCTTTCCCAGAGCTCGAGCGAGGCGTCCAAGTCCAGCCCGCCCTGTTCCAACTGCTGCACCACCGCGATGAGTTCGTCGCGTGCTTCCTCGTATCCCAGTTCACTAATGGGCTTCATATGGATTCCCTTCTGGGCCGTCGCTGGTAGCCGTGACCGCGCCGTCGGCCACCCGAATCCGCAACCGCGCACCCGCGGGAGCGTCGGCAGTCGTGCGCAACACCCTCCCAGTGTGGGAGGCATCGGGCAGGGTCTGCACGACGGCGTAGCCGCGCGCCAGCGTGGCCGCCGGTCCAAGTGTGGCCAGGCGGGCCGACAGATGCCCTACCCGGTCGGTCTCGGCGGCCACCAGGCGCGTGATGTCGCGGCGCGCCGCAGCCCGGGCGCGGTGTACCTCGTCGGCCCGAGCGGAGATGGCGGCAAGCGGTGCGGCGAGCACCGGCCGATTGCGGAGCTGGTCGAGGTGGTGCTGTTCGCGGTGCACCCAGTTGCGTAGCGCGCGACCGGCACGCCGGCACAGGTCCCGCACACCGGCCAGCTCGGCGACGGCATCGGGAACGATGCGTTTGGCGGCGTCGGTGGGTGTGGCCGCGCGTAGATCGGCGACCAGGTCGCACATCGGATTGTCGGGTTCGTGGCCGATCGCGCTCACCACGGGCGTCGTGCATTTGGCGATCTCCCGGCACAGTGTCTCGTCGTAGAAGGGCAGCAGCGCGTCGATGTCACCACCGCCGCGCGCGATCACGATCACGTCGACGTGGGGGTCGGCGTCGAGCTCGCGCAGCGCTTCGACGACCTGAGGCACGGTGTTGGGACCTTGTACCGCGGTGTTGCGAATGGCGAATCGCACTGCAGGCCAACGGCTCTGGGCGACGGTGACCACATCGCGTTCGGCGGCCGACGCGCGTCCGGTGATGAGGCCGACGGTGTCCGGAAGGAAGGGAAGCGGACGTTTGAGGCGGGGATCGAACAGGCCTTCGGCTTCGAGCAGATTGCGGAGGCGTTCGATGCGTTCCAGCAGCTCGCCGAGGCCGACGGCGCGAATCTCGGTCACCCGCAACGACAAAGTGCCCCGAGCGGGGTGGAACTGCAACTTGCCGTGCATGATGACCTGCACACCCTCGGACAGCTTGACCGGTGCGTTCTCGACGAGATCCCGTGGGCAGACCACCGAAAGCGACATGTCGGCGGCGGGATCGCGGAGCATGATGAACGCGACTGTCGGTCGCAGGTTCAGCTGAGCGATCTGGCCCTCCACCCAGACGGTGCCGAGTTTGTCGATGTACTTCGCGACGCGGGTGGAGACCGCGCGCACGGGCCAGGGGTTGTCGGGGGACTTACCCGGCTCGGCGTCCGTCATGTCTCAGCGCGGCTGGGGGCTGTCACTTCGCGGTCGCGCGGGTGATCCTGTTGGACAGCAGCGTCTGGAACGGCGCTCGCGACTTGGTGGCGTCCTCGTAGGCCAGCAACGCCTCGAGGTCGGCCACGCGCAACGACGTCAGCCGCGCCCGCAGTTGGGCCAGGGTCAGCGACTCGTACTCGAGCTCCTCGACGATCTCGGGCACGGTCGCTGAGGGCAGCTTCGTGACCGGCGCAGGCGCCGGGGTGGAGTCGGCATCGGGCTCACCCCCGCTGAACAGCGCGAAACGACCCTCGGTCAGGCGTTCACCCTCGGCCGTCGGCGCCGACGGCGCATCGTCCTCATCCTCGTCGAAAGTGGCCCACTCGGGCTGTTCGTCCTTGGGCGGGAAAAGCGACTCGAGCGCTTCGTCGCCTTTGATCACCAGGTCGGCGACGTCCTGCTGCATCTTCATCACCAGGTGAGCGATCTGGCTCGCCACGGTCATCGGATACGTGAGGATGGTCTGCGGAATCTTGCGGGTTTCCTCGATGGCGGTCACCGCCGCACCAACCAGCAGTCGGACCCCATACGGTGCAGTTGCCATGGGCTCTACCCTACGGTTGGCCTCCTGACCCCGCGTGTCAGTACCCTTGGAAATATGCCACCGACTATCAACATGGGGATTCCGGGCGCGTCGAGCTCGGTCACCGGTGGCGTCACGGGCAAGCGGGTGCTGCTGGCCGAGCCGCGCGGATACTGTGCCGGCGTCGACCGGGCGGTCGAAACCGTGGAGCGCGCATTGGAGAAGCACGGCGCACCGGTGTACGTCCGCCATGAGATCGTCCACAACGTGCACGTCGTGGAGACGTTGGCCAAGGCGGGTGCGATCTTCGTCGACGAGACCGACGAGGTCCCCGAGGGCGCCATCGTGGTGTTTTCCGCCCACGGCGTGGCCCCGACGGTTCATCAGATCGCCGCAGAGCGCAATCTGAAGGTCATCGACGCCACCTGTCCGCTGGTGACCAAGGTGCACAACGAGGCCAAACGGTTCGCGCGTGACGACTACGACATCCTGCTGATCGGCCACGAAGGCCACGAGGAGGTCGTCGGCACCGCGGGTGAGGCGCCGGATCACGTGCAGCTGGTCGACGGTCCCGACTCTGTCGACAACGTCACGATCCGCGATGAGAACAAGGTCATCTGGCTGTCGCAGACCACCCTGAGCGTGGACGAGACGATGGAGACCGTGCGCCGGCTGCGGGAGCGTTTCCCGACGCTGCAGGATCCGCCGAGTGACGACATCTGCTACGCCACCCAGAACCGTCAGGTCGCGGTCAAGGCGATGGCGCCTGAGTGTGAGCTGGTGATCGTGGTCGGGTCACGTAACTCGTCGAACTCCGTGCGGTTGGTCGAGGTCGCGTTGAATGCGGGCTCGGATACGGCCTACCTGGTCGACTACGCCGACGACATCGATCCGGCCTGGCTCGACGGGGTGACCACCGTTGGCGTCACGTCCGGGGCTTCGGTGCCCGAACTGCTGGTGCGCGGAGTGCTCGAGCGGCTCGCCGAGTACGGCTACGAGACAGTGCAACCGGTTACCACGGCCAACGAGACGCTGGTCTTCGCCCTGCCCAGAGAGATCCGGCCGGCCCGCACCTAACGGATCAGATGTCGTATTCCCAGTTCTCGGCCGCCCGGTCCCGCGCCGTGCGCCGCGGTGCGCGGTACTGCGCGTAGTCCTCACCGTCTTCGCCGCCCCGGTATCGCACGCGCGATATCGGGTGATGCGTGCCATTGCCGTTGTTGCTGTGCAGGGGCGGCTCGTCGTCGTAGCGGCGTCGGCGCTCCGGCCGTTCGTATCCGGTGCGGCGGTCGGCGGGCGGAGTGGCTCTGCGCTGGCTCGACCCCGAACGCGGCTTGCGTCGCGGTTCGTTCGGATCGGTCTGCCTGCTGGGGCGCGGGCGGCGTGGCCTGTCGGCGACGGGCTCGATGTACTCCGTGTCGGGGGGACGGGCGTGCCGTGAGCGCGACGGTGTGGAACGCCCGCGCGGCCGTCCGTCGCGGCTCGACGATCGGCTGGCGCGCTCGGTGCTGCTTCGGCGGCGCGGTGGCTCGTCGGCCTCCTCGTCATCGCTGCGGTGGCTCGCCACCAACGCGGACACCTTGGCGATCACCGACGCGACCAGTCCGTCGCCGCTCGGCTGGTCCTTCGCCGCTGCACTGGGGGCGGCACCCCGACGTGACGACATCCCGAGGTACCAGCGGGCCATCCCGATGAGCAGCACGATCGCGGACGTGAAGAACATCAGCGGAAAGCGTTCGATGAGCGGGTAAGCGCAATTGATCAGTGCGTCTTTGAGATTGGTGAGTTCGCTACCGGTGAAGACGAAGTAGGCGGTCGGAACGGCACCGAACAGCAACAGCGGCGGCTGGATGACGGCGGTGAAGATTCCCGCCTGACGCACCGCCAGCACGGCGAGGATGCAGCCGACCACGTAGGTGCCGGCAAACACACCGGTCAGCTCCTTGGCGCCGGAGCCCGCGTCGTAGGCGAATCCAACCGCCATCAATGTGGCCGCGATGAGCACTGCCCCCCACCAGGGAACACCCGGGATATTGGGGTGCGCTGACCGATGGTCGGCCGTGACGGCAGACCTCGCGCGCTGTGCTGACACACGTAGACCGTACCGGCTATTTCTTGGGGAGGCTGTCAGCGCGCTGCTGGCGTGCCCGTCGCAGTCTCCTAGACTGTCGACCCTGTGAGCCTGAACCTCGGAATCGTGGGACTGCCGAACGTCGGCAAGTCGACGCTGTTCAATGCGTTGACGCGGAACGACGTCCTTGCGGCGAACTACCCGTTTGCGACTATCGAACCCAACGAGGGGGTCGTCCCGCTGCCCGATCCGCGGCTGGCGGAGCTCGCGAGAATGTTTGACTCGGAAAAGATCGTCCATGCGCCGGTCACGTTCGTCGACATCGCCGGGATTGTCAAAGGCGCCTCCGAGGGCGCCGGGCTGGGGAACAAATTCCTCGCCAACATCCGCGAGAGCGATGCGATCTGTCAGGTGGTGCGGGTGTTCACCGACGACGACGTGGCGCACGTCGATGGCCGCATCGATCCGAAGTCCGACATCGAGGTCATCGAGACCGAGTTGATCCTCGCCGACATGCAGACACTGGAACGCGCGTTGCCGCGACTGGAGAAGGAGGCGCGCACGCACAAGGATCGCCGCCCGATGTTCGAGGCGGCCGTGGCGGCGCAGCAGATCCTCGACGGCGGTACGACGCTGTTCGCGGCAGGTGCGGACACCTCGGCGTTACGGGAACTGAATCTTCTTACTACCAAGCCGTTCCTGTACGTGTTCAATGCCGACGAAGGCGTGCTCACCGACGCCGAACGGGTCGCAGCGTTGCGGGAGATGGTGGCCCCCGCGGACGCGGTGTTCCTCGACGCCAAGATCGAAGCCGAACTCCAGGAACTCGACGATGAGTCGGCCGCCGAGCTGTTGGAGTCGATCGGCCAGACCGAGCGGGGCCTGGATGCGTTGGCGCGGGCCGGTTTTCACACGTTGCGGTTGCAGACGTTTCTGACGGCAGGCCCGAAAGAGTCGCGCGCGTGGACGATTCATCAGGGCGACACCGCGCCGAAGGCCGCGGGGGTCATTCACACCGATTTCGAGAAGGGCTTCATCAAGGCCGAGATCGTCTCATACGACGACCTCATCGAGGCCGGATCGATGGCTGCGGCGAAGGCGGCGGGCAAGGTGCGCATGGAGGGCAAGGATTACGTGATGGCCGACGGCGACGTGGTGGAGTTCAGGTTCAACGTGTGATCGCGTGCCGATCGCAATGTCAGGCTGAGAGTCCCACAACGCCTGGCGGATTCAAGTGATGGCCGCAACACCTGACCTTTGTGAGGTGTTGCGTGTGCGCGGAGTTGAAGCGCCGTTCTGGTCGGCCGCTGGGTGGGAGGTTGCCGCTGTCGGTTCGGGAAGCGTTCTGGCGGGCGGTGCGGTCGGGGGCGACTCCTTCGGTGGCGGCCAGGTCGGTGGGGATCAGCGGCGTGACTGGGTTGAGGTGGTGTCGTGAAGCCGGGTATGTGTCGCGCCATGTGCGGTCGGCTTCACCCGAGGTGCACCAGCTGTTCTGGCAGCAGTTGCGTCGAGGCGCGTCGGTGGCCGATGCCGCCGCGGCGGCTGGTGTGTCGGAGGCGTCGGGATTCCGGTGGGTGCGAAAGGCTGGCGGCATGGCCAACCTCGCGAAATACCGTGATGCCTGCCCTATTTTGCTGAATGGTGTTGCTGATGTGACGGTGCTGCGCAGCCCGGAGTCCGATGCCGAGCCGCCGCCGGGTGCGGCGTTGTCGTTCACCGAACGCTGCCGTATCGAGGCGTTGCTCACCGAGGGGCAGATCCCGGCGCAGATTGCCCGGCTGCTGGGCCGGCATCGGTCGACGATCACCCGGGAGATCGCACGCGGTATGACTAGCGGCGACAGCTACCGCGCGATCCGCGGTCAGTGCGAGTACGAGACGAGGATGGCGCGACCGAAGGTGCGTCGACTCCAAGCCAACCCTGCCCTGCTGGCCGAGGTTCTGTCAGGCTTGAAGAAGCGCTACAGCCCGCGACAGATCGCGGGCCGGCTGCGCCTGGACTTCCCCGATGATCCGGAGATGTGGGTGTCACACGAGACGATCTATCAGGCCATTTACGTCCAGCCGCGGGGCGAGCTGGCCCGGCTGGTGAAGGCGGCGCTGCGCACTGGGCGGATCAAACGCAAACCCCAGGGCCGTCAGGCTCAGCAGGGGCGCGGCAAGCTCAAGGACATGATTTCGATCAGCGATCGACCCAAGGAAGCCGACGATCGCGCAATCCCCGGGCATTGGGAAGGTGACCTCATCCTCGGCGCCAACAACGCCTCGGCGATCGGAACGCTGGTGGAGCGCACCACCGGCTTTGTGCTGTTGCTGCACCTGCCCGGTGATCACACCGCCGAGACAGTGGCCGCGGCGATGATCGCCAAGATGCCCGAGCTTCCCGAGATCCTGTGGCGGTCGCTGACATGGGACCAGGGCCGCGAGATGGCACTGCACACCAAGATCACCGAGGCGACCGGGCTGCCGATCTACTTCTGCGACCCGCACAGCCCGTGGCAGCGCGGCAGCAACGAGAACACCAACGGTCTTGTGCGACAGTATTTTCCAAAAGGAACCGACCTGTCCTTCCACGGCCCCGGCATCCTGGACAACGTGGCCGCCGAACTCAACGGCCGACCCCGCGAACGCTTCGGCTGGAAGACCCCAGCCGAAATGCTCGACAAGCTACTATCCGATCCAAACCAATCTGTTGCGGCCACCGCTTGAATCCGCCCCTATATGTCCGTGGCCACGCTGTCAGCTGCACATTGTGCGCGCGTCACGTTGGGCTCAGTGAGGTCCCGCTGTACCTCTTCGATCGAGGTCGTGCGCCGCAGGTCCAGGTCATCGGGCACGCACACGCGGTCAAGGCTGTCGAACGCGCGCATTTCGGCATGTAATGGAACGCATGCGAGTCACACGTATCACGGCGAACCTACGCGTTGCGGACATCGACGCGGCAAAGGACTTCTACGCCGGCTACCTGGGTCTATCCGACGAAGAGTTCAACCTGGGCTGGGTCGCCCGCTACACCAACCCGAGTACAGGGGCGAATGTTCAATTGGTGACCGGCGATGAAACCGCGACCGAGGACTCCGTCATCTCCGTGCATGCCGACGATGTCGACGCCGCTTATGAGGAGGCGCGCAAGCGGGGATACGACATCGTCCATCCGCTGACTGACGAGCCGTGGGGTGTGCGCCGCTTCTTCGTGAGGGCGCCTGACGGCAGTGTCGTCAACGTCGTCCAGCACCGCGACTGACGAACGCCCAGCCAGTCAGAACTGGCGCGGTTCCATCAGGGAGATCGCGAGAATGGCGCCGAGCAATCCGAAGATGGTGATCGCGGACAGCAGATCGCCCCATTGGAACGGATAGAGCTCACCGTCGATCGACAGCACCAGGACCGTCTCGATCACACCGAACAATACGAAGAAGGCAGCCAAGGCGATACGGGAAACCTTGCGGTGCAACGCGGTCCGTCGCAGCTCCAGAATCAGGGTCAACAGCAGCAGTGGAAGGATCTGCGCGAGCGCGGAAGCTGTCGGGCCGTCCATCACCACGATCGTCATGTGTCTGCTCCGCCCATCGCTTGGGACGCTATCAAGCGGCGGCAACTTCAGCCAGCGAACGACGGAGGCGTGTCCGGAGCCCCGATATCGTGATCAAGGTTCTCAGCCGGCGCGCGCTTGACATCGGCAACGAGATCGCCGGGGTCCGCGAGAACCGCCTCGGCACAGAACCCAATGTTCAAACCGCCTACAGTGTCGAAGATTTCGCGTGGGACCATGATGTGAACCTGATCGGCGGTCAGGCGTACCGACTCGGGTCGGCTGCGTGAATCTGGCACTCATCGGTAGCGCGGCGGCGATGTTCGCCGTCACCCACATCGACGACATCGTTGTGTTGGCCCTCTTTTTCGGTCATGCCGGTGGATCGCGTTCGGCCGCTGCTCGCGTCGTCATCGGTCAATACCTCAGTTTCATCGGGATACTCGCCGTGTCAGTGGTTGGTGCGGTGGGTGTAGACCTGCTTCCCGAAGAATTCGTGCCCTACCTCGGTCTTCTCCCGCTGGCGCTGGGGTTACGTGCCGCGTGAACTTGTGGTGAGGACGCGGCGGCGACGCGGCCCGCGATCGCCCGGCTGCTCGCCCGATGGGGCCACATCGCGCTGCCGGTGGTGCTCGTCGGCATCGGTGTTGTCATTCTCGTCGAGGGTTGAACGTTCGGTCTCTGACATCCAGCGGGGCCGCGTCCACCGATGCAGCAGCCAGGCCGGCGGGATCGTCATGATCAGTGTGACCGCGAAAACAATCGGCCAACTGCCGGAAAAGACCGGCCAGTGCAGCACCGACGACATGGCGATCTCCATCATGATCACGTGCAGAAGGAACACCTCATAGGAGATTTCGCCGAGCCATACGACAGGGCGTGTGCCCAGTAGTCGCTCGAAACCGCTGCCTTCGGACAGCGCCAGTACCGCGACAGCCGAGCACGCGACCACGACGTAGAGAAACACCTTCGTCAGGTTCTGCCACAGCGCCTCCGTACCGGCGGTCACGTCGCCCGCGATCGACGTCGACACAGCCAGGAAGCCGAGCACCGCGATCACGCCCGTGATAGCCGGGTTCACCCGCCTCCGGTGCACCTGCAGCACGGCCAGCACCATTCCGCCGACGAAGTACACCAGGTGCGCCGGCAGCCATATGCCGGCAGAGCTGGGCAGCCAGTCGGTGGTGTGTTGTATCGATAGCCACACCACAGTGATGGCACCCATACAGCCCAAACCTGCAAGCAGCAGTCCCGGTCGCCACACCCCCCTGCAGATCGTCGTCAGTAGCAGCGCGGCCAACAGTGGCATTACCGCATAGAACGCGAATTCGACTGCCAGACTCCAGGTCTGGGTCAGGCCCTGGTGCATCACATAGAAATAGACCGGTTGGTAGATCTGGGTCAGCGTGAGATGTTCGAGCAGACCCGTCCAGGTGTGTCCGGGATTCGGGCCGGCGTCGCGAAATTCGTAGAGCCCGTAGGCGATGAGAACGACGACGATGTAGGCCGGCGCGATCCGTCGAATGCGCCGAAATGCATAGCGACGCAGCGACGGTGACGACGTTCCATTCGCGGCAGCGCGCACCCACGGCCGGAACAACAGAAATCCCGACAAAACGAAGAAGATCGGGACGCCGACCTCCAGACGTGCATAGAGCGCCCCAAGGTAACCGTTTGATAACTGTCCGGTGCCATACGCCGCATGCGTCCCTACGATCAGCAGGGCTGCGACCGCGCGAAGCCCGGTGAGCGACCCCGCCCGATACCCGCTGTGAGGCAGGAAAAGTCGTCGACTCTCCATAGGAATCTCTCAGTTCACTCTCAGATGGCGACGGCAAGGTGGGCTAATCAACTGTGCAATTTCACGATTCAGGAGCGAATAAGACGTCATGACCAACACCCCGCCGCGCGCCCCGCGACATCCGTACCGTCCGCCCTACGCGGATCATGTTATGGGACAAGGGCACCCGTCAGACGCGACGACCGGAACATATCGCTCCCCGTATGACTGGCGCTACGCTGGTCAGGCCGTTATCACGCCGCGTTATGATTCGTATCACACTGCGCGCCAGGAGATCACGGGTCCTATTGCGATCCAGCGTCCAAAGAACTCTCGCAACCGCCTCACGATCATCGGCGGTGTCGTCGCTGTGGCCGTCGTGAGCGGTGGCATCGGTGCAGCAGTCGTTGCCGGACAATCCGAGCCGTCGGCCGTCTCCCATACCGCCGTGGCCCAGGGGCCGGGGAGCAGGCCGGCTGCGAATGCGCCTGCCGGCTCGGTGGAAGAAGTCGCCGCCAAGGTGATGCCCAGCGTGGTCAAACTGCAGATCGACTCCGGCAACTCGAGTGGCGAGGGTTCCGGCATCGTCTTGACCTCCGACGGTCTCATCCTGACCAACAATCACGTCGTCGCCGAAGCCGCCGCTTCCTCGCGTTACGACGGTGGTCGTGGCATCAAGGCGACCGTGTCGTTCTCCGACGGCCAGACCGTCCCGTTCGAGGTGGTGGGAACCGACCCGTCCGGCGATATCGCCGTCGTTCGCGCGCAGGGGGTTTCGGGTCTCACTCCGATCGCGATCGGCTCGTCCGCCGATGTGCAGGTCGGTCAGAACGTGGTTGCCATCGGTTCCCCTCTCGGGCTGCAGGGAACGGTGACAACGGGAATCGTCAGCGCACTGAATCGCCCGGTCGCGGCCGGCGATGGATCCGGTGAGGCGACCTCGGTGATCGACGCGATCCAAACCGACGCCGCGATCAACCCGGGTAACTCCGGCGGCGCTCTGGTGAACATGAACGGTGAATTGATCGGGGTGAACTCCGCGATCGCGACGCTCGGTGGCGGCGGCGGAGAATCCGGCGGCGCACCGAACGGCTCGATCGGCCTCGGCTTCGCGATCCCGTCGGATCAGGCCAAGCGCATCGCCGACGAATTGATCTCGAACGGTACGGCCACCCACGGCTCGCTCGGCGTCCAGCTCAGCAAGGACCCCGGCGCCGGTGGCGCAGCCATTGCGAAGGTGGTCGCCGGAAGTCCGGCCGCCGCGGCCGGGCTGCCCAGCGGCGCAGTGATCACCAAGGTCGACGATCGGGTGATCGACGGACCCGAGGCTCTGGTCGCCGCGGTGCGATCGAAAGCGCCCGGTGACACCGTCACGCTCACCTACGTCGATGAGTCCGGCGCGGATCAGACCGCGCAGGTCACCCTCGGGCAGGCCTAGCGATTACGGTGCGTAGACGGCCGCCCAGCGAACGTTTGCGCACCGAAATCGCATCCTGTGGCCTGTGGCCCCGCGACGGAATAGGGCACAATCGCGCACGTGACCCCGCCGCAGCACCCCGGTCAACCTGATTGGCGGGGCCGCGGCACGCCGCCGGCGGATCCAGCGACCCAGCGCCTGCCGTCGGCCTCTCGGGTGGAGCCACCCACCGACCAACTCCGCGCGCAGGGGCGGGCTGGGCGCACCCGACCACGGATCCGCCGGGCGCCGTCCCCGGCCGACGCCCGACCGACGCAGGTCATCCCACCGGTGCCGGGGGCACCACCGCCCCCCGACAGCCCGCGGGCCCCGCGCCGCCGCAACCGGCAGTCGATCGTGCTGATCGCCATGATCGTGCTGGCCCTGCTGGCGGGCGGGCTGGCGGGTGGCGAACTCTACGCTCGGCACCGCGCCGACACGATCTTGGTGGAAGTAGCCGAATGCGTCGTCGAGGACGGCGCCGCCGTCTCCTTCGGCGTCAACCCGCCGTTCCTGTGGCAGTACGCCACCGGCGACTACACCAACATCTCGGTCACCACCGACGGCAACCGGGTGCAGAGCGCCAACGGCATGACCGCCGAGGTCACCCTCGCGGATGTGCGACTGCACGAGTCTGAGAACTCCAAAGGCACCATCGGATCGCTCAATGCGACGCTGCGCTGGACGTCGAACGGAATCAAGGACACCGTCGCCGAAAACCTTCCTGGCGTCGGCAATCTCATCACCGGGGTGCGTACCGACCGCGTAGCGGGCACGGTGATTCTGGACGCCGGCGACAACCACGTCACCGCCAAACCCGTCGTCACCGACGGTGACCTGAACCTGGAGGTTCTCGGCGTCACCGGGCCGCTGCCGAAAGAGGCGGTGCAGACCGCGCTGAACGACCTGACGAAGAAGCTGAACGACAACTATCCACTCGGCATCCACGCCGACAGCGTCGATGTCACCGACAGCGGAGTCGTCGGGAAGTTCTCCAGTCACAACGCCTCGATCCCCAACGAGGACGCCAATCCCTGCTTCGCGCGGCTCTAGCGTTCGGTCGGCGGGTCGACGACAACGGCGATCTCGTTCCCGAGTTTGTATCCCGGTGCCAGCGGCAGCTCGTCTCCGCTCCAGAACACGCCGGGGTCGAACCAGTTGTAATCCTTCTCCGTCGACATCAAACCCATCTCTTCATAGGTGATCGCGACGGTCTCGGCGCAGTATGCGGTTTCCAGGCCGCCCTGTAATTTGGCCTGCTTCTTCTTCTGGGTGGCTTCCCGAACTTTCCTGTGCAGGAAGGGAATTCCTCGGGTGAAGTCGGCGGTGTTCACCCGGCCGCGAAACCATCGGCCGGTCAGGCGTGCGGTGCTGGGAAAGGGTGTGCCGTCCATGCGGGCGACGACTTTCAGCGCGCGGTCCTCCTGCTCGCGGTTGGCGTACGGCGTCAACTGTCGAAACCAGCAGCGCTGGTGATAGTTGTGCACCCAGCGCTGCACCACCTGGCGCGCGTCGTTCAGCTGAACTCCGCGGTGATTACCGCCCGTCCACATGTCCGTCAGCTTGTCGCCCAGTTCGGCGTGCCAGATCAGCGGCGGCAGATCCTCGATCGCGATGGTCATCCCGACGTGGTTGACCGGGCTGTTGCTCATCGTCTGGATCGCGCGATCGGGCCCTGAACTGCCGCGAAACAGCCAGAGATCGCCGGTCCTGGTCTCATTGAGGGCCTGCGCCAGCGATACCGTGCTTGGATTCACCTGAGCAGAATAGGCAGACTCTGGTTATGCGCGGCATATGGAAGTGGGTCGGACTGGCGGGCGTCGCCGGTGTCGTGGCAGGTGGAGCGTTGGTCGCGCGCGATCAACGTCGTCGCAATGCCTATACACCCGAGGACATCCGCGCGCGGTTGCACAAGCGTGTCGCCGAAGCCGGCTCGCCTGACTAAGCCGCGACGGCATACAGCCGGTGGGTACCGCTGAAGCCCTTGAGGGCGGCGTCGCGGCCTTCGTCGAACTCGACGCCGTCGAGGTCGGTCAGCGCGTCGCGCACCACTTCACTGACAAGCACCTCCCCGCCGTTGGCCGCGCTGGCCACCCGCGCGGCCATCGCGACGTTGCGCCCGAACAGATCGTCGCCGCGGCGCACCGACTTGCCCATGTGGATCCCGATGCGTACCCGAATGCCATTCGGCTGCCTGCCGAGTGAGCGCTGGATATCGAGGCTGCATAGCACCGCCTCGTCCGCGTGGGCGAATGCGACCATGAACCCGTCGCCCTGGCTCTTCACCACATGCCCCGAGTGCGTCTTCACGTGCCGGCGCACCATCTTGTCGTGTCGGCCGATCAGCCGGACCCAGGCGCGGTCGCCGATGCGTTCGTTGAGCTCGGTCGACTCCTCGATATCGGAGAACAGGATCGCGACCCGTCCGTTGGGCGCCAGCCGGGCCAGGTCGGGTCGTTCGACCTCGGCCCAGTCGGCGAGGTCCTCGATCGAGGACCGCACGGCGGCGCCGAATCCGTCCTTGCGCAGGATGTTGGCCGTCTGCCACACCGTCTTGACGGCTTCGCGACCGCCGGAGAGCAGCATGTTCCTGGTGTCGACGCGGCTCCGCAGCTGCTCGAGCTCCTCGCGTTCGCGGTTGCGCTGCACATACAGCATCACGAGTGCGACCGCCTCCACCACGGCGATCGCACCGAGCACGTAGGCCGCGATCTGTGCACCCATCACCCCCAAAGTATTGGATGCTGATGCGGTGATGTCACCGATGTCGACGTCGGCGGGGGCGGCGCCGTACTACGAGAGTCGCTACATCCGCGCGAATCACCCTGACCGGCCGCAAGCGCTGTGGCTACGCCAGACCCTGTTGTTGCCGACGGCGGGCGAGCCCGTCGCCGACGTCTGGGTGATGCTGTTCGACCCCGAAGGCTCGGGAAATCGTGCGCTCAAGGAGCCCTACCCGATCGACGCTTCCGAATACGTCTACGACGACTGGACCGCGCGGATCGGGGCGGCCACCCTCGACGACCGGTCGGCGCAGGGCGTGATCACCGGCCGAAACCGCTCGGCGCGGTGGGATATGCGAATCACTCCGGACGGGCAGGAACCCGTCAAGCTGCTCACCGAGCGGGCGTACAGGGCACGAGTCCCGACGGCCAAGACCACGGTGCGACATCCACTGGCGCAGTTCAACGGGCTGCTCGAACTCGACGATGCACGCGTTGTCGTCGACGACTGGACGGGCAGCGTCAACCACAACTGGGGAACCAAGCACACGCCGGCCTATGCCTTCGGCCAGGTGTGCGGGTTCGACAACGCGCCGGACACCACGTTGGAGATCGTGACGGCGCGCGCCGCGATCGGCCGGTTTCTTACGCCGAGCGCAACACTGTTCGTATTCCGGCACGCCGGAGAGGAATTCGCGGTGCGCTCGATCCTGGGCAGCCTGCAGACGCACGCACGCTACCAGCCGTTCTCGTGGTCGTTCGGCGGCCGGATCGGTGATCACATGATCGAAGGGGAGATCACCGCCGAACCCGAAGACGTCATCGGGCTGACGTACACCGACACCGACGGCGGGCAGAAGTTCTGTTACAACTCAGCCATCGCGACATGTCGAATCCAGGTGGCGGGCAAGGCCTTCGAGCGTGCTGAGCTCGTGGCCACACGACGCGCGATGTTCGAGATCCTCACCGACGCCCGACACGACACGGTGCCACTGCTGGCCTAACGCCACACAGCACTCGAATATGCATTTGCCACACGAGTAACAGCGTTAGCGTCAATTTGTGACAAAGTTACTCTTTGCCAGTCACTTTCGACTCTAAGAGTCCTGTCGATATTCCCTGTGAACGTTCGCTGCCGAGGATCAGTGTGGGAGGTGCGAACGATACCCGTTCGATCTGGAAGGGGGAATGATGAAGACTCGACTTCTGTCGCTGATAACCGCCGCAGTGGTATTGGTGGCCGGCGTGTTGGGTGGGGCGCTGCTCGCGGCACCGCCGGCTTCGGCCCTGACACAGGACGAGGCGCTGTACGTCACTCTGTTGACCGACGAAGGAATCGGACCGCGGCCGGGCTATAGCTGGAACGACCTGATCTTCTTGGGTCACGCAATCGCCTATGACCTCAGGAGCGGCGCGGATCTGGGGGTCGTGACGTATCGACTCTGGGAGAACGCTCCCTACCTGGACATGGACGGCGCCTCCTCCGTGGTCGCCGCGTCCGTAGTGGCCTTCGCGCCCGAGTTGGTGCCGATCTACATCGACGAGTCGCCGCCGGGCGACATGGTCGCTTAGGCCGCCGACGGTGAAGCCGCTGCGAAGTTGTCCGGGACTTCGTAGCGGCTTCGGTGGCGACATCGCTTAGGCGAACGCCTTCGTCACCGTCTCCATGTCGAAGTAGTCCGACCACCGCGCGATCTTGCCGTGCACGACCTCGAACACACCCATCACCGGAAGCGCGATCTCACCGCCGTCCTTGCGGCGCATCACGTCGGTGCGCTCGTTCATCACGATGTTCCCGCCGCTGACCTGCTTGTGCACCTGAAAGTCGATGCCGTCGAAGGCGGCCGTGAAGCCCGCGATGAACTCCGCGATGGCTTGGGGTCCCTGCACGGGATCCATCGGGATGTTGTGGTAGATGCCGTCCTCGGTGAAATAGCCGGCAAGCTCGGCCGCATCCGGGGAGGCCCACTTCTTGCAGAACTCGGTGACCAGCGCGTCGGGGGTTTGCGTCATTGCTTGATGAAACCATGCCGACCGCGCATTCCGGGTCGACGACAGGAGCGACGTCTACACCGGGGATGTGAAGCTCGGCGGCAGAACCGGCTGTCAGAACCCTTCGGTCAGAACGCGGTCCAAGGTGTCGACGTAGAAGTCGGCGCCCTCGACGTCGATGCAGAGCGGAGGCTTGGTCTTCAGGATGTTGAGATGGTCACCGGTCGGCTGGATGATCACGCCTAGTTCCAGCATGCGGTCGCAGATCGCGGCGGTCTCCTCGGTCGCAGGCTCCAGAGTGTCTGTGTTGCGAACCATTTCGACACCGAGGTACAGCCCGAACCCGTGCACGGTGCCGATGATCGGATGCCGATGCTGCAGTGCGTGCAGTCCTGATTTCAGATGGGCACCGACCCGAGACGCGTTCTGTCGCAGGTTCTCTTCGGCCAGCACATCGAGCACCGTGATACCGATTGCACACGACAGCGGACTGCCGCCGGTCGACGAGAAGAAGTAGCCCTGCGACGAGAATCTGTCGGCGACCTCGCGGCTGGTGATCACCGCGCCGAGCGGATAGCCGTTGCCGGTCGACTTCGCGATCGACACGATGTCGGGAACCGCGTCCTGCTGCTCAAAGCCCCAGAACCATTCGCCGAGACGGCCATACCCCACCTGGACCTCATCGGAAATCGCCAGGCCGCCCCCCGCGCGCACGGCCGCGTACACCTGCTGCAGATAACCGTCGGGCAAGGCCATGCCGCCGGCATTGCCGTACACGCTCTCGCAGATGAACGCTGCGGGGGCCCGGCCGTCGGCGATCAAAGCTTCGATCTGCCGTACCGCCTCAGCGCCGTACCGCAAGGCATCGACATCGCGATACTTACCCCGGAAGCTGTTCGGCGACTCGACCGTGTGCACCCAATCAGGCCGGGTGGCAAGCGCATTCGGGTTGTCGGCGATCGAGGTCGACACCGCATCGGTGCCGTACGTCCACCCGTGGTAGGCCTCCCTGACGGCGACGACGTCGCGGCGTCCGGTCGCGGCCGTCGCCAGCCTGATCGCCAGATCGCTGGCCTCCGAACCGGAGTTCACCAGGAAAACGGTGTCCAGCGGCGCGGGCAGAGTGGCCGCCAACCGCTCGCTGAACTCCACCACCGCCTCGTAGTTGAATCGCGAATTGGTATTGAGCTTGCGCAACTGACGCGCTGCGGTGTCGGCGACTCGAGGGTGGGCATGTCCGAGCACGGTCACGTTGTTGACCATGTCGAGGTAGCACCGCCCACTCGTCGACAGCAGGTAGTTACGCCAGCCGCGTTCGATCTGCGGCGGCATGCGGTAGTAGTGCTCTTGAACCTGCGCAAAGCTCGCGTCGCGCCGCGACAGCAGGTCGGCCGAACTCGGAAGCTCAACGGCCGTCAGACCCAACAGCTCTCGCGGATCACGGGTCAGCGCAAGCCAACCCGGCGCGAATTCCGCCGTCGTGAAGGCCGGCGGCACCGGTGCGCCGATGGGACGCACGCACACCCGCGTCCACTGTCCGGCGGGCGCCTCTGCCAGGCTCCCGCCGGCGGGCACGCTGCCCGAAGCCGGCGACCGCACACCCGACAGCGTCAAGTCATAGCCGTCACCGCGAAATGTCACGGCATCGGAGGAGGCGTCGACCACCTCACCGTCCCAGGGTGCGAGCAGATGGGTCGCCGTCGCAGGCCAGACGTCGATGCCGGTCGGTACGACTGCCGGGCTGTCCTGACTCAGCTTCGGCGCCCGGCTCAGCCTCGGCTGACCGTGTACGGTGACCACCAGATCGGCGCCGTCCACCACGGCGGCACGTGCCAGGTCATCCTCGACATCGTTTGTGAGCCAACGTCCGTCGTCATACACGTCCGACGTGGTCGACAGATCCAGTGTCGTCACCGAGGCGCTGTCGACGAGCGATCTCGTCACCTCAACGGGGTCTGCCACCCGGGTCAGCCCGAGGTCGGCCATGATGACCGCGGTCATGACATCGATCGGCACAGACGTGGCCTCGGTGAACATCCGCCACTCGCCGTCGGACTGCTCGGTGATGTAGTCATTGTCGGGGTCGAGCGCGGCCTGCTGTGCGCCGCTGACGATCAACACTGCGGTGCGCAACACCAGCAGTGGCCACAGCGCTTGCGCTTCACTGGCGGAAAGTGGGCGAATGTCGTTGAAAGCCCGGATGGCCGGCAGCACCGAAGCCGGGTCGCTGCCGCCGTGCCCCAGCACACACGACGCCGTGATCGCCAGTTCGGTCACCGCCCAGCTATCGGTCAGATCGCCGAAGTCGATGATCCCGTCGGCGTGGGCACGGCGACGATCAGGCGATACCACCACGTTCGCATCCGTGAGGTCCAGGTGCACCGCCTGCCGCGGCAGGTCGTCAGCCAGCGGCGCAATCCGCGACCACGCCTGTTGGGCGGCGGTCTCGATGGCCGTCCGTCGCGCGTCGTCACGGACATGCGAAATCAGTTCGGAGACAACGTCGGCGCCGTATCGGAGATCCCATTGCAGAATCCGGTCCAGCCCAGGATGGGTGAAGCGGGCGAGCGCCCGGCTCACCCGGCCCGCCACCTCACCGAGACCGGCCACCGCCGTGGGGGACAGGTAGCCCGACTGAATCAGCGTCCCGCCCGGCAGATAGCGCAGCAACCGGACGTACGCCGTACCCTGCACCAAACCCGTCAGGGCCGTGCACTTCTCACCGGCGACATTCGGAAGTGGAACCGCCACTCGCAGCTCGGGTTCGGCCGCGGCGATGAGCTCCGCCGCCAGATCCTGCGCGTCCAGCTCGGTTGCGTTGAACGCCGGGTTCGCGATCTTCAACACCCCCGCGATCGTGGTGTCTGCAGACGTCACGATGAAATTGCGATCCTGCTGGCTACCAAGCGATCTGGCGTGGGCGCGCAATCCGAAGTGTTCGCGCAGAATCTGCTCGGCCTGCTCCTCGCTCACCTGCGGTGCGGGCAACTCCGGCTCCGCGAGGAAGTTGAAGCCGACAGTGCGGCGATCAAGTGTCACTTGCAGACGAACTGGACCACGACTTCGGAGAACGCGTCGTTGTCGTCCCCGGCGGCAGTATGCCCGGCGTCGGAGAGTTCGACGAACTCGGCGCGGGGCACTTTGTCGAGGAAGTCCTTGACTCCCTCGGCGCTGACCACGTCGGACAGCTTGCCGCGGATGAGCATGATCGGGATCGTCGACTCTACGACGGCCCGCTCCAACTTCTCCACCCGAACGAACGGATCGTCCATCGGCGCAGTCAAGAACGCCGGATCCCAGTGCCAGTACCAGCGTCCGTCCCGCAGGCGCAGATTCTTTTTCAGTCCCTCGGGGCTGCGGGGCTTCTTCCGATACGGCAGATAGGCCGCGACTGCGTCGGCCGCCTCATCGAGTGAGGAGAAACCGTCGATACCGCTCGCCATGAACTCGCGGATGCGGGCGCTGCCGTCCTTTTCGTAGTGCGGCACCACGTCGACGAGCACGAGTTTGGTCACCTGCTGCGGACCGGCAGCCTCGATGACGAGCATTCCCGTCATTCCACCCATGCTCGCGCCGATCAGGATCACCGGACGGCCGATCTGATCGATGACGGCGAGGGTGTCGTCCCGTAGTGCGTCTACCGTGTAGTTGGCGTTCGGCGCCCGGTCGCTGTCGCCGTGTCCGCGGCTGTCCAGCGCCACCACATGCAGGCCCTGATCCGCCAGGACCTGCCCGGTGTTCTTCCACGAGAACCTGTTCTGGCCACCCCCGTGCAGCATCAAGATGGACGGCCGAGCTGGATCTGATGCGCCGCGATTCCATTCGTCGGCCACCAGGGTGATGTCCTCGCTGCCGCGAAACTTGACTGTCTGCGGTTCGCTGCCTGTCGTACTCACGGACGTCCTTCCCGCTGGCCCCGAAAGGTCACGTTACCCAGCAGGAATTTGCCGCCAACTTCGGCCCGGCCGACACTTTGAATCCATACAATTTGGTACGTGCAGCCAGAGACCGGCGTCGACGATCGTGGCTGCATCATCGGCGCGGCCTACAGCTGTCTGTCCGAACCGCACAGCGGCGCGATCCCCGTTGCGGCGATCCTGCAGCGCGCCGGGGTGTCGACGCGCGCGTTCTACCGCCACTTCGAGTCCAAAGACGAACTGTTTCTGGCGATGTTGCGCGAGGAGACCGACGCGTTGTCCGAGCGCCTGGACCGCATCTGCGCAGAGGCGGCGGGCGGCCCGGTCGACCAGCTGCGGGCCTGGATCTCGGGCATGTTCGGTCTGATTCACGACGACGAGACACGAATGCACTTCACGGTTATCGATTCCGACGAAGTGCGCGCGGCGAAGGGTTACCGGGAGACGCGTGAGAAAGCCCACGCCGACCGCGAGCGCTCGCTGGTCAGGATTCTGCGCCGCGGCCGCGAGGATGGCGCGTTTCCACTGACGAAACCCGAGGAAGATGCGATCGCGATCAGCGCGGTGGTCAGCAGAGTGATGCTGTCCCAGCACTACGGGGACGGGGACGGGATGATGCGGGCCCAGAACCTCATCCTGGATTTCGCGCTGCGAGCACTGGGAGCCACTCCGCGATGACTTTGTGATCCGACCGCGGTCAGTTCTCATATGCCGACGATTACGCCCAGCCTGTGGTTCGACAACAATCTCTCCGAAGCCGCAGCGTTCTACACCGCGATCTTCCCCAACTCGTCGATCGAGGAGTTCCATCGCTTCACCGATGCCGGACCGGGGACGCCCGGCGACGTCGCGTGGGGCACGTTCGTACTGGATGGCCAGCGGTTCATCGGGATCAACGGGGGACCGCAGTTTCCGTTTTCCGAGGCGGTGTCGTTCGAGATCCGCTGCACGGACCAGGCCGAGATCGACTACTACTGGGAGCGCTTGGCCGACGGGGGTGTGGAGTCGCAGTGCGGCTGGCTCAAGGACAGGTTCGGTCTGAGCTGGCAGGTCGCGCCCGCCCGGCTATACGAGCTGCTCCAGGATCCGACCAGCGCTGTCGCGGCGACTCAGGCGATGCACAGCATGCGCAGAATCGTCATCGCCGACTTGGAGGCCGCAGTCAGCGCGAACTCGAAGTAATCGTCGATTTGACGGTTACAACATCAAAATCGCGTCCCGGAAGTAGCCTTTCGTATGGCTTTACGGGGGCAACAACGCCTCAGCCGTGGACTTATTGGCGGTCTTGAAGTCGGTGATGCTACGGTCACCGGCGTCGAAGTCCTCTGCCAAAATCTCAGCACCTGCGCAGGCAGCGGACCTGTTACGGCGGAAGGAAGTAGCTAGTGGCGGCTTCCAATGTCCTCGCCAAGCCGGTCCGCGCTGTCGGCGGTTTCTACGGGATGGCGCTCGACACCTTGGTCGCGATCTTCAGGCCGCCCTTCGCATGGCGCGAATTCATCACGCAGGCGTGGTTTGTCGCGCGGGTGTCGATCGTGCCGACATTGATGTTGACGATCCCCTACACGGTGCTGTTGACGTTCACCTTCAACATCCTGCTCAGAGAGTTCGGTGCCGCCGACTTCTCCGGCACCGGCGCCGCATTGGGCACGGTGCGCCAGATCGGGCCGATCGTCACGGTTCTTGTCGTCGCCGGCGCGGGTGCCACCGCCATGTGCGCCGACCTGGGCGCGCGCACCATCCGTGAGGAACTCGACGCTCTGCGGGTGATGGGCGTCGACCCGATCCAGGCCCTTGTGGTTCCTCGCGTGCTGGCCGCGACCTTAGTGTCGCTCGCGCTGTCGGCGACCGTGATCCTCGTCGGGCTCGCGGGCGCATACTTCTTCTGCGTGTACATCCAGCACGTGTCGCCGGGTGCGTTCGCGGCAGGCCTGACCTTGATCATCGGCGCGCTCGACGTCACGATCGCGCTGGTCAAGGCCGCGCTGTTCGGCCTCTCGGCGGGCCTGATCGCCTGCTACAAAGGGATTTCCGTCGGCGGCGGTCCGGCGGGCGTCGGCAACGCTGTCAACGAGACGGTGGTCTTCACCTTCATGGCGCTGTTCGCGATCAACGTTGTCGCCACCGCGGTGGCAGTGCGGGTGACGATGTGAGCAGCGCACCGATCGAGAGGACCCGTCGGCCGATCGACCGCCGGTTTCCGCGCCTGGCGAAGCGGCTCGACGGCTACGTCGGGGCCTGGAATCACGTCGGCATGCAGACAAAGTTCTACGGCAAGACGCTGACCAGCATCCCCTACGTCTTCAGCCACTATCGCATCGAATTGATGCGGATCATCGCCCAGATGGGGCTGGGCACCGGTGCTCTGGTGGTGATCGGCGGAACGGTCGCGATCGTCGGATTCCTGACCGTGACCACCGGCGCGTTGGTGGCGGTGCAGGGCTACACCGACTTCTCTGAGATCGGCGTCGAAGCGCTGACCGGCTTCGCGTCGGCCTTCTTCAACGTCCGCCTGATCGCTCCGGCGACGACGGCCATCGCGTTGGCGGCCACCATCGGCGCGGGCGCGACGGCGCAGCTCGGCGCCATGCGAATCAACGAGGAAATCGACGCGCTCGAGGTGATGGGGATCCGCAGCGTCGCCTACCTTGCGTCGACCCGCGTGACGGCCGGCCTTGTCGTGGTGATCCCGTTGTACTGCGTCGGCGTGCTGGCGTCGTTCTGGGCCGCACGGTTCGGCACCACCGTCATCTACGGTCAGTCCACCGGCGTGTACGACCATTACTTCAGGACATTCTTGAATCCCACCGACCTTGTCTGGTCCTTCGTGCAGAGCATCGCGATGGCAGTGGTGATCATGCTGATCCACACCTATTACGGTTTCGCGGCCAGCGGCGGGCCCGCGGGTGTGGGGGAGGCCGTCGGACGGGCGGTGCGCACGTCGCTGATCGTGGCGGCATTCGTGGTGATGATGATCTCGCTCGCGGTGTACGGGCAATCCGGCAACTTCAACCTGGCTGGCTGACGCATGGCCGACGCGAGAGATGACGAGGGTCTGCACCCGGGGTGGTGGACGCTGATCCTGGTGCTGTTCGTCGTCGCCGTCATCTGGCTGACGTACGCGTTGTTCACGGGGTCACTACGCAACTACGTCCCGGTCACTCTGACGTCTGACCGGTCCGGCCTCGTGATGGAGACCGACGCCAAGGTCAAGCTGCGCGGAGTCCAGGTCGGGCGGGTCGCCGCGATCCAGGGTGGTACCGAGCCGGTGAAACTGCAGCTCGAGATCGATCCGGATCAGATCGAGCACATCCCGGCCAATGTCGAGGCGCAGATACGCGCGACCACCGTGTTCGGCGCCAAGTTCGTCGACCTCGTCTACCCGAGCGACCCCAGCCCGCAGCGGCTGCGCGCCGGGCAGGTTCTGGTGTCACGCAACGTCAGCGTCGAGGTCAACACGGTGTTCGAGAACGTGGTCGGCGTGCTCGATCGGATCGACCCGGCGAAGCTCAACAGTGTGCTGTCGGCGCTCGCGGAGGGAGTCCGCGGTAAGGGCGACCGGATCGGCCAGGCGACGACCGATGCCAATCAGGTGCTGCTGGCGCTCAACCCGCGCAGCGAGACCATTCGCGCCGACTGGCAATCGCTCAAGGCATTCAGCGACACATACAGCGTTGCGGCTCAGGACATTCTGACGACGCTGAACGCGGCCAGCACCACCAGCGTCACCATCACCAGCCACGCCGACGCCCTGGATGCCTTGCTGCTCGGCACAATCGGACTCTCCAACAGCGGCATCAGTCTGCTCGCACCCAGTCAGGCCGATCTGATCAAGGCCATCAACGTGCTGGAGCCGACGACCAACCTGTTGTACAAGTACAACCCCGAATACACGTGCCTGCTGTTGGGCGCCAAGCACCTACTGGACCACGGCGGGTATGAAGCCCCCGGCGGCAACGGGCGGTCGATCATCCTCGACGCCGGTCTCGCGCTCGGCGACGACCCGTACTCCTATCCGCGGCACCTGCCGATCATCGGCGCCAAGGGGGGGCCGGGCGGAAAGCCGGGCTGCGGGTCGCTGCCCGACGTGAAGAAGAACTGGCCGGTCCGCCAGCTCGTGACGAACACCGGCTTCGGAACCGGAATCGACTGGCGCCCCAACCCGGGCATCGGCTTCCCCGGCTACGTCAACTATCTTCCGACGACCCGCGCGGTGCCCGAGCCGCCTAGTATCCGCAACCTGTTCGGCGGCCCGGCGATCGGCCCGATCCCGTATCCCGGCGCCCCGGCTTACGGCGCTCAGCTGTACGCCCCGGACGGAACGCCGTTGTGGCCCGGCCTTCCGCCTGCACCTCCGCCGGGGGCGCCGCGCGATCCGGGTCCGACGCCGGGATCGGAACCGTTCGTCGTGCAGGCGCCGGCGTTCCAGCAACCGACACCATTGCCACCGGTTCCGTTGCCGCACTTCGCCGCACCCGGACCATGACCGACCGCCATCGACACGACGACGAGAAAGGATCGCCGCAATGACCGCCAACTGGAAGAGCGCAGCCGTGCGTCTCGGCGTCTTCCTGGCCGTGTGTCTGCTCGGCGTGTTCGCGTTGTATGCGGTGTTCGGGCAGTTGCGCTTCGGGGAGAAAACCAATACCTATAAGGCCGAATTCCTGAACGTGACGGGACTGGAGAACGGCGATTTCGTCCGTATCGCAGGCGTTGAGATCGGCCAGGTCGAGAAGATCTCGATCCAGGGAGACACGACCGCCCTGGTCGAGTTCACCGCCAACGATTCGGTCGTGCTCACCGACGGCAACCGGGCGGTGATCCGTTACGACGACCTCATCGGCGGCCGCTACCTGTCGCTGGTGGAGGGCGCGGGCGGCACGACGAGAGTCAAACCCGGCGACACGATTCCACTGGCCCGGACTTCGCCGGCGCTGGATCTCGACGCGCTCATCGGCGGCTTCCGACCGCTGTTCTCGGCGCTGGACCCCGACCAGGTGAATGCGTTGTCCGGACAGCTGATTCAGGCCTTCGAGGGGCAGGGCGCGACGATCGGCTCATTCCTCACACAGACTGCGGCGCTGACCAACACGCTGGCCGACCGCGATCAGTTGATCGGAGAGGTGATCGTCAACCTGAACACCGTGCTCGGGTCGTTGGGGAACCAAAGCGACCAGTTCGCAAAGGCTGTCGACTCGCTGTCCGAACTTGTGCAGGGTCTGGCGGAACGCAGAACCGACATCAGCAACGGGCTCGCCTACACAAACGCCGCCGCGGGCAGTGTCGCGGATCTGCTGTCCCAGGCCCGGCCTCCGTTCGCGAAAACCATTCAGGAGACGGACCGCGCGGCGGGGATCGTGGTGGCCGACCACGATTACTTCGACAACCTGATCAATACGCTTCCGGATGCCTATCAGGCACTGAGCCGACAGGGCATCTACGGTGATTTCTTCTCGTTCTATCTGTGCGACATCATCCTCAAGCTCAACGGTAAGGGTGGTCAGCCGGTGTATGTGAAGATCGCCGGACAGCCGACGGGGAGGTGCGCGCCGCGATGAAGCCTTTCTCGGAGCGCAGCCCGTTCGTCATGGGGGCGATCGGGCTTGGCCTGACCGCGGCCATCGTGGTGGTTGCGCTGGAGTACGACCGGATTCCGTTCATCAACCAGACGACGGAGTACTCGGCGTATTTCGCCGACGCCGGTGGTCTGACAACCGGTGCGGGCGTGCAGGTTTCGGGGTTCGAAGTAGGCAAAGTACGGTCGATCGACCTCGACGGGCAGCAAGTGCTGGTCCGGTTCACCATCGACGACGACATCGCGCTGGGGGATCGCACCGAGGCGGCGATCAAGACCAAGGGCCTGCTGGGCGCGAAAATCCTCGAGGTGATGTCGCGGGGCGACGGTCGCCAGGAGGGCACGATCCCGCGTGACCGTACGACATCGCCGTACCAGCTGCCCGATGCTCTCGGTGAACTCGCGACGACGATCAGCGGGCTGGACACCACCCAGCTATCCGATTCGTTGCGGGTCGTCGCGGACACGTTTTCCGAGACCCCACCCCAACTCCGCGTCGCGGTCGAGGGCGTGGCGCGCTTCTCCGACACCCTCAACCAGCGCGATGCCCAGTTGCGGGAACTGCTCACCAACGCCAATAAGTCGACGGCGGTGCTGTCCGAACGCAGCGGCCAGATCGTCTCCCTGGTCCGCGACACCAACGCGTTGCTGGCCGAACTCCAAAACCAAAGCGCCGCAATCGACCAGATCGCAGGCAGCGTCTCCGCCCTGAGTCAACAGCTGCAGGGATTCATCGCCGAGAACCGCGACACGATGCGGCCCGCGTTGGACAAGCTCAACGGCGTGCTGACAATCCTCGACAACCGCAAGGAGCGGCTGCAGAAGGGACTGAAACTGCTCACCAGCTACGCGATGTCGCTGGGGGAGTCGGTGTCGTCGGGGCCGTTCTTCAAGAACTACATCGCCAACCTGCTGCCGGGTCAGTTCCTGCAGCCGTTCATCGACGTCGCCTTCTCCGACCTCGGCCTGGACCCCAACGTGCTGTTGCCGTCCGAGCGCACCGACCCGCAGGTCGGCACACCCGGTGTCCCCGCCATGCCGGTCCCGTATCCGCGGACCGGCCAGGGGGGCGAGCCGAATCTTCAGCTGCCCGATGCCATCACCGGTAATCCGGGTGACCAAGGGTGCGGTCCTCCGGGAATTCCGTTGCCCGGCCCGACCGGTTGCTACCCCTACCGCGCGCCGATTCCACCGGGACCGCCGGGTGGTCCGCCGCCTGGACCGCCTGCCGTCGCGCCGCCGGGACTGGGGTCGATCCCCGTTCCGACGCCGAGCCCGGTGATGGTGCCCGCGCCCGGTGAGGTTTACTCGGATCCGGTGGGGGCTGGCCGATGAACCGCATGCGTAGAAGCTGGGTCGCGGCGGCGCTGGTGGTGCTGCTGGTCGCGGGTGTCGTCGTACTGCTGCGGACCAGTGACACCATCAACCGCACGAATGTCGTTGCGTACTTTGAGAACAGCAACGGTATCTACGAGGGTGACGACGTCCGGATCCTCGGCGTGAACGTCGGCAGGATCGAAAAGATCGAGCCGCAACCGGATCGGGTCAAGATCACGTTCTGGTACGACGACAAGTACAAGGTGCCCGCGGAGGCCAACGCGGCCATCCTGTCACCGACGCTGGTGACCTCCCGCGCGATACAGCTGACTCCGGTGTACTCCAGCGGGCCCACGATGCGCGACAACTCGGTGATCCCACGCGAGCGCACCGTGGTACCGGTCGAATGGGACACGCTGCGAAAGCAATTGGAGCGACTTGCTCAGGAACTGCAGCCGACGGAACCCGGCGGGGTCAGTCCCTTGGGGTCGGTCATCAATACCGTGGCCGACAATCTGCGCGGCCAGGGCGCCGACATCCGCAACACCGTCATCAAGCTGTCGCAAGCCTTTTCCGCACTCGGCGACAAGAGCACCGACATCTTCTCGACCATCAAGAACCTGTCGATCCTGGTGTCGGCGCTGCAGGACAGCACGACGCTGATGCGCCAGCTCAACCAGAACCTGGCTTCGGTGACCGGTCTGCTCGCCGACGATCCCAACGAGGTCGCCGACGCTGTGCGGGACCTCAACGCCGTCGTCGGCGAGGTGCAGACGTTCGTCGCGGACAACCGCGAATCGTTGGGTACCACATCGGACAAGCTGGCCGGAGTCACCCAGGCGCTGCACGACAGCCTCGATGACGTCAAACAGTTCCTGCACGTGGCGCCCAACACATTCCAGAACTATGTGAACGTGTATCAGCCCGCGCAAGGCGGGGCCAGCGCCATCCTGGCGGTGAACAACTTCGCCAACCCGATCAGCTTCCTGTGCGGTGCGGTACAGGCGGCGTCGCGGCTGAACGCCGAGCAGTCTGCGAAGCTGTGCGTGCAGTACCTCGCGCCGATCATCAAGAACCGCCAGTACAACTTCCCGCCGATCGGCCAGAACCTCTTCATCGGTGCCCAGGCGCGGCCGAACGAGATCACCTACAGCGAAGAGTGGATGCGGCCCAACTACATTCCGCCGCAGCCACCCGGTGCGCCGGCACCCCCGGCGCCCGATGGCGCAGCGCCTCCCCCGCCGCCGGGACCGCCGCTGCCTGCCGAGGCCGTGGTCGCGACGAATCCCGCCGACGGGCTGCAGGGCCTGATGGTGCCGCACGGAACGGGGCCCTCGTGATGAGCATGCGTTTGCGCGGGGTCGCCGGGCTGCTGGCGGTCGCCGTCGTGGTGTCCGGGTGCGCCAATTGGCAAGGGCTGAATTCGTTTGCCCTGCCGGGGGTCGAGGGGCGCGGCCCCGGCGCATTCACGATTCAGGCGCAGATGCCCGATGTCGACAACATCGAACCCAATTCCCGGGTCCGGGTCGCCGATGTCACGGTCGGCAACGTGACCAAGATCGAGCGCCAGGGCTGGAATGCCTTGGTCACCATGGAACTCAACGAGAACGTCGCGCTGCCCGCCAATGCGACGGCCAAGCTCGGACAGACCAGCTTGTTGGGTTCGCTGCACATCGAACTCGCGCCGCCGACCGATGAGGCGCCGCAGGGCAGATTGCACGAAGGTTCGCTGATCCCGTTGAAGTCGGCGAGCAATTACCCGAGCACCGAGCAGACGCTCGCCGCCGTCGCGCTGCTGCTCAACGGCGGCGGGATCGGCCACGTTCAGGAGATCACCGAGGCATTCAGCACCGCGTGGACCGGCCGGGAGGCCGACCTGCGCAGCCTGATCGAACAGCTCGACGTCTTCATCGGTTACGTGAACGATCAGAAGGGCGACATCATCGAGGCCAATGAGAGCCTCAACAATCTGGTCGGCCAGATCGCCGAGCAGAAGCCGGTGGTGGACAAGGCTTTACGCACCATCCCCGATGCGCTTGAGGTGCTGAAGGATCAGCGCAACAACCTCTCCGAGGCGCTGGTTCAACTGGGCAGATTCAGTGCGCTGGCCGCAGATTCCGTCGATCAGACGAAGGAGGCCCTGGTCCAGGAGCTCAGAGATCTCGGACCGGTGCTGGAGTCGCTGGCCAACGCCGGTCCCGCCCTCACCCGCGCGCTGAGCTTCCTGCCGACGTTCCCCTTCCCGAAAGAGACCCTGACCAACTGGATTCGGGGCGACTACGCGAACCTGTCGTTGATCGTCGACATGACATTGAGCCGCATCGACCAAGGCTTCTTCACCGGAACACGGTTCGAGTGCAATCTGACGTGGATGGAGTTGTTCTGGGGTCGCACCATCGGCCAGATGCCGAGCCCGTGCAACCATAACGTCCCGCCACCGGGGGGCAACCCGTTGCTCGAGGCGTACCGCTGGGATCAGGGGCCGTGACATGCGACTGACTCGACAGATCGTCATCCAGCTGCTGATCTTCTCGGTGCTGGCTGTGGTGGCGCTCGGCATCATGGTCGTGTCCTACATGCGACTGCCCGCGCTGATGGGTGTCGGGCAGTACCGCGTCACCCTGGAGATGCCCGAAGCCGGTGGGCTCTATTCGCGGGGAAACGTCACCTATCGCGGGACGCAGGTCGGCATCGTGAAGAGCGTGAACCTCACCGACAACGGTGTGGCAGCTGATCTTTCGCTGGACTCCGATGTGCCGATACCCGCCGATCTCGAGGCCGAGGTGCACAGCGTGTCCGCGGTCGGTGAGCTCTACGTGCAGCTGATACCGCGTAGCGGCGACGGTCCGAAGTTGAAGAACGGCGACGTCATCCCTCAGGATCGCGCGAGAGTGCCCATCGACGTGAACACGGTTCTGGATGCGACGAACCGCGGTCTTGCCGCGATTCCCCGCGAGAACCTGCAGACGGCGGTCGACGAGGCGTATACCGCGGTCGGCGGACTCGGCCCTGAGTTGTCGCGGTTGGTGGACGGCGGGACGAACCTGGCCATCGATGCCCGCGCGAATCTCGACCCCTTGACCACGCTGATCGATCAGTCGAAACCGATCCTCGATTCGCAGACCGACAGCGGTGGGGCGATCGAGGCGTGGGCGTCCAATCTGGCGTCGATCACCGATCAGCTGCAGTCGCAGGACCCCGCTGTGGCCGGCATCCTCGAGAAGGGGCCCGGCGCAACTGAAGAGGTGCGGGCTCTGTTCGACCGCCTGCAGCCGACGTTGCCGATCGTGTTGGCCAACCTGGTCAGCATCGGCGAAGTCGCTGTCGCCTATCAGCCGAGCCTCGAACAGCTGTTGGTGTTGTTCCCCCAGGGCACTGCGACGACGCAGGCGATCGGCGTCGCCAAGGCGAATACCAAGCAGGACTACATGGGCGACTACCTGACGCTGAACCTCAACCTGAATCTGCCGCCGCCGTGCACCACCGGGTTCCTCCCCACCCAGCAGCAGCGTGTCCCCGCGCTCCAGGACTATCCGGACCGGCCTGCCGGCGATGTGTATTGCCGTATCCCGCAGGACGCGCCGTTCAATGTCCGCGGTGCCCGCAACCTGCCGTGCGTGACCGTGCCGGGCAAACGCGCCCCCACGGTGAAGATGTGTGAGAGCGACGAGAACTATGTGCCGCTCAACGACGGCTACAACTGGAAGGGCGATCCGAACGGCACGCTCTCCGGGCAGCCGATTCCCCAGCTGCCACCCGGCACTCCGCCTGCAGAAGCAGCTCCTCCGCAGGGTCCGGCACCGCCGCCGATAGCGGCCGCCGAATATGATCCGGCGACAGGCACGTACGTTGGACCGGACGGACGTGTGTACACACAGTCCAACCTGGCCCGAAGCGCCGCAGAGGAGCAAACATGGCAGACGATGCTGCTGCCCCCGACGGGGAACTGACCGAGTCTTCGGCCGCCGAGGAGTCCTCCGGCGCCGTCGAGCCCGAATCAGCCGCGAAGGAGGCCGACACCACGTCGGACGCCGAGGCCGCCGAAAAGACCGCCGAAGCTGCGGACGAGAGGGCTGACAAGTCTGATGACAAGGCCGATGAGACCGAGGCTGTTGACGAGACCGAGGCCGCTGCCGAGACCGACGAACCGGCTGACGACGGGGCGGCGCCCAAGCCCCCGAAGAAGCCGATGTCGCATCTTCGGCTGGCCACGATCGCCGGGCTCGTCGTGGTGCTCGCGCTCGCCGGGCTGACTGGCTGGTCAGGTTATCGCGGGTACAAGGCATACCAGGGCGAGAAGCAGCGCGAATTGTTCCTCCAGGTGGGCAGGCAGGGCGCGATCAATCTCACGACCATCGACTGGGAGCACGCCGAGGCGGACGTGCAGCGTGTGCTCGACTCGGCGACGGGCACCTTCTACGACGACTTCCAGAATCGCTCGGCGCCGTTCGTAGAGGTCGTGAAGCAGGCACAGTCGAAGTCGGTCGGCACGATCTCAGAAGCAGGGCTGGAGTCGGCTTCAAACGACGAGGCGAAAGTGTTGGTGGCGGTGACCGTCAACACCTCGAATCTGGGTGCGCCCCAGCAGGAGCCACGAGCCTGGCGAATGCGCCTGACGGTGACGAAGGTTGGTGATGACGCAAAAGTGTCGAACGTGGAGTTCGTGCCGTGAGCAATAGACACCGGATGCCCGCCGGCCGACCCAAGGGCGAGGAGGACCCCGCCGAGGTGACCGAGCAGGCCACGGCCGAGGAACCCACGGAGACCGCCGAGGCGGCCGCACCGACGGCCGACGAGACCGTCGATGTCGAGGTGACCGAAACGCCTGACACGGCAGAGGCCGAGGCTGTCGACATCGAGGAGGCCGAAGCCGCCGACGAGGAAACCGGAGCCGACAAGCGGAAGGTCAACTGGCCGCGCGTACTCGCCTACGGTGTGCTCCCCGGACTCGCTCTGGTGCTCGCGCTGGCGGCAGGGTTCGCCAGGTGGGAGTACCTCTCGAGCGACTACGGCGCCATGCCCCCCGCCGTGTCCGACCAAAACCCCTCTCCGGCACTGGAATCGATGAACGCGGCCAGGGACAGCACCATCAAGATGTTGTCGTACAAGCCCGACACCGTCGATCAGCAACTCAATGCCGCCCGCGACCTGCTGACCGGTGATTTCCGCGATTCCTACACGTCGTTGATCACCGATGTGGTAATACCCGGGGCACAGCAGAAGCAGATCTCCGCCGTCGCGTCCGTTCCGGCTGTTGCGTCGGTCTCCGCTGATCCGAAACACGCCGTCGTGCTGGTGTTCGTCAACCAGACCGTGGTCGTCGGGCAGGACCTCCCGTCCGACACCGCATCCAGTGTCCGCGTGACGTTGGACAAGGTGGACGGCCGCTGGTTGATCTCGGAGTTCGAACCCGTCTGATGCTCGAACCCGAGCAGATCGACGTCGCGACCCCGGCGGTGCAGTTGCGTGTGCTGTCGTGGGGGCCAGAAGATGCGCCGATCGCGTTGTGCCTGCACGGTTTTCCCGACACTGCCCACGGGTGGCGCAACGTCGCGCCGGTGCTCGTCGACGCAGGCTGGCGGGTGGTCGCGCCGTTCATGCGCGGCTATGCGCCGTCGTCACTGCCGAAGGATGGCAGCCACCACATCGGTGCGTTGATGGACGACGCCCTGCGGGTGCTCGACACCATCGGAGCGACGGGCCGCGATGTGATCGTCGGTCACGATTGGGGCGCCATGGCGGCGACGGGGCTGGCGGCAATGCCTGACAGTCCGTTCGAGAAGGCGGTCATCATGTCGGTGCCGCCGAGCGCATCGTTCCGGCCGCCCGGCGGAGGAACCTCCGACGTCGGTCGCCTCGTTGCGACATTGCCCGCACAGCTTCGGCGCAGCTGGTACATCCTGTACTTCCAATTGCCTTGGTTGCCCGAGCATTCCACCGACTGGATCGTGCCGCGGCTGTGGCGGAAATGGTCACCCGACTACCAGGCGGACGAGGATGTGCGCTACGTACACGCCGCCATCGGGGCGCCCGATCGATGGCGCGCAGCGCTGAAGTACTACCGGACGGTCGTTCGCAATTCCAGAGTTCCGGCGCAGTACGCGCAGCTGCACGAGCACTGGCTCGCCGCACCGCGGATCCCGACGCTGTATTTGCACGGCCGCGACGACGGCTGCGCCACAGCCGATTACGCGGAATGGGTCGAGAAGATCCTGCCGGACGGCAGCGAAGTGGCGATCGTCGAACATGCCGGGCATTTCCTGCAACTCGACCAGCCCGACGTGGTGGGCCGTCGAATAGCCGAGTTCATCGGCTAGTCGATGGCGGTCCATCGACTGTCTGCTGTCGATGCACAGACCCTCTGGCTGTCGGCAAAGATCCCGAACGACCAGTTTCTGCTCTATGCATTCGCCGGTGTGCCGTCTGACCTCGATCGCGCGGTGCGAACGGTGCGCGATCGGGCGCAGGGGAGCGGCGAGCTGAGGTTGCGGGTGGATGATCGCGGCGCGTGGAGATATCCGCAGTGGGTCATCGACGACGTCGACGACAGCCAGTTCGTGATGCACGAGCTGGCCGACAGCAGCTGGGCCGGCTGTCTGGCCGCCGTCGCCCGGCTGAGTGATGACCAACTCGACGCAAGGGCAATGACCTGGCGGTTGCACGTCTTCGGCGGGGTGGACGGGATGCCTGGCGGTGGCGTGGGAACGGTGGCGGTGCTGCAGACGACCCACGTGGTGGGTGACGGTATCCGCTCGTCGGCGTTGGCGGCGTGGATGTTCGGTAGGGACGAACCGGTGCCGCCGGTGACGCCGCCGCGGCCCCTGCTCGCCGCGACATTGCCGTGGCGCACCTATCGGGCCGTGCGTACTCATGGACAGTTGGCACGCGACACCGAAGCCGGACGCGTTCCACCCCAGGCGGATTCATGTCCTGCCTTGCGAACCAACGCGCGGCCCGATGGTCTGCGGGGCATACGTACGGTGATTCGTGAGCGCGCTCAGCTGCCGGGGCCGACGGTCTCGGTGGGAGTGCTCGCGGCGGTGTCGACCGCGTTGTCGGAGCACCTGCGCGAACTCGGGGACGACCCGTCGACCCTGGGTGCGGAGGTGCCGATGGCCAAGACCGGCGAGCGTCGGGCTCACAACCACTTCGGCAACGTCGGTGTCGGGCTGTACCCGGGACTCGGACTCGACGAGCGGGCTACGCGGATCGCCGAGGATCTCGCATGCCGCCGCCGCCGCGCCGCCCATCCCGCGATGCGCGCCGCCAGTCTGGCCTTCGACGCGACCCCGGCTCCGCTACTGCGTTGGGGTGTTGAGCAATTCGATCCAGCGGTGCGCTCGCCAACCGTCACCGGCAACACCGTCGTCTCCAGCGTCAACCGTGGCGCCGCCGATCTGCACTTCGGTGAGGCGCCCGTGGCGCTCTCAGCGGGCTACCCGGGATTGTCTCCCATGATGGGACTCGCCCATGGTGTGCACGGCATTGGCGACACCATCGCGATCAGCGTGCACGCCGCGGACTCTGCGATCGGCGACATCGACGCCTACGTCGAGCGACTGGAGGCAGCGCTCCGGCGCTGACGTGCGCAGATGCGCAGACATGGCGAATGACGTATTGACGCCGAAGTAAACGGATGGATGCTTCGCCCGCCGAGTTGAAGGCGGCCTTTGCGTCAGTGCGCGAATCGCAGCAAACGCTACGAAAAGCGGTTCGGAATTCAGAGCAAACAATTGCAATGCAATTGCATTTTGTTGCGTCGATGACGACTCTCTGGTCGGCGTTTACTGCGAATTGCAGGAGGGCAATAACTGCGCGGGATCTGATCTTGAAAGCCATTACTTGATCTTGAAACTCGTTGAAAAGCGGCGCGCTGAATTTGCCAATTCGGCGGCGGATGCAGATCAGCGGCGTACAGTCAGCCCAGTCGGCAGAAATCGTTGTTCTGGACGAAGGGGGATCTGTAATGCCACTGCTCATTCGCAAATTGGTCCTTGCGTTTATGCTCGCCACGATGGTCGGAACGACATCAGGGTGCGTAATTCCGGTCACGTTCGAATGCGCGCCGCCGTTCACTTGCTAATAGCACGCTGACTTAAGACACCCGCGCACCAGCCGGTCGTCGGCTTTGTAATAGAGCTGTGCCTATGTCCGGCCGGCTGATAGCGCGCGGTTCCTCAGATGCCACGAATAATCGGTGGGTGCGCGCGTCCGTCGGGCCGCTTGCCTAGGCTGGCGTGCCGCAAGGAAGCGCTGCTTTTCGGTCGCCGAGATCGACGAATGTGAGCTACAGGAAGTATTTGCGGTGGACGTCGTTGCCGCATTCCTGCTGACCGGCCTTCTCGCGCCCGAATCGCTGATCGCCTGGGCGTCGGCCCGTCGGGCGTGCGCCTCAACGCGGTCGCGCACCCGGGGCCTACCTTGACCGAACGCGCCGCAGAGTTCGTCGGGCACATCGGACCGATGCCGGCACGACTACCCTCACGGCGGATGGCGACGCCCGCAGAGTTCGCCGCCGCCGTCACCTTCCTGGCCAGTGCCGACGCCGCGAACATCCACGGGACCATCCTCAGTGTCGATGGGGGCTGGGCAGCGACTTAACACATGCCCTAGATTTTGTTGCATGACTGCATACGACTCCGCTGCTGACATCGGCCTCCTCATCCTGCGAGTTGTCCTCGGTCTCACCATGGCTGCGCACGGTTACAACAAGTTCTTCGGTAAGGGCGGACTGAAGGGCACTGCCGGCTGGTTCGACAGCATGGGGATGAAGCCGGGGATGTTCCACGCCAGGATCGCTGCGACCACTGAGATGTCGGCGGGTATCGGCCTGGCGGTCGGACTGCTCACGCCCATCCCCGCAGCGGGCTTTGTGGCACTGATGCTGGTGGCCGCCTGGACTGTGCACCGCCCCAACGGCTTCTTCATCGTCAAGGAGGGCTGGGAGTACAACCTGATCCTGGCGGCGTCGGCGGTCGGTATCGCGACGATCGGCGCGGGGCGGCTCAGCCTCGACCACCTTCTGTTCAGCACCTCGACGCTCTACGACTACCTGCACGGTTGGTGGGGCCTGGTCATCTCACTGGGCCTTGGACTGGCCGGAGGCATCGGTCAGCTGGCCATCTTCTACCGGCCGCCGGCCAAGGCGGACGCCGCATAGCTTCTGCGAGTGGAGACAAACTGATTCCGCAAACCTAGAACACGTTCTAGTCTTTCGGCCATGGGATTTCTCAAGCCCGACATGCCCGTCGTCGACTTCGCCGAGTGGAGCAAGGGTTCACGCTCCGAGAAGATACGGCCGATGGCCCAGCACTGGGCCGAAGTGGGCTTCGGCACCCCCGTCGTGATGCACCTGTTCTACGTCGTCAAGATCCTGCTCTATATCCTCGGCGGCTGGCTGTTCGCGTTGGCCACCACGGGCGTGGACGGGTTCACCAATGTAGCCGAATGGTGGACCGAACCGATTGTGTTCCAGAAGGTGGTCCTCTACACCATGCTGTTCGAGGTCATCGGCCTCGGATGCGGATTCGGTCCGCTGAACAACCGGTTCTTCCCGCCGATGGGATCCATCCTGTACTGGTTGCGGCCCAACACCATTCGGCTGCCACCGTGGCCTGACCGCATACCGCTGACCAAGGGCGATAGCCGCACCCCCTTCGACGTGCTGCTCTACGCCGCCCTCCTGGTGGTGCTCGTCATCGGTCTGTTCTCCGACGGCAGCGGACCGGTCCCTGCGCTCGGCACAACCGTCGGCGTGCTGCCGATGTGGCAGATCTGGACAATTCTCGGCCTGCTGGCGGTCGCAGGGCTGCGTGACAAGGTGATCTTCCTGGCCGCCCGCGGCGAGGTCTACGGATCCTTCGTCGTGGCGTTCCTGTTCGTGGGTTACGGAGTCGACATGATCATCGCCGCCAAGCTGGTGTGCGTGGCGATCTGGATGGGCGCTGCCACGTCGAAGCTCAACAAGCACTTCCCATTCGTGATCTCGACGATGATGTCGAACAATCCGCTGATCCGGACCAAGTGGCTCAAGCGCAAGTTCTTCGAGCGCTTCCCCGACGATCTGCGTCCCGGTCCGGTGTCGCGGTTCATCGCCCACTTCAGCACCGCGATCGAGATGCTGGTCCCGTTGGCGCTGCTGTTCTCGCATGGCGGCTGGCCGACCTACATCGCGGCGTTCATCATGCTGTGTTTCCACTTCGGCATTCTGTCGGCGATCCCGATGGGCGTTCCGTTGGAGTGGAACGTCTTCATGATGTTCTGTGTGATAACGCTTTTCGTCGGCCATGCAGAGGTCGGACTCTCCGATATAACCACACCGCTGCCCGTGGTGCTCTTCCTGTTGCTCGCCACCATCGTGGTGCTCGGCAACCTGTTCCCGCGCAAGATCTCGTTTCTGCCGGGGATGCGGTACTACGCCGGAAACTGGGACACGTCGTGGTGGTGCATCAAGCCGTCGGCCAACGAGAAGATCGAGCGTGGGCTCGTCGCCATCGCGAGCATGCCCGCCTCACAGCTCGAGAAGGTCTATGGCAGTCCAGAGCAGGCGATGATCTACCTCTACAAGGGATATGCCTTCCGCGGCTTCAACTCTCACGGCAAGGCATTGCTGACCCTCGTGCACAATGCGCTGGCCGGTCGCAATCAGGACGACTACGTGATCACCGAGGGTGAGCGGCTGTGCAGCACCGCGATCGGCTGGAACTTCGGCGACGGCCATATGCACAACGAGCAGCTGATCACCGCGATGCAGAGGCGGTGCAACTTCGAGCCCGGCGAGGTACGCGTCATCATCCTCGACGCACAGCCATTCCACCGGCAACGCCAGGAATACCGGCTGGTCGACGCTGCCACGGGAGAGTTCGAGCGTGGTTACGTGAACGTCTCCGACATGGTGACCGGACAGCCGTGGAGCGACGACATTCCCGTGCACGTGACCTGGTCAGCGGAGGAGACCACTCGCCCTGACCGCAGCGGGTGATCCGCAAGCTCCTCACCCCATGACGTCGCGGGTGATCCGCAAGCTCCTCACCCCATGACGTCGCGGACCTTGACGTCCTCGAGCCCCTCCAGCATCAGGTTGCGCGCCACGTCGAGGTGTTTGCGCCAATGCGCCTCGGCCGCCGCACCATCGCCCGACCGCAACAGCTGCATCAGTCGGCGGTAGGACCGCATCAGCTTGTCGAAATCCGCCTTGGAAACCGCGCGGCCCTCCTTGAAGACGAACGCGGTGTGGCGCACCGTGATCTCCTGCAGCATGCCCGCGATGATCGTCAATGTCGTGTTTCCCGACAGCTCGACGAGCCGCTGGTGGAAGTCACCCGTCGTCTCGGCGAGTCGATCCGGCCACCCACCGGGTACGTGGTCGGCAAGCATGCGGTCCAGCTCGTCGAAGGCCTCCGGCGTTCCGGACTCCGCGAGCAGACGCGCGGCCATCGGTTCGATGCCCGCCCGGGCCGTCATCAGGTCGGCGATCGTGGCGCCCGACAGTTCGAGCAACAGTCCCGCGGGACGAGCGACGATCTCGGGGCCGGGCACACGAACGCGGGCACCGGTGCGCGAGCCGCGACGCACCTCCACGAGGCGTTCGGATTCCAGCACCCGTACCGCTTCGCGCAGCGTCGGCCGGCTGACTCCGAAGTGGGCCATCAGCTCTGCTTCGTTGGGAAGGAAATCGCCGTCTTTGAGCTGGCCGTCGACCACCATGCGCCGCAACGTCCCGGCGACGAGTTCGGCGGTCTTCGGCGATCGGACCGCCGTGCCTCCGCCGACGCCGTCCGGGCCGATCATCGGCGCCAGCGGTGTACTCCGTGCCACTCCCACTCCCAAAAGATTGCTGCCGGGCGGATCACCAGCTATACAACTCAGTAAACCATGTGAATTCATTGACCGAGGGATGTCCGTCTGAGGCCCACCCTACCAACCAGTAGGTTGACCTAGTAAACTTTGTTCTCTACCTTCGGGATTACTCTTCGGGGACGAACACGACTTTCAAAGGAGATAGGTCATGGCTGAAGCCGTCATTGTCGAGGCTGTACGGTCGCCGGTCGGCAAGCGCAACGGCGGGTTGTCCGGTGTTCACCCCGGCGAGTTGTCGGCCCAAGTTCTCAATGGTCTGGCCGAGCGCTCGGGCATTGACCCGGAGATCGTCGACGACGTCATCTGGGGTTGTGTCATGCAGGCCGGTGAGCAGGCGCTCGACATCGCGCGCACCGCCGTACTGGCGGCGGGCTGGCCGGAAAGCGTCCCGGGTGTGACGGTCGACCGGCAGTGTGGGTCGAGCCAGCAGTCCATCCACTTCGCAGCGGCCGGTGTGGTTGCCGGACACTATGACGTCGTGGTCGCGGGCGGCGTCGAGTCGATGTCACGCACGCCGATGGGCGCCTCGCTGGCCAACGGCGGGCACCCCTACCCGGAAGCGTTCCGCAACCGCTACTCCCAGACCCCGAACCAGGGCATCGGCGCCGAGATGATCGCCGAGCAGTGGGGCTTCGACCGCACGACGGTCGATCAGTACTCGTTGGACTCCCATGAGAAGGCCGCGGCTGCACAGGATTCCGGAGCATTCGATGATCAGATCGTCGGCATCAAGGACCAGGACGGTAATGCCGTGCTCAAGGACGAGGGCATCCGCCGCGGCACCACCATCGAGAAGATGGCGGGTCTGAAGCCGGCGTTCAAGGAAGACGGTGTCATCCACGCGGGTAACTCCAGCCAGATCTCCGACGGATCGGCCGCCATCCTGTTCATGTCGGCGGAGAAGGCGAAGTCGTTGGGCCTCAAGCCGCTTGCCAAGGTGCACACCGCCACGCTGGCGGGTTCCGATCCGGTGATCATGCTGACCGCCCCGATCCCCGCCACGCAGAAGGCGCTGAAGCGCTCGGGCCTTCGGCTCGAAGACATCGGCGTGTTCGAGGTCAACGAGGCGTTCGCCCCGGTGCCGCTGGCGTGGCTCAAGGACATCGGCGCCGATGAGAAGAAGCTCAACCCCAACGGCGGTGCCATCGCGCTGGGCCACCCCCTGGGCGGCTCGGGCGCGCGCATCATGACCACGATGCTCTATCACATGCGGGACAAGGGAATTCAGTACGGACTGCAGACGATGTGCGAGGGTGGCGGCCAGGCCAACGCCACGATCATCGAGCTGCTGTGACCGCTGACGTCGAGGCCCCGGCCGCTCTCGCGGAGCGGCGGGGCAACGTCCTCGTCATCACGCTCAACCGTCCGGAGGCGCGCAACGCCGTCAACAAGGCGGTGAGCGTCGCGGTGGGCGACGCCCTGCAGGCCGCGCAGGACGATCCGGAAGTGCGCGCCGTGGTGATTACCGGCGCAGGTGAGTCTTTTTGCGCCGGAGCCGATCTCAAGGCGATATCACGCCGCGAGAACCTGTTCCACCCCGACCACGGGGAATGGGGTTTCGCGGGATACGTCCACCACTACATCGACAAGCCGACGATCGCCGCCGTCAACGGCACGGCGTTGGGCGGTGGAACCGAACTCGCCCTCGCCAGCGATCTCGTGGTCGCAGAGGAGCGGGCCAAGTTCGGCCTGCCTGAAGTCAAGCGGGGTCTGATCGCCGCCGCCGGTGGCGTCTTCCGGATCGTCGACCACCTACCGCGCAAGGTCGCGATGGAGCTGCTCTTCACCGGCGAGCCGATGAGTTCCGCCGACGCGCTGAAATGGGGGCTGATCAATCAGGTCGTGCCTGATGGAACCGCTGTCGAGGCGGCACTCGCACTCGCCGAACGCATCACCTGTAATGCGCCGCTTGCGGTCTGGGCGAGCAAGCGGGTCGCGATGGGCGTCGACGACGGAGTGATCGCCGGAGACGAACCCGGCTGGAGCAGGACCATGCGCGAGATCGGCACCGTGATTCGTTCCGAGGATGCCAAGGAAGGCCCATTGGCCTTCGCCCAGAAACGTCAACCCGTCTGGAAAGCCAAGTAGGAGAAATCAAGTGAAGCGCACGATTTACGAAGCCGAGCACGAGGCCTTCCGCGACACGGTCCGCGGCTACATCGAAAGCGAACTCGTCCCCAACGCTGAGAAGTGGGAGGCCGACCGCATCGTCGACCGGTCGGCGTACGTGGCCGCCGGCAAGCACGGACTGATCGGGTTCAACATGCCCGAGGAGTTCGGCGGCGGCGGCACCGACGACTTCCGCTTCAACGCGATCATCGATGAGGAGATCGCCAAGGCCGGTGTGCCCGCGCCCGCGCTGAGTCTGCACAACGACGTCGTCGGGCCGTATTTCAAGGACCTGAGCAACGACGAGCAGAAGAAGCGATGGCTGCCCGGCATCGCCAGCGGGGAATTGATCATCGCGGTCGCGATGACCGAACCGGGCGCAGGTAGCGACCTCGCCGGCATCCGCACCTCGGCCGTGCGCGACGGCGACGACTGGATTGTCAACGGCTCCAAGACATTCATCTCGTCGGGCATCAACAGCGACCTCGTGGTCGTGGTGTGCCGTACCGATCCCGAAGCGGGCCACAAGGGCTTCTCGCTGCTCGTCGTCGAGCGCGGCATGGAGGGCTTCACCCGCGGACGCAAACTCGACAAGATGGGCCTGCATGCGCAGGACACCTCGGAACTGCACTTCGAGAACGTCCGCGTGCCGAATGCCAATCTGCTCGGCAAGGAGGGGCGCGGCTTCTACCACCTGATGACCAACCTGCCCTCTGAGCGGCTCTCGATCGCCATCACCGCGATCGCCGGTGCGCGCGAAACCTGGCGTCAGACACTGCAATACGCCAAAGATCGCAAGGCGTTCGGCCAGCCGATCGGCAGCTTCCAGCACAACCGTTTCCTGCTCGCTGAGATGGACACCGAACTCGAGGTCACCGAGACCTACATCGACCGGTGCCTGCAGGGTGTCGTCGACGGTGAGCTGAGCGCGGTCGAGGCGGCCAAGGCGAAGTGGTTCGCCACCGAGACGGCCAAGAAGATCGTCGACCAGTGCGTGCAGTTGCACGGCGGCTATGGCTACATGCTGGAGTACCGCGTCGCGCGCGACTACGTCGACGGACGCATCCAGACGATCTTCGGCGGTACGACCGAGATCATGAAAGAGATCATCGGCCGCGACCTGGGCCTCTAGGGCGAATTGGGCGGGCTTACCGACCGTGACGGTGCGTGAGCGCGCCCGATCCGCTGCTGTCTAGCCGATCGGCGCGTCCGCCGCGGGCATCGGCTCAGCCGGGGCTTCAGCGGCGGGCGTCGGCGCCGTCGTCGGTGCCGCGCTCGTAGTGGTGGTCGTCGTGGTGCTCGACGTGGTCGACGTCGCCGACGGTGTGATCGCCTCCGGCGGCGTCTTGGGGTCGAGCACGGTGTCGATCAGGTAGATCCGCGCGTTCTTGGCGAAGATCGCGCCGCAGACCAACTTGGCGGTGTCGTTGACCTTGATGTCGCCACCCTTGCCGTCGACCTTGACCTCGGCGCCCTGCTGGGTGGGCCGCTGCCCCTTGACGTCCTCGTTGCCGAGCAGGCCGAGGAAGTCGTGGTAGTAGACCAGGTCGCTCAGCGCGGCCGGATCGGCCTTGAGTGCGTCGAGCTGTGCGGGAGGCAGTTTGGCGAACGCCTCGTTCGTCGGCGCGAAGACCACGTACGGCCCGTTCTCGAGAACCGGCACAATGTTGACCGCGGGGTTGAAGCCGCCCGAGATCGCCGAGTAGAACGTGCTGGCATCCGGGATTGCCTGCAGCGCGGCCCCCACCGGTGTCTCGGTGAGCGACTTCCAGTCGGGCAGCGCGGTCTTCAGGGCGTCGCAGCCCGGGCCCTGGGGATCGGGAATCTCGAGCTTGGGTGCGGGCTCCTGCTCGGTGGACGGCTGTGCGTAGGCGTTCACGGCAAGCGGGACCGACAGCGCGATCGCGGCGATTCCGGCGGTGGCTCCAATGGCCTTGCTGGTGCGGGTCTTCACGTAGTGCTCCTCAAGTCTTCCAGTCGCATGGCATGTTAAGGCCCGTGGCAGGGCATCGCCAAAGTGGAGTCGGCGAAGAACTCACCTTGCAGGTACTCTGACCTGCGCTTTGCGGATCTTGCCACACAGGCCCGCCGCGATGAAGCAGAGGCCCCCTTGAGGTAGAACGCGGTCGTAGTCGCCTAGCAGGTCACGCAGCCAGCCTGCGCCCCGTGCCGGCGACATCCGGAATCCCGATGGCCGCCAGCAGGCCAGCCGGGATGACGTGCGGGTGGGGATGTCGCCGTTGAGTTAGCGCACGCCTATCAAGGCACTCAGCCGCCGTCGGGCAGTACCGCCGCCACCACATTCGCGAGGTCGTCGGCGGCCTCCTGGAAGGTGGGGCCACCGCAACTCGCGTGCACCAGCGCGCCGACGAGACCGAACTCCAGCGTTTCGGTGATCTCGGGCCACGCGCCCGATCGCAACATGGTGCGCACCCGGCGGTGGTATTCGGCGTGAATGCGCTCGCGAACGGACCGGACGGAGAGATCGCCGCAGACGAGCGCGGCCGAACATGCCGCCGCGAGCGCGGGTTCGTCGGCCAACAGCATGACCAGCGCTGAGAACTGGGCGACGATCCGCTCCTGGGCACCCAGGTCGACGTCGACGTCGAGCGGCACCGCCCGCAGCCGGTCGAGGTAGATCTCGGCGACGATCGCGTCCTTCGACCAGAAGTGCTCACGCAGGGTGCCGACGGACACGTCCGCGCGATGTGCGATCGCGCGCATGGTGACACCGGCGTACGGCACCTCCCGAAGCAGTTCGACTGTCGCGCGCAGCACGTCGCGTGTCACCTCGTCGTCGCGTCTGCGGTCGTCGTACGACCTCAGGTGGACGACGTCAGCCATGTGTCTCAGTGTCCACTACTCGCGACGGCACAGAGGTCCTCCGAGACCTCCCACAAGCGCAGCGCATGATCGGGGTCCATCGCGTACGGTGCTGGGTCATCTTGAATTCGGCAGTCTGCGAGGTACACCGAGCCGACGTCCGCGAGATCGCTGCTGACCGAGGCCCACACCTGCGTCGCCGCCCCGTGCTCGGGCATCGTGAAATCACGGCGCACGTCGACCTTTTCCTGGCCGGGGTCCGACGGCACGAACTTCGTCAGGGCAGTGAAGTCGTCGCGGGACATGTGCCGCGCGAGCGATGTCGCGACGACGCCCGGGTGCACGGCGTAGGCCCGGATGCCGTGATCGCGCAACCGCCGGTCGAGTTCGACCGTGTGGAGGATGTTCGCGGTCTTGGATGCGCCGTAGGCGGCGAACTTGTCGTACGTGCGATGCTGCCAGTTCGGATCGTCGAGGTCGACGTCGCTCAGCCGATGCCCGTCCGACGACAGGTTAACGATGCGAGCACCACCGGCGGCACTGAGAAGTGGCACCAACAACCTTGTCAACTCGAAATGCCCGAGATGATTTGTGCCGAATTGCATTTCGAATCCGTCAGCAGTCCGGCCGAACGGGGTGAACATCACTCCGGCGTTGTTCATCAGCACGTGGATCGTCGTCGTGATCGCACCGATCTCAGCGGCAGCCGCCTTCACGTCCGCCAACGAGGTGAGGTCCAGCGGGACCGTCGATGTCACCGCCGCTGGGACCTCGTCCCGAATCCACGCCTGAGTCTCGGCGAGTGCCGACGGATTGCGCGCCGCGAGGATGACGTGTGCGCCGGTCGTGGCGAGCGCCCTGGCCGCTTCCCTGCCCAATCCTGCCGAGGCTCCGGTGACGACGCAGACTTTGCCGGTCAGGTCGACGCCGTCAACGACTTCGAGCGCGGTCGGGGTACTGGCCACCTTGTCAATATGTCACGGTGAATACGATGACGCGCATGCCTGAGCCGCTGATCGTCCCCATCCGCGGCCGTGCGCCGTCGCTTCACGCCGAGAGCTGGGTCGCGCCGAACGCGAGCCTGATCGGTCAGGTGGCCCTGAGCGCGTGGGTCAGCGTCTGGTACGGCGCGACTCTGCGGGCCGAGGCCGAACCGATCGAGATCGGTGCGGGCACCAATATCCAAGACGGCGTGACCATTCACGTCGACCCCGGATTTCCGGTGAGCATAGGCGCCAACGTCAGCGTCGGGCACAACGCCGTGCTGCACGGCTGTGAGGTCGAGGACGGCTGCCTCATCGGGATGGGAGCCGTGATCCTCAACGGCGCCAGGATCGGCGCTGGGTCGCTGATCGCCGCCAGCGCGCTGGTGCCGCAGGGTTTCGTCGTACCGCCCCGGTCGCTGGTGGCCGGCGTGCCCGGCAAGGTGCGGCGCGACCTCAGCGACGCCGAAGTGGCGCACAACCGGCACAACGCGCAGGTATACCAGGCGCTCATCGAACTGCATCGTGATGCGGGCAACAGCTGAGCGCGACAAGGTTCCGATCCAGCTCGCTTCGGGTACAGCCGTACGGTGAGCAAACTGCGAATCCTGGTCACCGGGGCCACCGGCTATGTCGGATCACGGCTCGTCACGGCCCTGCTGGAGGAGGGCCACGACGTCGTCGCCGCCACCCGGAACCCTGCTCGGCTCGCCAAGTTCGGCTGGCACGACCGTGTCAAGGGCGTGGCGCTGGACGCGCACAACCAGGAGTCGGCGCGGCATGCCTTCGCCGTCGCGGGGCCCGTCGACGTCGTCTACTACCTGGTGCACGGGATCGGCCAGGCGGGCTTCCGCGAGGCAGACAACCGCGCGGCGGCAAACGTGGCGAACGAAGCCAAGAACGCCGGCGTGCGCCGGATCGTGTACCTGGGCGGCTTCGTGCCCGACGGGGACAATCTCTCCGAGCATCTGAGCAGCCGCGCCGAAGTCGCGGAGGCGCTCGATGTGGAGGGGGGTCCGGACGTCGTCTGGCTGGGTGCGGCGATGATCATCGGATCGGGTTCGACGTCGTTCGAGATGTTGCGCTATGTCACCGACCGTTTTCCGCTGACGCCGATGCCGGCGTGGTCGGTCAATCCGATCGACCCCATCTCCATACAGGATGTCCTCTATTACCTGGTCGCCGCCGCGGACGAGAAGGTTCCTGCCGGGGCGTACGACATCTCCGGTCCGGAGACGTCCTCCTACGCTGACCTGCTCCGCGCGTGCGCACGCATCTCCGGCAAATGGCGGGCCGAAGTGCCGGTCAACGGCGTGGATACCGGGCTGGTGTCGTTGGTGACATCGGCGGTGCTGCCGGTGCCGGGCGGCCTGGCGTCGGATCTCGTGGAGTCGCTCGATCACCCGATGATGGCCTCCGGCAACGGCCTTCGTGACTTGGTGCCCGACCCGCCCGATGGCCTCGTCGGGATTGACGAGGCCATCACCAGGGCTCTCCAGAGCCGCAAACCGCAGCCTGTCGACGCGCTCGCTGACCCGCACCATCTGGCTGACACCGATCCGTCGTGGGCGGGCGGCGACACGTTCCGCATTCGCCAACTGGCCAGCTACATCACGCCGTCGTTCGCGCGACCGGCGCTGGGCCTGCTCGGCGTCGTGCCAGGACCCGTCGCCGCTGCGGTGCGGACCGGTCTGGACACCGCGATCGGCCTTGTCCCGAAGGCGAAGTCGGCGTGACCCCACCCACTGCCACTCGGCCGCGATGGCTGGCCGAGGCCAGGGACATCGTCGGCTCGTGTCCGGTTCCGCACCATGAGCCACCCACCCTGATCCGCCGCCGGCGCATCGTCGTCGCGATCGTGTTGGTCATCGGCGCTGTGCTGCTTGGGTACTCGCTGGCCCTCCCGCCGGGAGACGCCTCGTTCTACTGGCTGACGCTGGCACTGGCCGGGGTGTGGGCGGTCGGCTCGTTGTTGTCCGGACCGTTGCATCTCGGGTGCATTCGGTTCCGCGGCCGCAACCAACGCCCGTGGCTCACCGGCACAGCGATAGGTCTGCTGCTCGGCGGCATCTTCATCGTCGGAGGATTGATCGCCCGCGAGATTCCGCCGTTGCGCGACTACATCACCCGCGTGCTGGAGTACGCCGACTACGGGCCCCTGCTCCTGATCACGTTCATCACGGTCGTCAACGGGGTCGCCGAGGAGATGTTCTTCCGCGGCGCTCTCTACACCGCGCTGGGACGCTTTCGCCCGGTGCTGGTTTCAACGGTGTTCTATGTGATCGCGACCGGCGTTGCGACCGGTAACCCGATGCTGGGTTTCGCGGCGATCATTCTCGGCACGGTGTGTGCCTACGAGCGCCGGGTCACCGGGGGAGTGCTCGCACCGATGCTGACCCACTTCTTCTGGGGTCTGGTCATGGTGCTCGCACTGCCCCCGATGTTCGGCGTCTAACGGAGCGGATGCGCCAGCTCGTCGTGTCGCATCTTCGCCGCATACATCGCGACCGCCGCCAAGACCACCGGAGCGATCCCGGCCACCAGGAAGATCGCCTGCATCGAAACGACTTTCGACAGCGGGCCGACGATCGCGAACGACACCGGCATGAACGCCAGCGAGACGAAGAAGTCAAGGCTCGACACCCTGCCCAGCATCTCGGTGGGGACGCGGCGTTGCAGCAGCGTGCCCCAAATGACCATGCCGGCGCCGTCAGTGACGCCGACGACGAACGTCGCGAGCGCCATCAACGAAAATGACGACGTGAAGCCGATGATCACCAGCGGGACCGAGCCGACACCCCACATCGCCATCATCACCGTCAGATAGCGGCGTGGCAGCCGTCCCCATGAGACCGCAAGCGCGCCAAGCGCACTGCCCATCCCGAAGAACGCCAGAATGAATCCGTACATCCTGGCGCCATCGTCGAACCGGTCGTCGGCGATGAACGGCAGCAGCACCTCGATCGGGCCGAGCACCACGAGCACGAACACGCTCGCGAACAGCAGGGTCCACAGCAGCCACGGGGTGCGGAGCATGAACACGAAACCGTCCCGCAGATCGCGCAACACATGTGCGCGTTCGACGTCGCTCTCGTCGACAGCCGCTCTCGTGGTCGCCCTCGTCGCGACCAGCAATACGAGGCCGATAGTGAACAACACCGCCACCACGACGGAACCCGCCGCGGGAAACGTCGCACCCACCAGCAGGCCCGCGACGGCGGGGCCGACGGCACGCTGGAACACCGGGCGCACCACACCTTCGACGCCGTTGGCGGCCAGCAGCTGTTCGGCGGGCAGAATCCTCGGCAGGATCGCGCTGTAGGCCGGGAAGAAGAACGCGGCAGCGGTCCCCATGGCCGTTGCGCCCAGCGCCAGATGCCAGATCTGCAGGGCGCCAATCATTCCCAGCACCGCGATTGCCGATGCAGCGACCACGTTCACGGTCTCGACGCCGATGATGATCGATCGCTGGTTGATCCGGTCCGCGGCGATCCCGCCGACCAGGACGAACGCGACGAAGGCCGCGCCGAAGCAGGTCATCACGATCGACAACGACACGGGATTGTTGTCCAGTTCGATGACCTGAAGCGCGAGGACGACCGCGAACATGCCGTCGGCGAAGATGGACAGCGACACCGCCGCGATCAGCAGGCGGTACTCGCGAATCCGGAACGGTGCGAGCACCCGCCAGCCACCGGCGTCGCGCACCGGCTGCGGAATGTCGAACTCCGTACTCACCGATCGATGGTCGCCGATCAACCGTGGCGGCGTCCAACGATTTTCGCGGTGGGGGTGACACTAACTATCGGTGAAGTTCGGCTTCCGACGGTCCTGGAACGCGCGTGCGCCTTCGCGGAAGTCGTGCGAGACGAGCAGGGTCATCTGGCCCTCGGTTTCGCGACCGATCGCGGGCTCGAACTCGGTCAGCGTCGCGGCGTTGATGGCGTGTTTGGTCTTGCGCAGCGATACCGCAGGACCGTTTAACAGCGCGGAGATCACCTTGTCGACCTCTGCGTCGAAGACGTCGGCCGGATGCACCGCGGTGACAAGACCCCAGTCGTAGGCCTCGGCGGCGCTGATCCGTTCAGCCATCAACGCCATCCGCATGGCGCGGATGCGGCCCACGGCCGCGGCGATCAAGGCCGAGGCGCCACCGTCGGGCATCAACCCGATCTTGGTGAAGGCCAGCATGAAAAACGCCTTCTCCGAAGCCAATACGACATCGGACGCCAGCGCCAACGAGGCGCCGACACCCGCGCACGGCCCCTGCACGACAGCAACCACCGGTTGTGGCAGGTTCACGATCGACCGCACGGCGTCGTTGGCGGCGTCCAGAACCGAGGCCGGGCCGTCGACCCCCTTCTGCGCCTGGTCCTCGTCGCTGATGCCTGCACCTGATGAGAAGCCGCGGCCCGCACCGCCAAGGCGCACGACCTTCACCCGTGGATCGGAGGCGGCCTGCGCCAGGGTCGAGGACATGGTCCGGAACATCGCGGCGGTCAGCGAGTTGAGGCTGTCGGGCCGGTTCATGGTCACCGAAAGGACACCGTCGGCAAGCTCAACGGCCAGGTCATCGATACCCGTGTAGGTCTGCGCGTCCGAGTTGACGGTTGTCATGGCTGCACCCTAGGACTGAACCACTTGGTTATACAAGTAAGCTATGTCGGCGTCGACGGTGTTGTTGGACGAAGGGCGGTTTTCAGGGCATGGCGGGACCACTTCACGGATTGCGCGTCATCGAACTGGCCAGTATCGGCCCCGGCCCGCACGCCGCGATGATCCTCGGCGACCTCGGCGCCGACGTCGTGCGCATCGATCGGCCCGGCAAGCTCGGCGGCATCCCCAGTTCCAGACGCGAAACCGCGTTGCGCAATCGCCGTTCGGTGACCGCGGATCTGAAGTCCGACGAGGGCCGCGAGCTCGTACTGAAGCTCGTCGCCAAGGCCGACGTCCTCATCGAGGGACTGCGCCCCGGTGTCACCGAGCGGCTGGGCCTGGGCCCGGAGGATTGCGCCAAGGTCAACGAGCGGTTGGTCTACGGCCGCATGACGGGGTGGGGCCAGACCGGACCACGGCGGCTGCAGGCCGGCCACGACATCAACTACATCTCTCTCAACGGCGTGCTGCATTCGATCGGGCGCGCCGGTGAACGGCCGGTGCCGCCGCTGAACCTGACCGGCGACTTCGGCGGCGGGTCGATGTTCCTGCTCGTCGGGATCCTGTCGGCACTGTGGGAGCGGCAGACCTCGGGCAAGGGGCAGGTGGTCGACGCCGCCATGGTCGACGGGTCCAGCGTTCTGGCGCAGATGATCTGGGGCTTCCGCCAGGACGGCATGTGGTCAGACGAGCGTGGGGTCAACATGCTCGACGGCGGCGCCCCGTACTACGACACTTATACGTGCGCGGACGGTAAGCACATCGCGATCGGCGCGATCGAACCGCAGTTCTACGCCGAAGCGATCAAGGGGCTGGGCCTCGACGGTGCCGATCTGCCCGACCAGAACGACATGAGCCGCTGGCCCGAGCTGCGCGCCGCGATCACCGAGGCCGTCGCCGCCAAGGACCGCGATCACTGGACCAAGGTGTTCGCCGGCAGCGATGCGTGTGTGACGCCGGTGCTGTCGTTCGGCGAGGTCGAATCCGAACCGCACATCACCGAGCGTGACACCTTCTATCGCGACGATTCGGCGCCCGGCGGCTACCTGCAGCCGATGCCGGCGCCGCGGTTCTCGCGCAGCGCGACCACGACTCCGACGCCGCCGGGACAGGCGGGCGCCGACACCGAAGCCGTACTCCGAGACTGGGTTTAAACGAAAGGAATACATTTCAGTGGAGATCAAAGACGCCGTAGCCGTCGTCACCGGAGGTGCCTCCGGGCTCGGTCTGGCCACCACGAAGCGGCTGCTCGACAGGGGCGCATCCGTCGTGGTGATCGACCTGCGCGGTGAAGAGGCCGTCGCCGAACTCGGTGACCGGGCCAAGTTCGTCGAGACGAACGTCACCGACGAGGCCGCGGTGGGTAAGGCGCTCGACGTCGCCGAGTCGATGGGCCCGCTCCGGATCAACGTGAACTGCGCGGGCATCGGTAACGCCGCCAAGACGCTGAGCAAGGACGGCCCGTTCCCGCTGGACGCCTTCAAGAAGGTCGTCGAGGTCAACCTGATCGGCACGTTCAACGTGCTGCGGCTGTCGGCCGAGCGCATCGCCCGCACCGAGCCTCTGGGTGAGGAACGCGGCGTCATCATCAACACCGCATCGGTGGCGGCGTTCGAAGGTCAGATCGGCCAGGCCGCGTACTCCGCTTCCAAGGGCGGGGTCGTCGGAATGACGCTGCCGATCGCCCGCGACCTGTCGCGTGAGCTGATCCGTGTGTGCACCATCGCGCCAGGTCTGTTCAAGACCCCGCTGCTGGGCTCGCTGCCCGAGGAGGCGCAGGCCTCGCTGGGCAAGCAGGTGCCGCATCCGGCGCGACTGGGTGATCCCGATGAGTACGGCGCGCTGGCGGTGCACATCGTCGAGAACCCGATGCTCAACGGCGAAGTGATTCGCCTCGACGGTGCGATCAGGATGGCTCCCCGATGAGCGCTTGCGCGAAGAGAGAAGAGCACCGATGAGCGCTTGCGCGAAGAGAGAAGAGCACCGATGAGCGCTTGCGCGAAGAGAGAAGAGCACCGATGACGATAAACACCAAGTTCACCGAGACATTCGGGGTCGAGCACCCCGTCGTGCAGGGCGGTATGCAGTGGGTCGGCCGCGCCGAACTCGTTGCGGCCGTCGCGAATGCCGGTGCCCTCGGATTTATCACCGCGCTGACGCAGCCCACGCCGGCTGACCTCGCCAACGAGATCGCCAAGTGCCGCGACCTGACCGACAAGCCGTTCGGTGTGAACCTGACGATTCTGCCGACCATCAACCCGCCGCCGTACGACGAGTACCGCCAGGTGATCGTCGACGCGGGCATCAAGATTGTCGAGACCGCGGGGTCCAACCCCGCACCGCATCTGCCGATGTTCCACGACAACGGGATAAAGGTGCTGCACAAGTGCACTTCGGTTCGGCACGCGGTCAAGGCTCAGAGTCTCGGGGTGGACGGCATCAGCATCGACGGATTCGAATGCGCCGGCCATCCCGGTGAGGACGACATTCCGGGCCTGGTGCTGATTCCCGCGGCGGCGACGAAGATCGAGATCCCGATGATCGCGTCGGGCGGATTCGCCGACGGTCGCGGTCTGGTGGCTGCGCTCGCGCTGGGCGCCGACGGCATCAACATGGGCAGCCGGTTCATGTGCACCGTCGAGTCGGCAATTCATCAGAACGTCAAGGAAGCGATCGTGGCGGGCAGCGAGCTCGACACCGAGATGATCTTCCGGCCGCTGCGCAACACCGCACGCGTCGCGAGCAACGCGGTGTCGCGTGAGGTCGTGGAGATCCTCAACCGTGGCGGACAGTTCGAAGACGTCAAGGATCTGGTCGCGGGTTCGCGCGGCGTCAAGGTCTATGAAGTGGGCGATCTCGATGCCGGCATCTGGTCGGTGGGCACCGCGATGGGTCTGATCAACGACATTCCCACGTGCGCCGACCTGGTGGCACGCATTGTGGCGGACGCCGAGGAGATCATCACCGGCAGGCTCAGCGGAATGCTCGAGTCCGAGCAGGAAGAGAACGTCGCTTAAGACGGAATTTTTTCAGCACAGGAATCAGCGAAGAGGTGCCCGAGGCGGGCACGGGGGCGCGAAAAAACGCCCGCCGGTGGGCGGGCGTCTGATCAAACCGCGGTGGGCAGCTGCTCTTCGTCGAGCTGCTCCGAGGTGTCGCCCTCTACCAAGAAATCGCCGTGGTAGAGCGCCTCGAAGTCAACCTTGATGACATCAGCACTGGTGTCGTCGATCCACATGTACTGAAGAGTAACCATCGCCATTAAGGAATCATTGAGTCACGATTCGGAAAACTGTGGCAATTCTTACCGCCGGGTAGGTTCCGCCCAGGTCGGGGCTTCTTAGAAGAGTCTTAGCTGGTCGGCGCGCTGAAGTGGATCGGATTGATTCCGTACAGCGAGATCCACGTCAGAATGGCCGCGGCAACAGCCACCGCCAGCAAGCCGAGCACGACCCGCGCTGACCAGATCGTTCTGCCAAGCACTTTCGCGTCGACCGAGTAGGCGCCCGCTCCGGTGAAGAGCAGCGCCGTCGCGCCCAGCCCGATGAGGAACGGCACGTTGAAGGGCTCGGACCAAAAGGCCGTGGTCGAGACGTTCACCGCCCAGGCATCGATCATCGCGGCGATGACAGCACACGCTGCCAGCGGCGTCAGCACTCCGAAGATCAGGCCGAGACCACCCAGCGTTTCGGCCGCCGTCACCATGAAGGCCGCGAACGCCGGCAAGCGCCAGCCGGCTGATTCCATGAACCCCACGGTTGCGCCGAAATCGAATGCCTTGATCAGGCCGGCCTGGAGGATCGCTGCACCGATCCCGATGCGCAGGATCAACAAGCCGATGTCGGCCACGCGGGTGGTGTCGAGGGCGCTCACGTCTTGGGCGGTCGAGGTTGTCATGCCTTAGTAGACCGCGCGGCTTTGGAAATCTCATCGCGGCACTCGATGAACGTTGTGCCCGTCCGCGCCGTGATCAGGAAGGGCATCGCCTGTTGCCGCCCTAAGTTATCGCTGATAAGTTAGCGACGATATCCATCGATGGAAGGACGCGACGTGCTGCAACGGATCGCACTGCTGGCGATTTCGGCACCGAGGCGGATCGTGGCCATCGCGGCACTCGTCATGGTGGCCTGCGGGGTCTTCGGCATCCCGGTCGCCAAGAGCCTGTCCGCCGGCGGCTTCCAGGACCCCACGTCGGAATCCGCACAGGCGAAACAGCTGCTGGTCGACAAGTTCGGCCAGGGCGACATGGAACTCGTGATCAGCGTGACCGACGAGAGCGCGGCCGACGGGGCGCAGAGTCCCGCCGCGCGCGCAGTCGGCACGGATATCGCCCGACAGTTGCAAGCCTCCCCGAACGTCGTGCAGGTGACGTCCGCATGGACGGCACCGCCGCCTGCCGTGCCCGCGCTGCTGAGCAAGGACGGTGAGACCGGCCTGATCGTCGCCGGGATCACCGGTGGGGAGAGCGCTGCCCAAAAGCACGCCAAGGAGCTCACCGAAAAGCTCGTGCACGACCGCGACGGCGTGATCGTGCGTGCGGGCGGTGAGGCGATGATCTACGTGCAGATCAACGGCCAGAGCGAAAAAGACCTGTTGATGATGGAAGCCATCGCGATTCCGCTGAGCTTCATCGTGTTGGTCTGGGTGTTCGGTGGCCTCATGGCGGCGGGGCTCCCGCTGGCTGTCGGCGGATTCGCGATCCTTGGATCGATGGCTGTGCTGCGCGCCGTCACCTACGTCACCGACGTGTCGATCTTCGCGATGAACCTGACCGTCGCAATGGGTCTGGCGCTCGCGATCGACTACACGCTGCTCATCATCAGCAGATACCGCGACGAGCTCGCCGATGGGGCCGATCGGGACCGAGCCCTGATTCGCACAATGACGACCGCCGGCCGAACGGTGCTGTTCTCGGCGTTGACCGTCGCGCTCTCGATGGTGGCGATGGTGCTGTTCCCGATGTACTTCCTCAAGTCGTTCGCGTATGCGGGGATCGCCGTGGTGACCTTCGCGGCAGCGGCGGCGATCGTGGTGGCGCCCGCGGCGATCGTGCTGCTCGGTGACCGCCTGGACGCGCTGGACACCCGACGGTTGTTCCGCCGGCTGCTCGGTCGGCCCGAACCCGTTCGCAAGCCGATCGAGCAGATTTTCTGGTACCGCAGCACGAAATTCGTCATGCGCCGGTCGATTCCGATCGGACTCGCGATCGTCGCACTACTGCTGGCGCTCGGTGTGCCGTTCCTCGGCGCCAAGTGGGGTTTCCCGGACGACCGGGTACTGCCGCAGTCGGCGTCAGCCCGTCAGGTCGGCGACGAGATGCGAAACGACTTCGCCGTCGATGCCGCCAGGAACGTCGCTGTCGTCATGCCGCACACGGACGGCGTCACTCCCGCCGATCTCGACGGGTACGCCGCGGCACTGTCGAAGGTGAGCGACGTGACGTCGGTTTCGGCGCCCGGCGGTACTTTCGTCGACGGCAGACTCGTTGGCCCGCCCTCAGCGGCTACCGACTTCAAGGACGGCAGCGCGTTCCTGACGGTTGCGAGCAGCGCGCCACTGTTCTCCGACGCGTCCGAAGCGCAGCTGGACGGCCTGGACGCGGTGAGCACCCCGGGCGGGCAGCCGGTTCAGCTGACCGGTGTGTCGCAGCAGAACCGGGACAGTTCCAGTGCCATCACCTCGCGCCTGCCCCTTGTTCTCGGGGTGATCGCCGTGATCACGTTCGTCCTGCTGTTTCTGCTGACGGGGAGTGTGGTCCTACCGCTGAAGGCGTTGATACTCAACGTGATATCGCTGACCGCGGCATTCGGTGCGCTGGTGTGGATCTTCCAGGACGGCCACCTCGGCGCACTGGGCACCACCCCGACCGGGACGTTGGTAGCCAACTTGCCCGTGCTGTTGTTCTGTATCGCGTTCGGATTGTCGATGGACTACGAGGTATTTCTGGTGTCCAGGATCCGCGAGTTCTGGCTGAAGTCCGCAAAGACGCGTGCTGACGGAACCCCGATTTCTCCTCGCGTGCGAAGCGACGAAAGCGTCGCGCTGGGTCTGGCGAAGACCGGCCGGGTGGTCACCGCTGCAGCGCTGTTGATGTCCATCTCGTTCGCCGCACTGATCGCTGCGCAGGTGGCGTTCATGAAAATGTTCGGGCTGGGACTGACACTCGCGATCCTCGTCGATGCGACACTGGTTCGGATGGCATTGGTGCCCGCGTTCATGCACCTGCTCGGACGATGGAACTGGTGGGCGCCCAAACCCCTTGCCAAGTTGCATGAGCGGATCGGAATCAGTGAATCCGGAGACGATCCCGATCCGGCTGCGCCCGTGTCCACGGCCGAGCCCGCCACCTCCCGATGAAGCGCAGACGGGCGGCCCGCGGATCCGGTGAACAACTCCGCGACGAAATTCTCGATGCGACAACTGATCTGCTACTACAGACCGGTCACGCCAAAGACGTGTCCATCCGTTCGGTTGCGCAACGAGTGGGAGTGACGCCACCCTCGATCTATCTACATTTCACCGACAAGGACGCGCTGCTGGACGCGGTATGCGCACGGTACTTCGAGAAGCTCGACGAGGAAATGCAGGCGGCTGCCGCCGAGCAACCGGCGGCCATCGACGTGCTTCGTGCCCAAGGGCTGGCGTATGTCCGGTTCGCGGTGAAAACGCCTGAGCTGTACCGGATCGCCACGATGGGAGAGGGCCGGCCGGGTAGCGACGTCGACATGATGCTGAACACGTCGGCATTCGTTCACATCCGCAACACGGTCGAGACGTTGATGGCTGAGGGGGTCCTGCCAGACAATGATCCGACCAGTATCGCGCTGGAACTGTGGACGGTTGCGCATGGCGTGGCGGCGATGTTGATCTCACGGCCGTATCTGCCGTGGGGTGACACGGAGGCGTTCGCCGACCGTGTCCTACGGGCCGTTGTCGTCGGAGAGATCGTATGCGGTGCGCTCGGACCCGCGACCGTTCCGCAGGACGCCGTCGATCAATTGAAAGGGCTGCTGAATGTCCAACACAGTCGATAACCCGTTCTTCGCCCGCGTGTGGACGGTGATGTCCGCCCATGAGACCGATGCCATCCGGGCGCTGCGGCGGGAAAATCTCGCGGGCCTGTCCGGTCGCGTGCTCGAGGTGGGTGCGGGCACCGGGACCAACTTCGAGTTCTATCCGGACACGGTGACCGAGGTCGTGGCCGTCGAGCCCGAGCGGCGGCTGGCTGAGGTCGCCCGGCGGGCTGCCGCCGCGGCGCCGGTGCCCGTCACCGTCAGCACCGACACGGTTGAGCAGTACATGGCGTCCGGCAGTGAGCCGTTCGACGCGGTGGTGTGCTCGCTGGTGCTGTGTTCGGTCGAGAGTCCGGAAGGCGTTCTACGAGAGCTGCATTCGCACCTGCGGCCCGGCGGTGAGCTCCGGTATCTCGAGCACATCGCCAGCAGCGGGCCGCGTGCGCGTCTGCAGAAGGTCGCCGACGCGACCTTCTGGCCGCGGCTGCTGGGCAACTGCCATACGCACCGTGACACCGAACAGAGCATCAAGGGCGTCGGCTTCTCGGTGTCGGCCGCACGTCACGAATGGACGATGCCGAAGTGGGTGCCGCTGCCGGTGTCGGAGTTCGCGATCGGCCGCGCCGTCAAACAGAGCTAGCCGAGGAGAACGGGGAGCCGCTGCAGGAGGCTGGGCAATGCAACGGCGGCGGTCTCGCGCAGCGACACCGTCGCCGTGGCCGACAGCGGCGTGGGCTCGGGGTTGACCTCGATGACCACCGTGCCCCTGGCGACCGCCATCTCCGGCAGGCCGGCGGCGGGATAGACGATCGACGACGTGCCGACCACGATCACGAGGTCGGCGCCCGCCACCGCTTCGACCGACCGCTGCCAGGCGTCGTCGGGCAGCCCCTCCCCGAACCACACCACATTGGGCCGGATCAACCCCCCGCACGCACACCGAGGAGGGTCGACGGTCTCGACCGGCTCGGGCATGGCCGGCAGCTCGCCGGTGTACGCGGTATGACAACGATCGCAACGGAATTCGAACAAGCTACCGTGCAGGTGAGAGACGTTCGTGCTGCCTGCCCGCTCGTGCAGATTGTCGACGTTCTGGGTGACGACGTGCACGTCGGCGTAGTCCTCCCACGCGGCAACCGCGCGATGGCCGTCGTTGGGCGCGACCGAGCCCATCATGTAGTGCCGCCACAGATACCACGCCCACACCCGCTCGGGGTGCGACCGCCAGCCCTCTGAGCTGGAAATTTCGTAGGGATCGACCTTGGCCCACAGTCCGGTCTCGGCGTCGCGGAATGTCGGGACCCCGCTCTCCGCCGAGATGCCCGCACCACTGAGGACCGCTATCTGCACATGACCAAACTAGCGGCTTAGGCGATACTGAGCACGTGACCAGGTTGGGGGATTGGGTACGCATCGACAATCACGCGTCGGGCCCCCTGTTTGACCAGCTCAGAACCCAGATCATCGACGGAGTGCGCGACGGCCGGCTGCCACCGGGCACCCGGTTGCCGACGGTGCGCGAACTTGCTGGTCAACTTGGCCTCGCCGTCAACACCGTGGCCCGCGCCTACCGTGAGCTGGAGTCTGCAGGTGTGCTCGAAACCCGCGGTCGCTTCGGTAGTTTCGTCGCTCGCGTCGACCCCGCCGATGCGTCTATGGCCACCGCCGCGAACACCTACGTGTCCGCAGCCAAGGCGCTGGGGATCGACAAGGCCGAGGCGCTGCGCTACATCGAAACCGCGTTCGGCCAGCGCTAGCCGAACTCCAGCAGCGCCGTAATGGGTCGCACCGGATCGAACAGCGGAAGACGCTGGACAGTCCACAAGACGGCGTTGAAAGCTTTGCCGCGCCCAGGTGGCAGCGGCATATCATGCACTGCGCGAATGCCGGGCACCTCATTGACGAGGTTTGCCAACTGTGACGGCGTCAAGCTGAACGGCATCGCAGGCACGCGGTAGCGCACGGTGGGCCGCAGCATCCCGCTGGTGATCCCCTTGGCGAACCACGCGGGTGCGAGGTCGAACATCATCCGTCCCCCGGGGAAGCGCTTCGCGCACTCGGCGATCAGCCCGAGCGCCTCCTCGGGCTGCAGGTACATCAGCAGGCCCTCGGCGGTGATGAACACCCCGTCGGTGTCGTCCACCCGGTCCATCCAGCTGAAGTCGAGCGCGGACTGCGCACACAGCTCGACCCGATCCGACTGCGGCAGCAGCTTGCGTCGCAACTCGATCATCGGCGGGAGATCGACGGTGAGCCAATGGAATTCATGCCCGACGCCAGCTGCATCGAGCCGATAGAAGCTGGTCTGCAGGCCTTCGGCCAGCGCCACCACCGTGGCCTTCGGGTGATCGGTGAGGTAGCGGCGTGCCTCGGTGTCGAAGGCTCGCGCGCGGACCGCCATGTCCTGCCGACGGCTGAAGCCGAACTTCGCCCATTCGAAGTCGATGGAGTCCACCAGCTGGATCGCCATCGGATCGTCGATGATCGAATCCGGTCGGCGGGCCTCGTTGGCGCGCACCTGCAACGTCATCAGCGCCGTCTCGGATACGCCGGTCAGCACGGTGCCGTCGGCTTTGGCGGTCGGTTGGGAACTCACCCGGCCGAATCTACCTACCGCAGAACTTTCTCGATCGTGCGCAGGTTGCGGGTGGTCGTCGACGCCTTGTACCGCTTCTTGCCCATCGTCTTGCCGATCGTCGTGTCGAGGGTGCCCTTGTTGGGGACCTGCCAGTAGATGACGCCCTCACCGCGCTTGATCTTCTCGTCGTCTCCGGCGTCGCGCCCGAGTTTTGCGAGTTCGTCGAGCACCTCAGCGTCGGTGACGAAGGTGACGTAGGAGTGGTGGCCGTCGACCTCGCGTTCGAACGGGAACTTCTCCGAGATCGTCCGTACGGTGTCCAGGTCGTAGGCCAGTACCCAGGCGTCGTAGCCGAAGGCGTCGCGCAGCGCCGTCTCGGCCTTCTTCCTGACCGCGTCGACCCCGGAACGGCTGTCCAGCAACACGTTTCCGCTGGCCAGAATGGTTTTCACGTTGGTGAACCCGGCGCCTTCGAAGGCTTGGGCCACCGCGGCCATCTTCATGTTGACGCCGCCGACGTTGACGCCGCGGAGGAAGGCGGCATATCTGGTCACCCTGCGAGCCTAGAACTCCAGCAGGGTGATGCTCGGGCGATTTCGCCGCACGAAGCCCACGCGATCCACTGCCGGGGAGGCCGCCAGCCTGAAGACGCCGCGGCCGGGCGGCATGGCGACGTCGCGGGCCGCGCGTACGCCGGGAATCCGGCCTGCCAGGGCGACGCCCTCGTCGGCGCTGAGGCCGAACGGCATCGGCGGGGCGAGGTAGCGGTCGGAGAGCTTCAGCCCCTTGACTGTGCGCTCGGAGAACCAGTGCGGGATCGAGTCGAACATCATCTGGCCGCCCGGGAAACGCGCGGCACAATCGCGGATCAGGCCCAGTGCATCGGCCGGCTCGAGATACATCAGCAGCCCTTCGGCGGTGATGAAGACACCGTGCGAGTCGTCGACACGGTCCATCCAGCTTCGGTCCAGCGCAGACTGCGCCAATGGCACGATCCGCTCGTCGATGGGTAGCAGTTTTTCGCGCAGCGCCATGACGGGCGGGAGATCGATTGAGTACCAGGTCAATTGGTCGGCTACGCCCGCACGGTCCAGGCGCCAGAGGCTGGTTTGCAGACCCTCGGCCAGCGCCACAACAGAGGCCTTGGGGTGCGATGTCAGATAGGCCTTGGCGGCGGCGTCGAAGGCGACGGCGCGCAATCCATGCGATTGGTTGGGTTTGCCGAACTTTCGGTAGTCGTAGGAAATCGTGTCGAACAGCGTGACCGCCCACGGGTCGCGGATCACCCCGTCGGAACGCTTGGCCTCGCTGGCGCGGTTGTGCAGCGTCCACAGCGTGGTGGCCGAGACGCCGTCGAGAACGCCGCCACTGACCGTCGTCATCTCCTTCATGCTAGATATGTCGCAATTCATGCAGAGATTCCGACGTACGCTGGAAGACATGGGACGTCACGTTTTCGACGACAAGCTGCTGGCGTTGATCGGCGGCAACTCGCTGGGCGTCCTGGCCACGATCAAGAGCGACGGCCGGCCGCAGCTGTCGAACGTGTCGTACCACTTCGACCCGCGCGCTCTGACGATCTCAGTGTCGATCACCGAGCCGCGGGCCAAGACCCGGAACCTGCGGCGGGACCCGCGGGCCTCGATCCACGTCAGCTCTGACGACGGCTGGTCATATGCGGTCGCCGAGGGCGACGCGATTCTCACGCCGCCTGCCGCGTCACCGCAGGACGACACGGTTGAGGCGCTGATTGCGTTGTACCGCAATATCGCCGGTGAACATCCCGACTGGGACGACTACCGCCGCGCGATGGTCGACGACAGGCGGGTGGCGATGACACTGCCGATCTCGCATGTCTACGGTATGCCGCCGGGTAAGCGATAAGCTGCGGCTATGGCGGATGCACCGGAAGAAGACGACAACAAGCGCAAGTTCCGGGAAGCGCTGGAGCGAAAGAATGCCAAGTCAGCAGGTGGGACCGGCCACAAGGACAAGGGCGCCAAGCAGCCCCGGGCGCACGGGCCGGTCGAGAACCGCCGCGAGTTCCGGCGCAAGAGCGGCTAGGAAGCTCACCTTGCGATTTCGGTGCGCTCACGACCGCTAAGCGATCGTAAGCGCACCGAAATCGCAGAAAGAATCAGTGATTGACGGCCTTCTCGGCGCCGACGCCCGTCAGGCAGCGCACCTCGAATTCCGCGTTGATCTCCGGATCGCCCCGGTCGGGTGACGTAAGGGTGCCGACGATGCCGAGAATGAACGCCAGCGGGATCGACACGATGCCGGGGTTGGCCAACGGGAACCAGGCGAAGTCGACGCTCGGCAGCATCGCGGTCTTCGCGCCGGACACCGCGGGCGAGAAGATGATCAGCACGATCGTCGAGATGAGACCGCCGTACATGCTCCACAGCGCACCGCGGGTGTTGAACCGCGGCCAGTACAGCGAGTAGATGATCGTCGGCAGGTTGGCCGCCGCCGCGACGGCGAACGCCAGCGCGACCAGGAACGCGATGTTCTGTTCGGCGGCCAGGATGCCGAGGCCGATCGACAGGATGCCCAGCACTACGACGGTGATGCGGGAGACCCGGACCTGTTCGCTCTCGCTGACCTGATGGCTCTTCAGCACACTCGCGTAGATGTCGTGTGCGAATGATGTTGCGGCCGTGATGGTGAGGCCGGCGACCACCGCGAGGATCGTCGCGAATGCGACGGCCGAGATGATGCCGAGCAGCACCACGCCACCGAGCTGGAACGCCAGCATTGGTGCCGCGGCGTTCTGTCCCCCGGGGGCCGCCAGGATCGCGTCGGGTCCGACGAGTGCCGCGGCGCCGTAGCCAAGCGCGAGGGTGAACAGGTAGAAGGCACCGATGAGCACGATCGCCCAGACCACCGAACGGCGGGCCTCCTTCGCGGTCGGCACCGTGTAGAACCGCATCAGCACGTGAGGCAGTCCGGCCGTGCCGAGCACGAGGGCCAGCGCCAGCGAGATGAAGTTGATCTGCGATGTCAGGGAGGCGCCGTACTGAGCGCCAGGTGCCAGCACGTCACGGCCGGCGACGGCTTCGCTCGTCGATTCGGAGACCGCGGTTTGAGCGGCGCCCAGGATTTCGGAGAAGTTCAGGCCGAACTTGGCCAACACCCAGACCGTCATCATCGCCGCGCCGCCGATCAGCAGGACCGCTTTGATGATCTGCACCCAGGTCGTCCCCTTCATGCCACCGATCAGCACGTAGGCGATCATCAGCAGACCGACGACGGCGATGACCAGCGCCTGGCCGATGTCGCTGGTGATGTTCAACAGCAGGGCGACCAGGCCGCCGGCACCCGCCATCTGCGCCAGCAGGTAGAACAGGCAAACGGCCAATGTGGTGGTTGCGGCTGCCAGCCGGACCGGACGCTGCTTCAGCCGGAAGCTCAGCACGTCGGCCATCGTGAACTTGCCTGCGTTGCGCAACAACTCGGCTACCAGCAGCAGAGCTACCAGCCACGCGACGAGGAAGCCGATCGAGTAGAGGAAGCCGTCGTAGCCGTAGACGGCGATGGCCCCGGCGATTCCGAGGAAGCTGGCGGCCGACAGATAGTCGCCGGAGATGGCGATGCCGTTCTGCGGTCCGGTGAAAGACCGTCCCGCAGTGAAGAACTCGGCAGCAGTGGCGTTTTTCTTGCTGGCGCGAATCACGATGAAGAGCGTCACGACGACGAACAGGCCGAAGATGGCGATGTTCGCGATAGGGTTGCCGACCGTGGTGCCGTCGGCGGCGAGGATGGTTACGTGGTTCATGCTGCGCCGCCTTCGAGTTCGGTGCGGATCGCCTCGGCGCGCGGGTCGAGTTCACGGTTGGCGAAGCGGACGTAGATGAAAGTGATGAGGAACGTGGACACGAACTGGCCTAGGCCGATGAGCAGGCCGACGTTGATGTCGCCCCACACCTTGGTGGCCATGAAGTCATGGGCGAACGCACCCAGGATCACGTAGGCGGCGTACCAGATGAGGAACAGCGCGCTCATCGGGAACACGAAGCGGCGCAATCGGCTTCGCAGTTCCTGGAACTCTGGGCTGGCTTGAACGGCCAGGTACTCCTGACCGCTGACTGCGGTTTCTGTGGGCGCCATCGTCTGCTCCTGAACGTCGAATGTGAACCGGCTCAACTGGAGAAACTAGATGAGATGCAGGTCACACACCCAGTGCTTTCGGCGTTGACACGGTGAAACCCGGCAGCGGTGCGGTGAGCGGTCGATCGACGACGATGAACGGTGAGCAGCGCTCATCCCCGCGGCACGCGCTCGACGACCATGCCGAGCCGCTCCGGCACATGCATCCGGGCGAAGATCTGCGCGACGTCCGGCGGTGCGGAGGACCGCGTCAGTCGACTGACCACGATCATGGTCGCGAACGCCACGGGGACGGTGACTGCAGCGGGATAGCCGAGCACCACCGCGGGCCAACCGCCGAGCACATCGTCGTCGATGCCACCTGCCGTCGCGACTGTCACTGCGGTGCCGGAGAGCACGCCGCCGACGATCAGTCCGCACGCCGCGCCCCACGCGGTGAGCCCTCGCCACCAGATACCCAGCACGAGCAATGGGCACAGCGTCGATGCGGCGACGGCGAACGCCAGTCCGACGCTGCGTGACAACTCCAACCCGCCGCTGGTGGCCAGCGACAGGGGGATCGGGATCAGGCCGCCCACCACGGCAGCCATCCGGAAGTCGCGGACCCGGCCGCGCAACACGTCGGTGGCCAACGCGCCCGCGACGCTGACCAGCAGGCCGGACGACGTGGCCAGGAACGCCGCGATCGCGCCGGCGGCGACGAGCGCCGCGAGTAGTTGCCCGGCCGCCCCGCCGATCGCGGTACCGGGCGCGAGAAGCACTGCGGCGTCGGTGTTTCCGGTGATCAGGACTCGCGGAACGTAGAGCCGCGAGAACACTCCCAGCAGCGTCGGGAACAGATAGAACAGCGACAGTAGGGCGATGACCGCCAGCGCCGTCCGCCGGGCCGCGCGGCCATCGGGATTGGTGTAGAAGCGCACCAGCACATGCGGTAAGCCCATGGTGCCCAAGAACGTGGCGACGATGATCGACAACACCTGATAGAGCGGGTGGCCACCGCCGAGACCGCGGCCGGACGCGATCCACTCGGCGCCACTGCTCGGAGTGCCCGCCACCACAGGCGTCGCCGCGCCCGCCGCAAGATTCAGTGTCGTGCCCGCATCGAGGGTGTGGTCGCCGGGCGAGGGAATGGTCTGCGCAACAACGGGTTTGCCATCGAGCATGCCCGTCACGGAGACGCCCGCCGGTTCCGCGACCCGCACCACCACATCGGTCTCGATGGCGACCGTGGTGTCCGCGGTGACCGTCGGGGGCAGGGGGCCGCCGAGGTCGCCGCGGTCGGTGACGAACAGACCCAGCAGAGCCAGCGCGGGAATTGCGATTGCGGTCAGCTTCAGCCAGTACTGGAACGCTTGGACGAACGTGATCGACCGCATCCCGCCTGCCACCACATTCGAGATGACGATGAGGCCGACGACCAATGGCCCCACCCAAACAGGCAGACCGAGAAGGGCTTTCAGTGCCAACCCGGCACCCTGGTATTGGGGCACCAGGTAGTAGATGCACACCACCACGACGACGACCATCGCGACCTTGCGTAGCCGTGCAGACCCCAGCCGGAACTCGGCGAAGTCCGGAACCGTGTATGCGCCCGACCGGCGCAGCGGCGCGGCGACGAACAGCAGCAGGCCGAGGTAGCCGGCGGTGAAGCCGACGGGGTACCACAGCGCGTCGGCACCGTACTTGGCGATGAGCCCGGCCACACCGAGAAACGAGGCGGCCGAGAGGTACTCACCGGAGATCGCGGCGGCGTTCCACTGCGGTCCAACGGTTCGTGAGGCGACGAGGAAGTCGGACGTGGTGCGGGAGAAGCGAACTCCGTACACACCGATCGCGACGGTCGCGATCACCGCCACGAGCAGGGCGGCCGCCGTCAACGGTGAGCCGGTCATGGTTCGCTGTCGACGACGCCGACGAAGTCGCGCTCCGCCTGCTCGGCCAGTCGTACATAGAGTCGTCCGACACCGTAGAGCAGGGGATACGCCAGGACTCCGAGCACCAGCCAGTTGAGCCGGATACCGACGACGGTGATGGCGGCCAGATCCGGAAACGCGGTGTTGAGCAACGGGATCGCGACGACGGTGCACACCACGACTGCGGCGAGCCGCAGCGCCAGACCCAACTGGGCACGCACAAGGCCACGGACCAGCGCGTCGCCGACCAGCGTCTGCTCCTGGACCTCGACCCTTGTCCTTACCATGCGGGCCCCGCGGCGGTGGGCCAGCACGACGCGTTGACGTTGAGGCCTTTCGTTGCTAGTCATCGGGTTTCAGGTTTCGCATCGGATCGCGAACCACGCGGTCGCGCAGTTCCCGCGCCTGCCGCCGGCTCACCGGCAGTTCGACCGGGGGTGACGCGCCGTTGGCGCGCAGCCGCACGAGGACCCCGCCGTCGTGGGTCCGAAGGCCGGTGACCAATCGCAACGCCACCAGATAGGACCGGTGTATCCGCTGGAAACCTTTGTCGCGCCAACGGCTTTCGAGAGTGCTCAACGGGATGCGCACGAGGTGAGAACCGGATGTGGAGTGCAGCCGTGCGTAGTCGCCCTCGGCCTCCACCCAACCGATGGTGTCTCGCGGCACCAGGTGGGTCACACCGCCGAGTTCGGCGGGAATCACGTCGTCGTCGGTGTCATCGGAGTCGGCGGACGTCGAGGCCGACACCCGGCGTATCGCCTCGTCCAGACGGTCTTGGCGGATAGGCTTGAGTAGATAGTCCAAGGCGCCGACGTCGAAGGCCGCGACGGCCTTGTCGTCATGCGCCGTCACGAACACGATGGCGGGGCGGTGCGAGAAGTTGGCGAGCACCCCCGCCAACTCGATGCCGGACAACCCGGGCATGTTGATGTCGAGAAAGATCGCGTCGATGTGTCGTTGGTTGAGTTCGCGCAGTGCCGAGGTTGCGTCGCCTGCGCGCAGCACCGCGCCGATATCTGCATGTTTCTCGAGGAGGTAGGCCAACTCGTCGAGCGCGGGCGCCTCATCGTCGACAGCGAGCACCGTCAAGCCTTTACTCATGCGCGCACGCCCGCGCGGAACTTGGGTACTCGCATCACGACCTTTGTGCCTGCGCCGATTGCCGTTTCGACCACCAGACCGTAATCGTTGCCGAACGCCGCGCGCAGCCGATGGTCGACATTGGTCAGCCCGACATGCGCGGAGTCCTTGCTGTCGGCCAAGGCGTCGCCGACTCCGCTGCGCAGGACGTCGGGATCCATTCCGACGCCGTCGTCCTCGACGGTGATGACGCAGTCCGAGCCCTCGTTGCGGGCGATGATCTCGATCTCCCCGGCGCTCTGCCCAGCGAAGCCGTGCCGGACCGCATTCTCGACGAGAGGCTGCAGTGCGAGGAAGGGTACGACGACGCTGAGCACCTCCGGGGCGACCTGAAGTCGGACCGACAAGGCGTCACCGAACCGTGCGCGCTCCAGCGTGAGGTAGCGGTCGATGTTGCGCAGCTCCTCGGCCAGCGTCGTGTACTGCCCCGCGGCGCGGAACGAATAGCGGGTGAAGTCGGCGAATTCGAGGATGAGCTCGCGGGCGCGGTCGGGATCGGTGCGCACGAACGAGGCGATCGTGTTGAGCGCGTTGTAAATGAAGTGCGGACTGATCTGGGCCCGCAGCGCCAGTACTTCGGCCCGGTCCAGGCGCGCCCGCGACGCGTCGAGTTCCGCGAGCTCGATCTGGCTGGCGGCGTAGCGGGCCACCTCGCCGACGGCCCCGAGCAATCCAGGTCCGGGCGAGCGGGTGGTCACCACAACGAGAACGCCGAGTGCGTCGCCGGCCTCGGCGAGCAGCGGCTGTGCCACGACCGTCGCGCTGCCGGCGTGCGAGAGCACCCGTCGCTCCCCGGTGATCGACTCGTGTGCGGCGCGTTCGCACGCGTCGACCACGGCTGCCGTCCACAGCACGTCGTCGGGCGGGTTCCAGGCCAGCAGCCGGGCGTCGCCGTCGAAGACCGCCACGCCTTCGGTGCCGGTCAACCCGCGCAGGAAGGGGGCCGCGGTGCCCGCGGATTCGGTGTCCAGACCCCGGCGCAGCGCGCGCGCTGCCAACGAGGCGGTGTAGAGCGCGGCATGGACGCCGCGTTCGGTGGGCGTGGCCACCACGCGTCGGGTACGCACCGTGATGACCGCGGCCGCCACGGCGCCCAGGGTCAGCACCGCCGCCATGATTATCGCCAGCTCGCCGGACATCTCACCTCACCAGATCGAGGTCAATTTAAACTGGCCCTGTGGCGAAACTGCAGCTGGTTCAAGATCCCGCGGCCGATGCACTGCTGGAATCCAATCCATTCGCGCTCCTGACGGGCATGACCCTGGACCAGCAGTATCCGATGGAGCACGCGTTTGCGGGCCCGAAGAAGATCGCGGATCGCATCGGTGGCTTCGATGTCCGGGAGATCGCCGACTACGACCCCGACGAGTTCGCCGCGCTGTGTTCGAAAACCCCTGCGATACATCGGTTTCCGGGGTCGATGGCCAAGAAGATCCAGGCCATCGCGCAGCTGATCGTCGACCGCTACGACGGCAATACGGCCGGGCTGTGGACCTCGGGCGATCCGGACGGGGCCGAGGTGCTTCGTCGCATCAAGGCGCTGCCCGGGTTCGGCGAGCAGAAGGCGAAGATCTTTCTCGCCCTTCTCGGCAAGCAGTACGGCGTGACACCCGATGGATGGCGCAAGGCGGCGGGTGACTACGGCAAGGCCGGTTCGTACATGTCGGTGGCCGACGTGGTCGATCCAGGCTCGTTGGAGAAGGTCCGCTCGTACAAGAAGAAGGCGAAGGCGGCCGCGAAGGCCGACAAGGCCTAGCGCGGTCGGCGCTCGGGCGCCAAGTCGAGCTGGGCCAACGCGCGTAGCACTCCGGCGACGACGCGGCCGGTCGTCGTTCCGGTGTCCAGTCCCTCGCGCAGTACCCGCAGTCGCAGTCCGCGATCGGTGAGGTCGGCGATGGTCCGGGTCACCTCGGTGGTCGAGCGGCCGAGCCGGTCGAGCGCGACGACCACCACCGTGTCGCCGGCGCGCGCGTAGCTCAGCATCGCGTGCAGACCGGCCCGGGCCCGGTCGGCGGACTCACTCAACCTGTCGGTGAACACCCGCCGTGCGTCGACGCCCTCGGCGCTCAGCGCCGCGAGCTGTCCTTCAAGGTTCTGGCCGACGGTGCTCGCCGTCGCGTAACCCAACATGCAGGTCATGTATTGAAGGTCCCACGACTGTCGCTACCGGGGAAGAGTCAAACCCCCATCGAGTCTGGCTAACAGCCGATCTGTTACCGAACGTCCACCTACCGGCCCAAACCGTGCGTCAGGCTCGAAACGGCTCACCATCGAAGCGTTCGCGCGTGGCGATCTCGGCGACCGGCTTACGCGTGAGCTTGCTGACCTGTTTCTTCGGCTTGCCGATCGGGAGCAGCGCAGCGATCGCATAGTCCTCAGGAATGCCGAGCAGCTCTTTGACGCGGGGTTCTTCGGCGACGGTCACCGTCGCCAGCACGCCGCCGTAGCCCTCGTTGCGCGCGGCCAGCAGGATGTTCCACACGAACGGATACACCGACGCGCCCGCAATGAGCCCGATTCGGTCGAGGTATTGGTCGAACGCGGCGCATACGTTGAGGTCCACGCAGACCACCAGGACGACGGCCGAGTAGACGAACGGGAGGTAGGGACCGGCCTCGGTCGCGGCGACTTCCTCGGGGGTGACTTTCATGGGCTTGGTCGGGTTCCACGGGAATTCGCCGTTGCGGACCTGTGCCGTATAGCGGCGTGCCCCGGTCACGCTGAGGTCGGCGAGCACATCACGGGTCTGCGCGTCGCGGACCACGATCACATGAGTGCCCTGGCGGTTACCCCCGGTGGGTGCGAAGCGCGCGTTGTCGAGGATGCGTTCGAGCACATCGTCGGGCAGGGGATCGCTGGTGAATCGGCGGACTGCGCCCGTCGTGCGCATGACGTCAGAAAGCTCCATGCCTGACATCATCGGCTGTGGGAAGCTGAACGCATGAAGACACACCTGAATTGCCCCTGTGGCGAGGCGATCACCGGTGAGGACGAGGACGATCTCGTCGAGAAGGCCCAGGCTCACCTGTCAGAGGTGCATCCCGGCCGCGACTACGACCGGGACGCCATCCTCTTCATGGCTTACTGAGCCGCCGCCGAACGCACGGTTGTTGTACGCGAACCCCGAGTGGGGCCGTCAACAACCGTGCGGTCGCGTCGTGTTGGTTACGGAACGACCGTCGATCCGATGGTCGGCATGAATTGGCACTGCTTCTCGGTCGTGGTGACCTGGCCGAAGATCGTCGAGATGATGCTGCCCGACCCGGTGTCGGCGATCGCTGTCAGCGTGGTGGGCCCCTGCGGGTTGATGTCTGACCGGGGTACGAGCGTGGCCCCACCGGACTTGCCGGTCGTCAGGTTCACCCACGTCACATTCAGCGGCAGCTTCTGCTCTGCGGCGGGTCCCGGGGTGCCGATCGCGGTGAACACATAGGCGGTCTGGCCCGGGCCGGGGCCCGGCGTCGGGATCTTGGCCGGGCCGGCCACCGAAATCGCGGTGGCTAGCACGTTTCCGCCGTCCTTCAGGCAACCGTTGCTGATCGACGGATACAGGAAGTCCTGCGTCGTCGGCGCGTCCGGACCGAATTCGGGACCGCTGGGTGCGGCCGCCGGTGCGGCGGCAGCGGGATCCGGGCCGGGCGCCGGTGCGGGAACCGGAACCGCTACCTCTGGGGCGGGAGCGGGAGCAGGCGCCGCGGCTTCCGGCGCGGGCGCCGGAGCGGCCGCAGGCGCAGGAGCAGGAAGTGCCGCAGCCTCGGGTGCCGGCACGGCCTCCTCTACGGGGCCGACCGCGTGCGCGGGGTTGATGCCGGCGGGCAGGTGCGCTTCAGCGCCGGGTACCGCACCAGGAGCCGGAGTGTGCGCGACGAACTGGTTGACCGCGCTCGCGACATTCCGCGAATCGGCCGGGGCCGTCGCGTCTCCCGCGAACACCGCCGCGGCCGCCATGAGCGTCGAGGCCGCGTTGGTTGGATCAGCGGCGGCCTGCTGAATGATCGGCCCGAGACTCTGCACCGCCGGCAGTCCCGGCGCCTGCAGCCCGTTGATGGGCGGTGTCGACGGGGCCGGTGGCGCCGGCTCCGCGTTGGCGACACCGGTCACGCCGACGAGCAGCGTGACCGATGCGCCGATTGCAACAGCGGTTTTGGCGAACAACGTCGGAGTGGACATGACTCCCTCAAAGAGTGGTTGTTGTGGTCTTCTCGGTCGATGTCGCCGCCGCCGTCAGGGCAGCGCCGAAAGAGGAAGCATCAGCGGTGCGGCACCGGCAGCGGGCAGTGCTGCTGCGGGGGCAGCTGCTGCGGGAGCCACCAGCGCGGGCGCGGCCGCCGCCGCGGGTGCGGCCGCCGGTGCCGCCGCCGACGCCGCGGGCAGCAGTCCGGCCAACGGAGTCCCGGCGGGCAGCAGCGAGGCGAGACCGCTGAGCGGCGCCGCGGCCTGGGTCAGCAGGTTGGCCGGGTTGGCCGCAGGTGCAGCCGCGGCGGCGACCGGCGCGGTGGCAGCCGGCAACGCCGGGGCTTGCGGCAACGTGACCGATGCGGTCGCGGTCTGCGGAGGGGCCGCGGGTGTCGCGGCAGGCGCAGCCGCGGTGTTCATCATCGACGTGAAGCCCTGCACGAGCTGTGACGCCATGGCCGGATTGGACGCGAGCTGCTGGATGAACGGCAGACCCGGGACGCCGGGGCTGGGGGCAGGCGCTGCCGGTTGGGCAGCGGCGGTACCGCTCAGTGCCACCGCGGCCGTGACGGCTCCCGCGGCGGCAATCATCGTGGTTGCGAACAATTTTCCGGTGCTAGGCATGGTGCTCCATTCAGGTTGATCGGCTCGCCTTCGCCCGAAGCTACGGAGTTACTGGTGTTACTCAAGTGACACGTGTGGCATTTATGCAACCGTTACGGATGTGAAGGGAAACGGTGATCGGTCGATAGAGTCGTACGGATAGACACGCCGACAGCTGCTCCGACCGCGGCGCGAACGCCTGCCCGACTGGCCGCCGCCGCGCCGATCCTGCTGGTGATCAGCGTCCTCGCGCGCCTGGCGTGGACGTACCTGGTGCCCAATGGGGCCAACTTCGTCGACCTCCACGTCTACGTGGGCGGGGCAGGCATGCTCGATGGCCCCGGCACGCTGTACGACTACGTCTACGCAGACCAGACGCCGGACTTCCCGCTGCCGTTCACATATCCGCCGTTCGCGGCGATCGTGTTCTACCCGCTGCACCTGCTGCCGTTCGGGGCCGTCGCCTTCGCGTGGCAACTCGGTATCTTCGCGGCGCTGTACGGGGTGGTGCGGCTCAGTCAGCGGCTGCTGGACTTGGGATCGGGTAACCCTCGAACGGCGATGCTGTGGACGGCCGTCGGCATCTGGATCGAACCGCTGCGCAGTACGTTCGACTACGGGCAGATCAACGTGCTGTTGGTGCTCGCGGTGCTATATGCGGTGTACAGCACGCGATGGTGGGTCTCGGGGTTACTCGTCGGCCTCGCCGCCGGGGTGAAACTGACGCCTGCCGCGTCGGGCCTCTACTTCCTCGGTGCCCGGCGGTGGGCGGCCGTCGCGTTCTCGGCGGTCGTGTTCCTTGCCACGGTGGGCATCTCGTGGCTGATCATCGGTGACGAAACCCGTTTCTATTTCACGAAATTGCTGGGCGACGCGTCCCGAGTGGGGCCGATCGGAACGTCGTTCAACCAGTCGTGGCGCGGCGGGATTTCCAGGATTCTCGGGCACGACGCGGGCTACGGACCGCTGGTGCTGGCCGGCATCGCCGTGACTGCGGTGCTTGCGGTGTTGGCGTGGCGCGCGATCGGCGGGGCGTCGGACCGGCTCGGCGCGATCGTCATCGTGCAACTGTTCGGTCTGCTGCTGTCGCCGATCTCGTGGACACACCACTGGGTGTGGTTGATCCCGCTGATGATCTGGCTACTGCACGGTCCGCTGCGGGAGCGACTGGGCGCCCGCGTGCTGGGCTGGGGGTGGCTGGTGTTGACCCTGGTGGGGGTGCCGTGGCTGCTCAGCTTCGCGCAGCCGACGATCTGGGTCATCCCGCGGCCGTGGTACCTGGCCTGGGCAGGGATGGTCTACATCGTCGCGACGCTGGCGACGTTGGCGTGGATCGCGGCTACTGGCCGACGATCGCGTTGATCTCTTTCGCCATCTCGACGTCCTTGTCGGTGATACCGCCTTCGGAGTGCGTCACCAATGCGAAAGTCACTGTCCGCCAACGGATATCGATGTCGGGGTGATGGTCTTTTGCCTCGGCCTTCTCGCCGACGCGCCGCACCGCTTCGATGCCGTCGAGGAAGGCTCCGAATTTGATCGATCGGCGTAAGGCGCCGTCGGCGCGCTCCCAGCCGTCGAGGTCGGGCAGTGCGGCGTCCACTTGGTCGTCCGTCAAAACAGCCATGCTTTCGACGGTATACCTTCACCGGTGATGCCTAGTCAGACCGTCGTCGCGGGTGCGTTGATCGCGGGCAACACCCTGTTGGTCGCACAACGTGACAGGCCGCCAGAGCTCGCCGGCCTGTGGGAGTTACCGGGTGGCAAGGTGGCCGCAGGCGAAACCGACGAGGCGGCCCTCGCCCGTGAGCTCAAGGAGGAACTCGGCGTCGACGTGACCGTCGGCGCCCGCCTCGGCGCCGAAGTTGCCCTGACCCCGACGATGGCTCTGCGCGCCTACCGGGTCACCCAGACCGGCGGCACCTTGGCGCCCAACGATCACCGCGCCCTGCGCTGGATCACCGTCGACGAGCTCGACGACCTGGATTGGGTGCCCGCCGACCGTACGTGGGTGGCCGAACTGCGCGCCGCGCTGGCGAACTAAACCACCTATCAACCGTCTCGGGACGCCGGCAGTTTCGCGTTCCTCGCCGGCAGGCGTTCGTCTGATGTTCGGCCCTTATCTCGTCTGCTCACATTATTGTTCCGGTCCATGCGGGTGCTGCGGTTCATCTGGCGGGGGGTGCTGGCCTTCGACCGGGTCGGCAGTCGGATACCGCAACTCATCCAGATCTGGCTGATCGAATTCTTCTTCGCCGTGCCGCTGATGTTCTTCATCGGCAAGCTCATCGACATCCGCGGCGCGTTCGGCGTGCCGGGAACCGGTGAGTCGCTGCCCGGTGTCTTCTGGGGCGCTCTCGTGCTCTCGCTGGTTTGCGGTTTCTTCTTCTTCCGCAGTTTGGTTCGGCCGCGGGTGGTACGCGGGTCGTGGACGCCGGTGGTCAGTGCCGACGTCGGTGACTTCACGGTCTACGGCGTCAATCGGCAGTGGACGACCAGCTATGACTACCTGACCAGCCATCCGTCGTATGCGCTCCTCCTGCTCATCACCGCCCCCATCCCGGCCACGATGGTGCTGATGACCATCAACCACGGTGACAGCACTTTCTATTGGAGAGTCTCAGGCGTCGTCGGGCTGATCATTCTGGCGCTGATGGCGCTTGCGCGCCTATTGGCTTGGTACGTCTTCCGATTCGGTCGCAGCCAACTGGGCAACCAGGCCGACGCCAAGGGCATCTCGGTGCGCCGATTGGGGTGGGAGATCGCGTGGAAACCCGTGCTGATGCTGATGGTCGTGATGTACGCGATCGTGTGCATCCCGCTCGGGATCATGTTCTGGCAGCAGGACCGCAAGATCGCTGCGCTTCCCGTCGTCACGGTCGACGACACCGCCGATGCAGGCCGCTACTTCCGCGTCGAGGGCGCTCTCGCTTCTGAGCCGGTGTACTGGGCGCCGCGGGGGACGGGCCGCGGCGGCAACAACTACTCGGGCGCCGGTGTTCTCGTCGAATTGCCCTCCGGGGGAGAGGCATTGTTGCTTGCCGAATCGCTGTCGGTACCCGACTTCCATGGCGTCATGGATGACGTCCGAAATGGTGAGATCAAGACTCAGGGCAAGGTGATCGACACCATCACCGATGACCAGGAGGAGTACTACGGCTTCGACACGAACGACTTCCCTGAGCCGCCCACCGACGGTCGCGTGATGCTGTTGTTGTCCTACCCCTGATGTTGGTTGCCGCCCGATGATCGCCAGCTGTCCTAACGGGTTGATCGCACGTGTCTGGTGCAGGTGAACAACCCGCTAAGCGCTCGACGGTCAGAAATGCTGCTGCTGTTCTAGCGAGCGACGGCCCGCACCGGCACCGATGTCGGACCGGACAGTGACGGCGTCGTCGTCCATGCCACCGGTCCTGCCAGCTCGAGGCCCGAGACCCGATCGAACAATCCGTTGAGGGCGACAGCCACTTCGAGTCGCGCCAGGTGCGCCCCCATGCAGAAGTGCGCACCGTGACCGAAGCCGGTGTGACCGATGGGTTTTCGTTCGACATCGAACCTATCGGGATCGTCGAAGCGCTGCGGGTCGCGATTGGCTCCGGCGTAGAACAGCACCACCCGGGAACGAGCGGGAATCACGGTGCCGGCTATCTCGTATGGCACCAGCGCGGTGCGCGTCACCCACTGCACCGGCGAGCCCCAGCGCAGTGTCTCCTCGACGGCCGCCGGAATCAGATCGCGGTTATCCCGCAGCCGCGCATACAGTTCCGGGTCCTCAGCCAACTGAATGAGCAGGATGCCGAGCAGATTGGTGGTGGTCTCATTGCCTGCGACCAGCACCAGCAGCGCGGCGCTGAGCGCCTCGACCGAGGTCATCTCGCCCGTGGTCAGCGCCTTGCTGAGACCGCTGAGGACGTCGCCGCGGTCGTCGCGGCGGCGCAGGCGCAGCTCGTCGAGGATGAGGTTGCGCAACGACAGGATGCCCGGCAGTGCATGGCCGATCGTGTAGGTGATCCCGCCGAGCGAACGCGCACCGAACAGCGCCGTGACGCCGTTGGACCACACCCGGAAGTCGCGCCAACGGGAGCGGTCGATGCCCAGCAGCAGTGCGATCGCCGACACCGGCAGCGGCACCGTCAGCGTAGGCACCAGGTCCACGACGTCCCCACGGGCGAGCGCGTCGACGCTCGGGTCGACGAATTGCGCAAGCGATCCTTGGAGTCGACGCATCGCCGACGGCGTGAAGTACGGCGCTGTCACGCGCCGCAGTCGCGCGTGGTCGGGATCATCGGTGGTGGCCACACTGGGCAGCACGGTGGAACGCAGCAGGATTCCCGACCCCGACGACAACACGTCGTGGGCGCGTGCCGCAGCCGTGACGTCTTCGTGCCGGGCCACCATCCAGACGTTGAGGTTCTCGTTGACGTGCACGGGATCTTCACGCAGCCGCTCCATCGCGGGGAACGGATCCCTGATCACCTCGGGTGCGGTGGGATCGAAACGCGTCCGGGGCACCCTTGTCGGGGCCGAGCCGACCCGGGCCCGCCGCAGGTCCCGGATCGCACCCTGGCCGACCATCATGGAGAAGTCGCGCAGCGTCGAGGAGACCACCGGCAGCGTCGTCGCTCGCATATCAGCAAGGATGTCGCTGCGGACGCGGGAGCGACATGATCGCCGCGGCCAAACAGGTGGTCGATTCGGCCAACCACATGGCTCCAACGGCCGCGCGTGACACTATCGCAGGCGATGGTGGCCACCAAGAGTCCGGCGGGCATCCGCTACGCGTTCGCGCTCGCCCGCGAGGCCGGCGTGCCGTGCCAACGGCTGCTGGCCGGTACGGGCTGGAGCGAAAACGGGGTGGTGGCCGCGGGCTATCGCATCGATCAGAACGACGAGTTCGTCATGACCGCCAACCTCATTCGCGAACTGGGCGACCCGGTGGTGGCGGGGATCAGCGTGGGCGGCGGTTTCACCGTCGGGGACCTGGGCATCTGGGGCTACGCGTTGCTCTCCAGTGCCGACGCCGGCGAGGCCCTGACCGTCGCGCTGGCCTACGCGACGTTGTCGCCGACGGTGTTCAACCCCCAGTCGGTGGCGATGGGCGACGTGGCGACCGTCGTGTTGCGATACGAGCATCTGCCGGTCGACGTCCGCGAATACTATGCGGCGCGAGACCTCTCGGCTCTTCCGCTGTTGCTGCGGATGTCCGGCCTGGCGAAGGCGCCGCTGTCGGTGGAAGTTCCCTTCGACGGTCAGCAGGGTGAGCTGCTGCGCACCGCCCTGCAACCGTTCGACGTGGAAACGGGTGCGGCGCAATATCGGTTCCGCATACCGGCCGAAGCGTTGACACTGCGTCTGCCGACCGCGGATCCGGTCACTCGCGCCGCGTGTGCACGTGAATGCGAGCGCCTGGTGCACACCCTGGAGTCGGCCCCCACGCTGACGGCCACCGTGCGGTCCAGGTTCGCCCAGACTCCCGAGGACATGCCCAGCATCGAGGAGTTGGCCGCCGAACTGCACATGAGCACCCGCACGCTACGCCGTCAGCTCGACTACGAGCACACCTCCTACCGTGAGTTGCGCAACGACGTCGCTCACCGGATTGCCGTCGATTGCTCAGCGTCGTAGGGCTTTCGGTCAACGAGGTGGCTCGTCGGCTCGGTTACAGCGACACCACGGCGTTCTCACACGCGTTCCGGCGCTGGACGGGCAAGCCGGCCAGTGACTTCCGGTCGAGCGCTCAGTACCGAAGCGAATCGGTGAGCACCCGCACCCGCGCATCCGGATGAGTGACCGCGTGCAGCGGGTGCAGCAAGAGCGGGTGGCGGCAATGCGGGCAGGACGCCTGTGGCTCTCTCGTCGACGCTGTGGTCAGGTGATGGCACGCGGAGCAATGCACCACGTGAAATCGGCCCATCCAGTTGAGCAAGCCGAGGTAGATCGCCAGCGTCGCGGCCGACGCCACCACAAAGATCAGCGCAATGGTCGCAACCTCGTAAACCGTCACATCGGCACCTCCAAACCGCACCTGAACACGCCTGACGGATGCTTCAAAGGTACTCCGGGGGCTCAGCTCTTGCGGGCGCGCCGGTAGATCTTTTCGAGCTCTTTACCGCGTACGCCGACCATTTCGGCCTTACGCACTTTGTGCAGTACCAGCGGGCATTTCTTGCACCGGGGCTTGCTGCGGCAGCACTTTTTCTTCGGTTTTATGTCGAGCAGCTTGCTGGCCTTCACGTGAGCTGTCTCTCTCGTTTTCGCGATTGACTGCCCGCACTGCGACACTTACCGGCGTGGATTTCAGGAATGTCGCCATTGTTGCGCACGTCGATCATGGGAAGACGACCCTGGTCGATGCGATGCTGCGGCAATCCGGCGCCCTGACCCACCGCGGTGACGATGCCATCGAGCGGTTGATGGACTCCGGGGACCTGGAGAAGGAAAAGGGCATCACCATCCTGGCGAAGAACACCGCCGTCCACCGTCGCCACCCCGACGGCAGCATGACCGTCATCAACGTCATCGACACCCCCGGGCACGCCGATTTCGGGGGCGAGGTCGAACGTGGGCTGTCCATGGTCGACGGGGTCTTGCTGCTGGTCGACGCGTCCGAGGGCCCCCTGCCGCAGACCCGCTTCGTGCTGCGCAAGGCGCTGGCCGCGCATCTGCCGGTGATCCTGGTGGTCAACAAGACCGATCGGCCCGATGCCCGCATCGCCGAAGTGGTCTCCGACAGCCACGATCTGCTACTCGACGTCGCCTCAGACCTCGACGAGGAGGCCCAGAAGGCCGCCGAGGACGCGCTCGGGCTGCCCACGCTGTACGCCTCGGGCCGTGCCGGTATCGCCAGCACCGTCGAACCCGCCAACGGCGAGAACCCCGAGGGCGAGAATCTGGACCCGCTGTTCGACGTGCTTCTCGAACACATCCCGCCACCCAAGGGCGACCCGGAGGCCCCGCTGCAGGCGCTGGTGACCAACCTCGACGCGTCCGCATTCCTGGGCCGCCTTGCGCTCATCCGGATCTACAAGGGCCGGCTGCGCAAGGGGCAACAGGTCGCGTGGATGCGGGAGGTCGACGGACACCCGGTCATCACGAACGCGAAGATCACCGAGCTGCTGGTGACCGAGGGCGTGGAACGCACCTCCACCGACGAGGCCATCGCGGGCGACATCGTCGCGGTGGCGGGCATTCCGGAGATCATGATCGGCGACACGCTGGCCGACACCGAGCACGCACACGCGCTGCCGCGCATCACCGTCGACGAGCCCGCGATCTCGGTGACCATCGGCACCAACACCTCACCGCTGGCGGGCAAGGTCTCCGGGCACAAGCTCACCGCGCGCATGGTGAAGTCACGCCTGGACACCGAACTCGTCGGCAACGTGTCGATCAAGGTCGTCGACATCGACCGGCCCGACGCGTGGGAGGTGCAGGGCCGAGGTGAACTCGCACTGGCGGTGCTCGTCGAGCAGATGCGCCGCGAAGGCTTCGAGCTGACCGTGGGCAAGCCGCAGGTGGTCACCCGCACCATCGACGGCAAGCTGCACGAGCCGTTCGAGGCGATGACCATCGACTGTCCCGACGAGTTCGTCGGCGCGATCACCCAGTTGATGGCCGCTCGTAAGGGCCGGATGGAGGAGATGACCAACCACGCCGCGGGGTGGGTGCGGATGGACTTCATCGTGCCCAGCCGCGGCCTGATCGGCTTCCGCACCGACTTCCTGACGCTGACCCGCGGCACCGGCATCGCCAACGCCGTATTCGACGGCTATCGCCCGTGGGCGGGTGAGATCCGTGCCCGCCACACCGGATCGCTGGTGTCGGACCGGTCCGGTTCGATCACGCCGTTCGCCATGATTCAGCTGGCCGACCGCGGCCAGTTCTTCGTGGAGCCGGGCCAGGACACCTACGAGGGCCAGGTGGTCGGGATCAACCCGCGCGCCGAGGACCTCGACGTGAACGTGACGCGCGAGAAGAAGCTGACCAACATGCGCTCGTCGACGGCCGACGTCATGGAGACGCTGGCCCGTCCGCTCGAGTTGACGCTTGAACAGGCGATGGAGTTCTGCGCCGAGGACGAGTGCGTCGAGGTCACGCCCGAGGTGGTTCGCGTCCGCAAGGTCGAACTGGATGCCACCTTGCGCGCCCGCGCGAAGTCCCGCGCCAAAGCCCGGGGCTAGCGCTGGCCGAGACGGCCGAGCGGCTGCCGATACCCTGAACAGCGTGCCGAGGCCCGTTCGCGTCATCATCGCGATATCCGCGCTGATGACGCTCCTGTCGGGCTGCACGGTCAGCCCCCCGCCTGCGCCGCAGAGCACAGACACCACGGAGACGGCGGCGCCGCCACCGCCGAAGGCGACGCAGATCATCATGGCCATCGACTGGATAGGTCCGGGCTTCAATCCGCACATGCTCGCCGATCAGTCGCCGGTCAACGCCGCGATCAGTTCGCTGGTGCTACCCAGCTCGTTCCGGCCGGTGCCGGATCCGAAGACTCCGACGGGCTCGCGATGGGAGTTGGACGCCACGCTGCTCGACTCGGCCGAAGTGACGAGTCAGGACCCCTTCACCGTCACCTACAAGATCCGCCCGGAGGCGTCGTGGACGGACAACGCCCCGATCGGCGCCGACGACTTCTGGTACCTGTGGCAGCAGATGGTCAGCCAGCCCGGCGTGGTCGACCCGGCCGGGTACGACCTCATCACCGGCGTGCAGTCGGTGGAGGGCGGCAAGACGGCGGTGGTGACCTTCTCGCAGCCGTATCCGGCGTGGCGCGAATTGTTCAACGACATCCTGCCCGCCCACATCGTCAAGGACATCCCCGGCGGTTTCGCGGCGGGCCTGGCACGCGCGCTGCCGGTGACCGGCGGCCAGTTCCGGGTGGAGAACATCGACCCTCAGCGCGACGAGATCCTGCTCGCGCGCAACGACCGCTACTGGAGCGCGCCCGCCAAACCCGACCTGATTCTGTTGCGTCGTGGTGGCGATGCCGCCGCACTCGCGGACTCGATCCGCAACGGTGACACCCAGGTCGCTCAGGTGCACGGCGGTGCGGCCACCTTCGCGCAGCTGTCGGCGATTCCCGACGTGCGCACGGCGCGCATCGTCACACCACGCGTCATGCAGCTGTCGCTGCGGGCGCAGCAGCCTGCACTCGCGGATTCCCAAGTGCGGAAAGCCATCTTGGGCCTGCTGGACGTCGATCTGCTCGCGGCGGTCGGGGCCGGCGACGACAACACGGTGACCCTGGCTCAGGCGCAGGTGCGATCGCCGTCCGACCCGGGCTACGTGCCGACCGCCCCGCCGGCGATCTCGAAGGGCGATGCGCTCGGGTTGCTGATCGACGCCGGCTACGAGGTCGAGCCCGTCGAGACGCCCGCGCCGCCGACGCCCGGCACGCCTGGCCCTGACAACGACCGCGGCCGCATCATGAAAGACGGCGACCCGCTGTCCCTGGTGATCGGCGTCGCCGCCAACGACCCGACGTCGGTTGCGGTCGCCAATACGGCCGCTGATCAACTGCGCAACGTGGGCATCGCCGCGTCGGTCTCGGCACTCGATCCGGTAGTGCTCTACGGAGATGCGTTGGCCAACAACCGCGTCGACGCCGTGGTGGGCTGGCATCAGGCGGGCGGTGACCTCGCGACCGCCCTCGCATCGCGGTACGGCTGCCGCGCGCTCGAGACGACAGCCGTGGCGACGGCCGAGCCGGGCACCTCTGCGCAGCCGACACCCACGTCCACGACCACGACGACGTCGGCGAAGCCGAGCCCGACGACGACCCCCTCGACAGCGACCCCGACCAGCACCACCGCGAGCCCCGTCCCGGAGTCCGGCGAGCTGGTGCAGGCGCCGAGCAACATCACCGGTATTTGCGACCGCAGCATTCAACCCAAGATCGACGCCGCGCTCGACGGCAGCGAACCCATCGCCGCCGTCATCACCGCCGTCGAACCACGACTGTGGAACCTCTCGACGGTGCTGCCGATCCTGCAGGACACCACGATCGTCGCCGCGGGCCCGAGCGTGCAGAACGTCAAGCTTTCCGGTGCGGTGCCGATCGGAATCGTCGGGGACGCGGGCACGTGGGTGAAAACCCGTCAGTGACAGGACAATTGATCACTCGCCGTTGACGTTGACTTCGGCTCCGTGGTGTTCGCGCAAGACGCGCAGCCCGTGCGCGGTGAACGCGGCGATGGCGAACACGAGCAGCAACCACAGTGGCGGATGAGCCAGTTCCCACACGAACAATGCCGCGAACAGCGGTGACCGCTGGGTGATCGCCAAGACGCCTGCCGCACATGTCAGCGCCAGTGCCGACACGTTGATGTGCGTGCCCGTGAACTCGTTGAGGGCAAGTGCGACAACCGATCCGGTCGCCGCCCCGGTGGCCAGCGCGGGGGTGAGCAGGCCGCCGACAGCACCTGCACGCAGAAACAACGCTGTCAGAAGGGGTTTCAGCAGAAGAATCACGCAGGCGGCGCCGAGTGTCATCCCGGTGTCCACGGCGACGGTCAGGATGCTTCGCCCGTTGCCGGGTAGCTCCGGGTACCAGATCGAGCAGACGCCGACCAGCAGACCGGCCGCCGCGACCGCGGGGATCAGGATCCACGACCGGTATTGCACTTTCGGGCGGGCGGCGGCCATCACCCGGTCGAACGCGAGGCCCACGGCGGCGGCCAGTGGTGCGACGGCGAGCGCCAGAAACCCGAACAAGTAGGACGTGCTCGCCTGTGGCCAGGTCAGCGCATGCTCGAGATGCGTGACGGGTGCGGCGACCGCGACCGCCAGACTCGAGGTGATCAGCGCCGTGCCCACCACGCGGGGATGCCAGGAGCGCAGCAGTATCTGCGCGGCGAACAACGCGCCGCCCAGCGGCACGCTGTAGACCGCGCCCAGTCCCGCACCGGCTGCGCACGCGAGCAGGATCTCTCGGTCCCGCGGCGTGAGCGACAGCCGTGTGGTACCGAAATCGCCGAGGGCGGCGGCGAGTTGGCGGGGTGCGCCTTCGCGCCCCAACGATGCGCCGGAGCCCACGAGCAGCACTTGAAGACCCGCGTCGATGGACATCGACAGCCGCGGAATCGGCCGGTGCGCCGCGATCGTCTCCGCCAGCGGGGGGACTGCCGTGCGCCGCCGCAGCATCCACCATCCGAAGCCGGCGAGCGCCCCACCGACCATCGGACCCACTGCACGCCGCACCGGACTGCTGCCGCCGACTCCGGAAAGCAACGTGCCGAATGTGTAGTGATACGTCAGGTGTTCGATGGCGTGCAGCAACAGCGTCGTTGCGGCACCCGCCACACCGGCGAGCAGCCCCACGATGACAATCGCGCATCCGAACTCGATTGCGCGGCGCGACACCAGGTGAATCTAACTGTCTGGAATCGTGCAAGCTGTCGCAATGGAGAGTCCGCGGCTGCTGTTCGTCCACGCGCATCCCGACGACGAGACCTTGACGACGGGCGCGACCATCGCGCACTACGTCGCACGCGGTGCACGGGTGCAGGTGGTCACGTGCACGCTCGGTGAGGAAGGTGAGGTGATCGGCGAGCGGTGGGCGCACCTCGCCGTCGACAACGCCGACCAACTCGGTGGGTTCCGCATCGGCGAACTGACCGCGGCGCTGGGCGCTCTCGGTATCGACGAGCCGGTCTTCCTCGGCGGCGCGGGCCGCTGGCGCGACTCGGGAATGGAAGGCACGCCGCAACGGCACCATCAGAGGTTCATCGACGCCGATCCAACGGAGTCGGTGGGCGCACTGGTGGCGGTCATCCGAGAGTTGCGGCCGCATGTCGTCGTCACCTATGACCCCGACGGTGGCTACGGGCACCCCGACCACATCCATACCCACAACGTGACCATGGCAGCGGTCGCGGCAGCGGCGGGCACCGACTATCCGGGTGATCCGTGGTCCGTGCCGAAGGTGTACTGGACGGTGCTGTCGAAGTCCGCGTTGGCCACGGGTCTGGAGGATCTGGGCGAACCGCCTTCCGAATGGATCCGGGTGTCCATCGACGACGTGACGTTCGTGCATCCCGACGAGGCGATCGACGCGGTGATCGACGTGCCCGACCAGCTGGGGGCCAAGGTGTCGGCGCTGCGGGCGCACGCCACGCAGGTCATGGTCGCGCCCGACGGCCGGTCGCTGGCCCTGTCCAACAACATCGCGCTGCCCATCGGCGCGGTCGAGCACTACATCCTGGTGTCAGGTGAGGCCGGGGAGCGCGATGACCGCGGCTGGGAAACCGATCTGCTCGCGGGCCTGAACGTCGAATAGCCTGAGCCGGAGGGGGTAGGCTCCCGAACAAGGCGCGGCCAGTGGAAGGGATGACCATGGACCAGGATCTGGATCCGAACCTGCAGCACTGGCAGGACCGGCTCGACAATTTCCAGTGGGTCCTCGGTTCGCTCGCCGGCGTGATCGACAGCATCCCGACCTGAGCTCGTCGTTCACCGGCGCCGACTTCCGGCGGGTCACCGTCCTGACGCTGCTCGCCATCGACGGTGTCCTCTGCGCAATCCTCGCGTCGTTCTTCCTCCCGATCCACATCGGCACGATCCCGTTTCCGGTCAGCGCTCTCCTCGCGGGCCTGGTCAACGCGGCGCTGGTCTGGGCCGCGCTGCACTGGACCTCGTCGCCGCGAGCGGCGGCGCTACCGCTGCTCACCTGGCTGCTGACCGTCGCGGTGCTGTCGCTGCGCGAGCGGCCGGGTGACGACATCGTGTTCGACGGCCCGGGGGTGATGGCATATGCAGCGCTGCTGCTTCTCGCGCTCGGCACACTGCCACCCGCGGCGGTCTTGTGGCGTTACGTCAACGCCTGACGGTCACTGGGCGGCGGAAGTCGTCCCGTTGTCGTCCCCCGTGGCGTTCTGCGCACCGTCATCATTCGTCGATGGCTCCTGCGGTGCCGGTGTCGGCTCCGCCGGCGCTTCGCTCGGGTCGTCACTGAGCGAGTTGTCCGTGCCCTGCGCTTGGGGCGACGCACCACCCGGGGTGGCAACGAGGGATGAGCGGATCTCGCCCTGCGCCTGCACCGTTGCGGACGAATCGATCGTCGTCACGTTTTCGGTTTTGTCGGGTTCGATGTCGTCGACGGTCGCCTCGGAATTGGTCTTCTCGGAGTCGGCGACGTCCTCGATCTGCTGCTCGTCGCCTTCGACGAGTTCGCCAGAGCTTTGGCCGGCTTGTTCGCCAGAGAGCTCCAGAACCTCGCCCTCGTTGGCACCGGCACCCTCGACGGCACCGCCATCAAGCGGCAGGGCCGACTCGTCGAACGACTTCCTCATCATCAACCCGGCTTCCGGCGCCTCCTCTGGAGCTGCCGCCGCAAATGGACCGATGGGCGGAAGCGGCGGAATCGGGGGGAGCGGCGGTAGCCAGAACGCCAATTGGTCGTTAGCCAGGTAGATGAACGAGTTGATGGTGTCGACAACGACATTCGCCAACCCGTTCCAGAAGCTGATCTTGCCGCCGAGCCAGTCGGCGACGTTGAACGTGATGCTTCGGACGATCCGTTCGCCGAAGTCGTAGAAGATCGAGATCTGCGGCGATAGCCACCCCACGTAGGGAACCCAGCCCACCGCGTATGCGGCGACGTCGAATCCCCATTCCACCCACGGTTCGACGGCGTTGTAGACGTTCTTGATCACGCTGTCGATCGAGTTGCCGACGACGGCTTGCTCGAACTTCGGCGTGGGGAAAGGGGCGCTGGCGCTCGGCGGCACGATGATTCGCTCGAGCCACTGGACGAGCAGACCGGGCAGGTCCGTCGCTGTGAGATACGCCGTGGGAGCGGGCGGCGGATCCAGCAATTGCGCGGAGCCGGCCTGGACGCTGGCGCCGGGCGGGGGCATCGGCTGCGTGAACTGGAAAGCGGCCGCCAGCCGGACCGTCGGCTCCGGCGGGGGCGGTGGAGCAGGTCGAACCGGGTAGAGCGCGGTCGCGCTGACTGTCAGCATGGTCACTGCGGTCACAACTGCCGAGCGTGCAGAGCGCATGTTGTCATCCTCTTCAAGACCCCGACGAAAGATAATCTACGCCAGTGTTTGCTCGGGTGAGGGGAAACGTCGGCGATTGCTTTGCTGAGTGTAATGCACCCGATGGCAGCCCCCCGACGCCGACGACGCGCGGACTACTGTGACCGATATGTCAGGCGCCGATGTTTCAGAATGTGAGACGTGCGGATGATCCTCAACGAACGCGGGGTTACACGGGAGTGGCACTGAACCCCCAACACGGCGCCGATCTGTTCAATCCGGTGGTCCCACCGAAGTCCGGCGCGCCCAGCGCTGCCAGCCTTCGACGCGTCCTGCGACGAGCCCGCGATGGCGTGGCATTGAACGTGGAGGAAGCCGCGATCGCGATGACCGCGCGCGGCGACGACCTCGCGGATCTGTGCGCCAGCGCGGCCCGGGTGCGGGACGCCGGCCTGGAGGCCGCGGGCCGTCGCGGTCCCACCGGGCGGCTGCCGGTGAGTTATTCGCGCAAGGTGTTCATTCCCGTCACTCACCTGTGCCGAGACACCTGCCACTACTGCACCTTCGTGACGGTTCCCGGCAAGCTGCGGTCGCAGGGCGCCGGGATGTACATGGAGGCCGACGAGATCCTCGAGGTCGCGCGACGAGGTGCCGAGCTGGGCTGCAAAGAGGCGCTGTTCACCCTCGGCGACCGACCCGAGGCGCGCTGGGACGAGGCGCGGCAGTGGCTCGACGAGCGAGGCTATGACTCGACGCTCGACTACGTGCGGGCGATGGCGATCCGGGTCCTCGAGGAGACCGGGTTGTTGCCGCATCTGAATCCCGGCGTCATGAGTTGGGCGGAGCTCTCGCGGCTCAAACCGGTCGCGCCGTCGATGGGCATGATGCTGGAGACAACGTCGCGGCGGTTGTTCGAGACCAGGGGCCTGGCGCACTACGGCAGCCCGGACAAGGACCCAGACGTCAGGTTGCGCACGCTGGACGACGCGGGCCGGTTGTCCATTCCGTTCACGACGGGCCTGCTGGTCGGAATCGGGGAGACGCTGACCGAACGCGCCGAAACCGTTCACGCGATCCGACGCTCGCACAAGGAGTTCGGTCATGTACAGGAAGTGATCGTGCAGAACTTCCGGGCCAAGGACCACACCGCGATGGCGTCCACACCGGACGCCGGGTTCGACGAATTCGTCGCGACGGTGGCGGTCACGCGCCTGGTGATGGGGCCCAGGGTCCGCATCCAGGCGCCGCCGAACCTGGTGTCGCGCTCGGAGTGCCTGGCGCTGGTCGGCGCAGGCGTCGATGACTGGGGCGGGGTGTCGCCGCTGACCCCGGATCACGTCAACCCCGAACGGCCGTGGCCCGCGCTCGACGAGTTGGCGGCGGTCACCTCCGAAGCCGGCTTCGACCTGGTGCAGCGACTGACGGCCCAGCCGCAGTATGTGCAGGCCGGTGCGGCGTGGATCGACCCGCGGGTGCGTGGCCACGTCGACGCGCTGGCCGACCCGGACACCGGTCTGGCGCTCGACGTCAACCCCACCGGGCGGCCCTGGCAGGAGCCCGACGAGAGCTGGGAATCGTTGGGCCGCACCGATCTACATTCGGCCATCGACGACTCGGGCCGCCTCACCGAGACCCGCAGTGATCTGGGCAGCGCGTTCGGCGACTGGGAGTCGATCCGCGAGAAGGTGCACGAGCTCGCGGCCCGAGCTCCTGAACGCATCGACACCGATGTGCTGGCCGCATTGCGCTCGGCGGAGCGCGATCCGGCCGGGCTCTCCGACGACGAGTATCTGGCACTCGCGATCGCAGACGGTCCAGCACTGGATGCCGTTGCAGCACTAGCAGATTCGCTGCGACGCGACACTGTCGGCGACGACGTGACGTTCGTGGTCAACCGGAACATCAACTTCACCAACATCTGCTACACCGGTTGCCGGTTCTGTGCTTTCGCGCAGCGCAAGGGCGATGCTGATGCGTTCTCGCTGTCGGTCGACGAGGTCGCTGACCGGGCGTGGGAGGCACACGTCGCGGGGGCGACAGAGGTGTGCATGCAGGGCGGCATCGACCCCGAATTACCGGTGACCGGTTATGCCGATCTGGTGCGCGCGGTCAAGAAACGTGTGCCGTCGATGCACGTACACGCGTTTTCGCCGATGGAAATCGCAAACGGCGTCACCAAGAGCGGGCTCTCGATCCGCGAATGGCTGACGAGCCTTCGCGAGGCCGGCCTGGGCTCGATTCCCGGCACGGCCGCCGAAATCCTCGACGACGAGGTGCGGTGGGTGCTGACCAAGGGCAAGCTGCCGACGTCGATGTGGATCGAAGTCGTCTCGACCGCGCACGAAGTCGGCCTGCGGTCGAGTTCGACCATGATGTACGGGCACGTCGACCAGCCACGGCACTGGGTCGGGCACCTTCGCGTACTGCGCGAAATCCAGGACCGCACAGGAGGTTTCACCGAGTTCGTGCCTCTGCCGTTCGTACACCAGAGCTCGCCGCTGTACCTTGCCGGCGGGGCGCGGCCCGGCCCGACGCACCGCGACAACCGTGCAGTGCATGCGCTGGCGCGGATCATGCTGCACGGCAGGATCTCCAACATCCAGACCAGCTGGGTCAAGCTCGGCACCGAGCGCACACAGGTGATGCTCAACGGCGGCGCCAACGATCTGGGCGGCACGCTGATGGAGGAGACCATCTCGCGGATGGCGGGCTCGGAGTTCGGTTCGGCCAAGAGCGTGGAAGAACTGGTCGCGATCGCCGAGGGCATCGGTCGGCCGGCGCGGCAACGCTCCACGACGTACGCGCCATTGGCTGCCTAGCCTTACCTAAGTCGGCGGCCTGAAATGCCCTGCTGCGTCTGGTTTTAACGGAAGTTCACATCGAAACCGCAGTGCCGCTTCGGTCGCGACGCGTATATCTTGATGTCGCAATCCTCGACCCCTGGAGCGGCCATGAACACCATTTCCGGAATTCCTGCGCACGCGTTGTTGGTTCACGGCATGGTGGTGCTCGCGCCGCTGACGGCGCTGCTCGAGATCCTGTGTGCATTCTGGCCCGCCGCACGTCGCCGGCTGGTGTGGCTGGTGTTGGCATTCGCCGTGGTGACGACGGTGCTCACACCGTTGACCACATCGGCCGGTGAGTGGCTTCTGCAGGAGGGCGGACCGCCGCGACCGATTCTGCAGGAACATGTCGAACGGGGTGAGTGGATGATCTACTTCTCGGTCGCCATGCTGATCGTCGCGGTGGCCTTGGCGGCGCTGCACTGGGCGGAAGGCAGATCGGACAAACCGCGCAAGGCCGCCGCGGCAGTCCTTGCCGTCGTCTCCCTCGTGGTCGGCGTGTCCTCGATCGTCACCGTCGTGCGGATCGGGGACGCCGGTGCGCAAGCCGTCTGGGGTGATCGCGGCTGACTCGCGCTCGGATGATCGCAGCGGGAAATAATACCGGACTGCAGTCCGTTTACTCTTGAGAGATGTCGGGAAGGCCGGCATCCGTACTCAAGGAGACCTCGTCATGACCGTCGCTGTAGCCACCGACCTGGGCACCGGTACCTGGGCCATCGACCCCGTCCACTCGACCATCAACTTTTCGGTACGCCACCTCATGGTGAGCAAGGTGCGAGGCACCTTCGACAACTTCAGCGGCGCGATCGTCGTCGCCGAAGACGGCACCGCGTCGGTGACCGCCGAGATTGCCGTCGATTCGATCAACACCCGCAACGAGCAGCGTGACGCGCACGTCCGGTCCGCAGACTTCTTCGATGCCGAGAAGTATCCGATTGCCACCTTCGCCTCGACAGGTGTCCGGCCTGACGGCGACCGCTATCTGGTCGACGGCGACTTCACCCTCAAGGGGGTGACCAAGCCGATCACCCTCGAACTGGAGTTCAACGGCGTCAACCCCGGCATGGGCCACGGTGAGGTCGCAGGATTCGAATCCTCGGTCGTGTTGAACCGCAAGGACTTCGGCATCGACATCGACCTACCGCTGGAAACCGGCGGCGCCGTCGTCGGCGACAAGATCACCGTCACCCTGGAGATCGAGGCGCTTCGGCAGGCGTGACAAGCAGCGACGCACACTAGCGCGTCTGCAGGTCGTGATCCTGCGGACGCGCTAGTTGTGTTCTGCGCTCACATGTCGAAGCAGCTGCCGGTGCCGTCGGATGCCGGGATGTCGATGTTCTTCGCGGAGAACTGCGCAACCACCCCGCTATCCGTCACCTCCAGCGAATCAACGCGCAGGTTGTACTTGTTGTCGGTGAGCTCGCTGGTCATCTCGTCGAGCTTGGACTGAAGGTCCTCCTGAGGCAGATCCAGGTCGCCGCCGAGCGAGAAGCTGTCGGGCTGGATCTGCAGCCGGATGCCGCCGTCGGCTGTCGTCTCCGGCTTGACGGCGATGGTGCTGTCGAACATGCCGTGCAGGGTGACGATGCCGGTCGACGGATCCGTCTCGATGCTCGTCACGACTTCGTCCGTCGAGATCCAGTCGGTCAGGAAACCGAAGATGCTGTCGTCGAGGTATTCGTCGATGGCTTCCTTGAGGGCGGCGTTGGCCGACTCGCGCATCCCTTCGGAGGTCCAGTCGACGGTTGCGTTGATCGCGCCGATGGTGCCCGCGTCGTTCGCGCCACCCTTCAGGTCGAGGTCGTCGACGGCGATGTCCGCGGTGACCCCGTGCACGCCGCGGATGGGAGTGCCGTTCGTGCCGATCGTGAATCCCGAGTACTTGTCGTCGAAGTACTGCATGAGCACCGGCGGCGAGGTCTCGAACGTCACGTCGACGGAATCCTCGGAGGCCTCGATGAAGCACGCGGTGGCCGACTTGACCTTGCTGACGGCGATGGTGCGCGCGAAGAATTCGGCGCCGACGAGACCCGCCGCGGCGGTGGCCAGCACGATCACCAGGATGAGGAGGATCGCGAGCGGTCCACGGCCGCGCTTGCGATTCGCGGGCGGCTGGGGCGGCGGAGCGGGCGGCTGGACCGGCGGGGCCGGCGGCTGGTACTGCGCCACCAGCGGGATCGGCCGAACCTGCGTGGGCGCGTACGACGCGGGCGGGATGGGCCGAACCTGGGTGGGGGCGTACGGGGCGGGGATGGGCCCGTTGTGGGTGGGCGCGGAATGGAAACCTGCTCCACGAGCCGGGGTCGCCGTCTGCCCTGCGTACATCGCGTTTCCGGCGTATCTGGGGTAGGTCATGCCGGAAAGGCTGTTCGCCCGCACTTGGAAGTTCCTTAAAGGGCTGCCCAACGACCCGATCTGCGCCAATGCTGAGCGATTGACCAGCACGGCTCAGAAGATGGGTGTGGCGACTGGTCTAGCTGTATGTGCGACGTTTAGTATCAGTAACCACGCGCCACCCCTAACAGGGCGGCGCGCGGAGTTAGGGCACACTGAGACGACCGTCCAGGTATGGACTGCGCATACTTGCACGAACTCTTGTGGCCTGAACCCAGAACAGCAGCCCGCTTGGACAGGAGATCGAGGAGCAACCGTGACGTACGTCATTGCCGAACCCTGCGTCGACCTCAAAGACAAGGCATGTATCGAGGAATGCCCCGTCGACTGCATCTACGAGGGCGCCCGGATGCTCTACATCCACCCCGACGAGTGCGTGGACTGCGGAGCGTGTGAGCCTGTGTGCCCGGTGGAGGCCATCTACTACGAGGACGATGTTCCGGACCAGTGGACCGCCTATACCCAGCACAATGCCGATTTCTTCGCTGAACTCGGCTCTCCGGGTGGCGCGTCGAAGGTCGGCCAGACCGACAACGATCCGCAGGTCGTCAAGGATCTGCCTCCTCAGGAAAAGGACTGAGAACGGCTCGCTTGAAGCGCCGCTCGGCGTCGTTACCGGTGTTCCCGTGGGACACCTTGGCCGACGTCACCGCGCTGGCCCGGTCGCATCCTGACGGGATGGTCGACCTGTCGGTCGGCACTCCGGTCGATGACGTCGCGCCTGTCATCCGCGAGGCCCTGGCCGCCGCCAGTTCTGCACCCGGCTATCCGACGACGGCAGGCACGCCTGCGCTGCGCGCGTCCGCGGTAGCAGCACTCGAGCGCCGATACGGTGTCACCGAACTGGCCCACGACGCCGTGCTTCCGGTGATCGGCACCAAGGAGCTCATCGCCTGGCTGCCGACACTGCTCGGCCTCGGTCCCGACGAGCTCGTCGTGGTGCCGGAATTGGCTTATCCGACATACGAAGTCGGTGCGCGGTTGGCAGGCACACCGTTCGTGCGCGCGGACTCGCTGACACAGCTGGGCCCGCAGTCGCCCGCGCTGATGTACCTCAACTCGCCGAGCAACCCGACCGGCAGAGTGCTCGGTGTCGATCATCTGCGCAAAGTGGTCGGTTGGGCACGCGAGCGAGGTGTGCTCATCGCTTCCGACGAGTGCTACCTGGGGTTGGCGTGGGACGCCGAGCCCCTCTCGGTGTTGCATCCGTCGGTCTGCGGCGGCGACCACACGGGCCTGCTGGCACTGCACTCGCTGTCCAAGACGTCGTCGCTGGCGGGCTACCGCGCCGGTTTCGTCGCAGGGGACCCGTCCGTGGTCGCCGAGCTGCTGGCGGTGCGCAAGCACGCAGGCATGATGGTGCCCACGCCGGTGCAGTCCGCGATGGTTGCCGCGCTCGACGACGACGACCACGAACGCGAGCAGCGCGGGCGCTACGAGCAGCGCAGGGCCGCGCTCATGCCCGCCCTGCAGTCGGCCGGGTTGACGGTCGATCATTCGGAGGCCGGGCTGTACCTCTGGGCCACCCGCGGCGAGGCGTGCCGCGAGACCGTGGGCTGGTTCGCAGAACGCGGGATTCTCGTCGCGCCCGGCGAGTTCTACGGTCCGGCAGGCGCGCAGCATGTTCGCGTCGCCCTGACAGCGGCCGACGAGCGGATATCCGCTGCCGTGCAACGACTCAAGGATTGATCGGACGCTGCGTCCGGCCGCCCCGACGGCCCTGAACAAGGCTACGTCAGCAGATTCATCGACATCGCGGTCGTCACCGCTGCGGTGCGGTCGGATACGCCCAGCTTGTTGAACGTCCGCAGCAGATGGGTTTTCACCGTCGCCTCGCTGATGTGCAGTTCGCGGCCGATCTCGGCGTTGGTCCTTCCCGTCGCGACCAGACCGAGCACCTCGACCTCCCGTGTCGACAATGCCGCCGGAACAGGTTGGCGTACAAAGCGAACCAGCCGATCCGCGACGGCAGGCGCCAGCACCGTCTTCCCGCGCGCCGCGTCGCGGACGGCGTCGGCGAGTTGGGTGCGCGAGACGTCCTTCAGTAGATATCCGGTCGCGCCCGCCTCGACGGCACGCAATATGTCGGTGTCGGACTCATAGGTGGTGACGACGACGATGCGGGTTTCCGGCAGCACCGCCAGGATCCGCTCGGTCGCCGTGACCCCGTCGACGTCTGGCATCCGAAGATCCATGAGAACGACGTCTGGGCACAGGGATTCGGCCATCGTGATCGCCTCCGCGCCCGAACCCGCCTCGCCGACGACGGTGAGATCGGCTTCGGCGTCGATCATGCCGCGCAGTCCCTCGCGGACAACGGGGTGGTCGTCGACCAACAGCACTGTCGTCGGGGTCGTCACGACGGCACCTCGACGGTCAGCCGCGTCCCGCCGCCCTCGGCTGTCGCGAGGGTCATCGTCCCGCCGACCTGCGCCACCCGGGCGCGCATCCCGCGCAAACCGAACCCTTCGGGATGTCCGTTGAATCCAATGCCGTTGTCCGTCACCGCAAGCCGTACACCCGTACCCGTAGGCGTCAGCTCGACCGTGACGGCATCCGCGCGCGCATGCTTGCGGATGTTCGCGAAGGCCTCTTGTGCGGCGCGCAGCAGCACGACGTCCGACGACATGCTCTGCGCGGGCAGATCACCGTCGATGCGCACGGTCATCGCGGCGTCCGTCTCTGCCGCGAGCCGATCGCATTGGCGCGCGATCGCGGCGGGCAGTGGTTCTTCCAGTGGGCTGGGAGTCAGTTCGGCGACCATGGCCCGCGCTTCGGCGAGGTTCTCCCTGGCCGTCGCACCGATCAATTCGACATGTCTTTTCGCGGCCGCGGTGTCGGATTCCAGTTCGGGTTCGATGGCTTGGGCGAGCATGACGATGCTGGTGAACCCCTGAGCGAGAGTGTCGTGGATCTCGCGCGCCAGCCGTTCCCGTTCGGCTGCGGTGCCCGCCTCTCGCGACAGGCGCGCGCTCTCGGCGCGGGTGGCCGCCAGCTCGGCGACCAGCAGGGCCAGCTGCCTGCGTTGTTTCATCGACCTCGTGATCACCGTGCCCACCACCGGCGCGGCCACGACTCCGATCAGCGTGATCGCCACCGCCATCGTCAGATTCGGCGCCTCGATGCCGTGGGTCAGCAACAGAATTCCAAGAGGGATGAGGTTGACGATCGTCGTCACCACCAACGCGGTACGCAGCGGCAGGGTCGAGAACACGACGGGATACGTGGCGATCACGGCAGCGACGGACACCGGTGACGCCAGCATCGCGAGGATCCACAGGCCGACGACCATGGTGACGAATGCGACTGCGCGCCAACCGCGGTCGGGGGACCGGGTCACGCGCCGGCCGAATGCCAGCACGACCGCCGCCATTGCCGACAGCGCGATCGCGGCGCCCACCACATTGCCGGGGAAGCGATGGTCGAGCAGCACCACGGCGACGATGGTGGCGACGGCGAGACCGACCGCGTAGGCCTCCCACAGCCAGTTCCACTCACCGCCGCGCGGCCAGCCGTCGGGCGCGTCGCGGTTCATGCGGCGACCTTAATCCTCCTAGCTCCGCTCGGTCGGCACCCAGTTGCCGTGAAAGCCGTGCGGTACGCGGACCGGAAGGTGCACGGTCGCCACCGTTTCCATGGTCTGTCCGTCGAGCAACACGAGGTCGCTGCGATCGGTGGACCGGTCGTAGACGAAGCCCATCACGACGCCGTCGTCTTCTGGCACGTCGTCACCGGACGGGACGAACACGAATTCGCCGGGTTCACGGCCGGGACCGAAGGCCACCGACTGTGTGGTCTTGGCGTACAGGTCGTGTTTGAGGATCGCATCCGGGGCCGAAATGCCCGTCGACCCGGCGGTGTAGCTCACCGCATAGCCGTATCGGTGTGCCCGGCCGACGCGCCTCTCGTCGACCCGCGGAAACTCCTGAGCGGTGTCATCGAGGCGTTCCTCGTGGACCTTGCCTGCGGCCAGATCGACCGTCCATCGGTCCAGCGACTGGGTGCCGGGCACCAGGCTGGTGCCGGACGCGAAGACCGAGGAGTGTCGCACGACGTCGAGCACAATGCTGTCGCCCTCGGGGGACGTCACGTCGTAGGCGTTGAGCGGATGGAAGACGTAGCAGGGCTGCACTTCGAACCAGCGGATGTCGGAGGCCGATCCCTCGCGGGGCATCACACCGACGCGCGCCTGCCGTTCGGGCGCCCAGCGATAGGGCATCCCGCCCGACGGGCCCCCGCCGCCCTGCTCGGATTGACGCATCGCGCGGCGGAGCACGAAATCCGGTGCGGCGTGCCGCTCGGCCAACCGGGTCAGCACACCGGCGGCCGCCTTCCCGACAGCGGTGTGTGCGCGGTCGCGGAGGTCCAGCGCCACCGGCAGGTCGTAGAGCACGACGTATCGCTCGGTCAGCGAGAAGTCGTGCATCATGGTCTGCGCTTTCAACCGGATGTCGATTGTGCGACGCACCTTTCCATCGACCCCGGTGACGGTGTACTGCACGATGTTTCCGCGCATCGGGCTGTACGAGACGGCGTGCAGTTCACCGGTCACCGGGTCGCGCTTCGGGTGGGCGGAGTAGCCGCCGAACAGCGTGCCGCAGAAGTCGGAGGGTCCTACGGTTTCGAGTTCGTCGGTCAGTTCGTAGGGACGCGCGCCGGCCTCGACGATGGCGAGCGTCCTGCCGCCCTGCCCGATGATGTTGGTGTTGGCCGCGAAGTCGAAGCCGCCATCGGACGGACCGCCGCGCCAGTGCTCGCCCAACTTGCGCGCGACGTCCGCGGACCGCACCCAGCGGTTGCGGTACCACCGCGCGTCGCCGTCGCACAGTCGCAGTCCATGTGCCATGCCGTCGCCGAGGAACCAGTGATAGCGGGACGGGTCCGGGTCGGTGATCGGGTTCGGACCGGTACGCAGGTAGCGCCCGTCGAGGTACTCGGGCACGGTCCCCGTGATCTGCAGGTCGAGCGCGGTTGTTTCCTCCCGCACCGGGGCATAGTTGCCGTTGAGATACGGATTCTCAGTGGTGCGGGTAGGGGCTACGGTCGTCATGCAGTAATCGTGCGCCGTCCAGGGCTGCTGCGCGACAATCTTGGGGTGGATTCGTTTGTCCATCGATCGGTGGACACGGCCGCTGCGGAACGGGCAAGATCGATGCAGAAGCGATGCAATATAGCGGCAAAAGTGGGTACTACCGATCATGATTGCGCCGGACGGCCCGGGGTAACCGCTAACGGTGCGTGAAGGGATGCGGCATTTGACTGCTGTCGACCGAATTTCGCGGGTTCACCCCACCAACCTCCAGTCGATGCCGTGCGCCAGGACGCACACCGAGCAGCACTGGCGGCCGGCCATTCGGAGTGCCGTGCAGGGGATCGTCACGGAGTTCGTCGCAACGCGATGTGTGCCCGAACTGCAGGCCGCGGGACTGACCGTCGCATCGGAGGTGCTCAGTGACTTCGTCGACGGTGGCAAGTGCATCCGATCGACCTTCATGTACCTCGGGTGGTTGTGCGGCGCCGACGACGACAGCGCCGCCCTGCGGGCAGCGGCCGGTCTCGAATTGCTGCACGCGTTCGCGTTGCTGCAGGACGACGTCATGGACAACGCGCCGCTCCGGCGTGGTCGACCGTCCGGACATGTCGCATTCGCCCGTTGGCACCGCCGCCGGGGAATGGCGGGATCATCGGATCGATTCGGTGAGTCCGCGGCCGTTCTGCTCGGGGATCTGTGCCTGGTGTGGGCAGCGCAGATGATGCGCGAGAGCGGGGTGCCCGCCACCGCCTTGGAGCGGGTCTGGCCCCGCTATGACGCGATGCGCACCGAACTGGCGGTAGGACAGTTCGCGGACCTGATCAACGACGCCAGTCGATTCCCGACGCTGGACAAGGTGCTCGACGTATCGCGTCGCAAGTCGGGCAACTACACCGTGAGACGGCCTCTGGAGTTGGGTGCCGCGATGGCCGGCTGTGACGAAGACGTGCTGCGCATGCTGGCCGGGTATGGCGACGCGATCGGCGAAGCCTTCCAGATGCGCGACGATGTGCTCGGAATCAGCGGCCCCGAGGCGGTCACAGGAAAACCGAGCGGAAGCGATCTGATGGAACGCAAGGCCACCAGCGTCGTGGTCGCCGCCTATCACCTCGCGGACCCCTCTCTGCGCCGCCAACTGCGCGAGTTGATGGGTGCTGACCACCTCGACGCCGCCGACATCGAACGGTGGCGCGGCCTGATCGTCGAAAGCGGAGCGGTGGACTGGATCGAGCAACTCATCGACGTGCGCCTGGCCAAGGCGTTGGCCCTCGTCGACGACACCCGCGTTCGTTCATCCGCGCGAACCGCGCTCAGCGAGATGGCGCTCGCGTGCACCGAGCGGGTGGCGTGATGGCACTGCGCACCGTTGGCGGCAACGCTGACCATGTCGTCATCGTCGGGGCCGGCCTGGCCGGGTTGTCCGCCGCGCTGCACCTTGCGGGGCGTGGCCGAACAGTCACGGTCGTCGAGCGGGCGCAACATCCCGGCGGGCGCGTGGGCCGACTCGATATCGACGGCTATCAACTCGACACCGGGCCCACGGTGCTGACGATGCCCGACATCATCGACGATGCGTTCGGCGCGGTCGGCGAATCCCTCGCCGATCGGCTGGACCTCATGCGGGTCGACCCTTCGTACCGTGCCTCGTTCGCAGACGGAAGCTCGCTCGACGTCTTCGGCGGGCGTGACGAGATGACAGCGGAGATCGAGCGATTCGCCGGTCGCGAACAAGCCGACGGCTATGTGCGGCTTCGAGATTGGTTGACACGCCTATACGACGTCGAGTTCGACGGCTTCATCGCCGCGAACTTCGATTCGCCGCTGTCTCTGCTCACACCTGCGCTCGCGCGACTTGCCGCCATCGGCGGCTTCCGCCGCTGGGATCGCGTGGTGCGCAAGTTCATCAGCGATGAACGGCTCCAGCGCGTCTTCACGTTCCAGGCCCTGTACGCAGGTGTGCCGCCCCAGCGGGCGCTGGCGGTCTACGCGGTCATCGCGTACATGGACACCATCTCCGGCGTCTACTTCCCGCGGGGTGGAATGCGTGCGCTGCCGGATGCCCTCGCGGCCTCGGCGACCGGCGCCGGTGTCGAATTCCGCTACGAGACCGAGGTTTCCGGCCTGGACATCAACGGTGGGCGCGTGTCCGCGGTCCGCACCAGTAGTGGTGAGCAGATCCGCGCTGACGCGGTGGTGCTGACCACCGAGCTACCGGACACCTATCGGATGCTCGGCCGCGTACCGCGCAGACTGCTGCGGCTGCGTCCGGCGCCCTCGGCTGTGGTCGCGCACGTCGGATGCCGCGCAGTGGGCGACCACACTCCTCACCATCACAACATCCTCTTCGGGCAGGCGTGGGAGCAGACCTTCCGCGACATCATCGATGACGGGCGGTTGATGAGTGACCCGTCGCTGTTGGTCACCCGGCCCACCGCGAGTGACGCCGGCTTGGCGCCAGCCGGCCGCGACCTGCTCTACATCCTGGCCCCGGCGCCCAATACCGCCGTGGGCAAGATCGATTGGGCTACCACCGGCCCCGCATACACAGAGCAGATTCTGCAGAAGGTCGAGGAGCGACTGCCGGACCTCGGCGTGGACGCCGAACTTCTGCACGTCATCGATCCGGCCGGATGGGCCCGCCAGGGCATGGCCGCGGGGTCCCCGTTCGCGCTGGCTCACACGTTCGCGCAGACCGGGCCTTTCCGGCCTGCCAACACCGTCCGGGGTATCGACAACGCAGTTCTCTCCGGATCGTCAACCGTTCCAGGGGTCGGGGTGCCGACGGCATTGCTGTCGGGACGACTGGCCGCGGACCGGATCACCGGCGCCGTCGACCGGCGACGCCATCAACGGGTGGTGCATTCATGATCAGTTCAGAACTCCATGCCGCCGGCGTACACGACCCCGCGCTGCGAGACGCGTACCGGCGTTGCCGCACATTGAACTCGCAGCACGGGCGGACCTTCTTCCTCGCCACCAGGCTGCTGGCACCGCAGCAGCGCCCCGCTGTGCACGCGCTGTACGGATTCGCCCGGCGCGCCGATGACATCCTCGACGACTTCGATCCGTCCGTGCCGACGGCCGAACGCTCAGATCGGCTCCAGCAGTTGGCGACTCGACTGTTCAACAGGATGGTGGGCGGTGCAACGGACGACGGCGACCCCTCGCTGGCGGCGGTGGTCCACACCGCGCACAAGTACGGCATTCCGTGGGAGCACTTCGACGACTTCCTGGCGTCGATGCGGATGGACCTCACGACCACCGACTATCCCGACCGCGCCGCCCTCAACCGGTACATGTACGGCTCCGCTGAGGTGATCGGCCTGCAGATGCTGCCGGTGCTCGGTACGGTCGGCGAGCGCGAGGAGGCCGCGCCGTACGCCGCTGCGCTCGGAAAGGCATTCCAGCTCACCAACTTCCTGCGCGACGTCGACGAGGACCTGCAGCGCGGCCGAATCTATCTACCCGCTGACGAGCTTGCCGTCCATCAGGTGGACCGCGATGTCCTGAGGTGGTGTCACGACCATCGCCGTACCGATATCCGGGTGCGCGCTGCGCTCGAAGAGCAACACGCCGAGACCAGACGGATCTACCGATTCGCTCAGCACGGTATCGACCTGCTGCACCCGCGATCTCGACCGTGTATCAACGCGGCACTCACCCTCTATTCGGAGATCCTGGACCGCATCGAGGCCCTTGATTTCGCGGTCTTCGACCAGCGTGCCACCGTCGGGATGGCTCGACGCCTGCAGGTGGCCGGCCGAGGCTTCGCGCAGGCGTGGGCCGCTCGACTGCGACGCACCGGGATCTGACGACGTCATGAATCTGTCCTTCGGTGACGTGCCGGGCGCATTCGATGCAGGTGCGCCCGCGTACGACAAGCTCGTCGACACCAATCCCGGTTATCACAAACATCTACGACTTTCAGCGCAACGGTTGCGAATACCCAACGGCGGTGCGGGTTTACGTCTGCTCGACGCGGGTTGCGGAACGGGTGCGTCCACCGCTGCGTTGCTGGCCACCGCCCCCCGGGCCGAGATCGTCGCGGTCGACGCGTCCGGTGGCATGCTCGAACAGGCGCGGGCCAAGTCGTGGCCGTCATCCGTGAGCTTCGTGCACAGCCGGATAGAAGACATCGCCGACACCGGCGTGCACGGGCCATTCGATGGCATCCTGGCGGCCTATCTGATCCGCAATGTCGACGACAAGGACGGGCAGCTGCGCCGGTTCCGCGAACTGCTGGCCCCGGGCGGAACCATCGCCGTGCACGAGTACTCGGTGCGTGACTCGATGATGGCCAAAGCTGTGTGGAACGCGGTGTCTTCCGCAATCATCATTCCCAGCGGCCGTCTGCGCAGCGGAGATGCGTCGCTGTACACATATCTACGCCGAAGTGTGAACAGATTCGACGGCGTGCGGGCGTTTGAGGCCAGGATGCGATTCAACGGTTTCGAGGGGGTCCGCAGCGAGACGATGCCCGGCTGGCAGCACGGCATCGTGCACACCTTCCTGGGACGGGCTCCGCAGTGAGAGATCCACGCGCGCAGGCGCATTCCGGGCCGGTCGGAGCGGCCGACGCGTCAGGTCTGCGGGTGCGGCCCCGCGTCATCGTGGTCGGAGCCGGCATCGCCGGCATCGCCGCGGCGACCGGGCTGGCCGAACGCGGCGTCGCGGTCGACCTGATCGAGCGCCGGTCCTATCTCGGAGGACGGGTCGGCGGCTGGACCGAGCGGCTGCCAGACGGCGGCGAGGTCGCGATGAACCGCGGCTTTCACGCATTCTTCCGCCAGTACTACAACCTCCGGAATTTGTTGAGACGAATCGATCCGGCGCTGTCCATGCTGACCGCAGTGGACGACTACCCGTTGATCGATGCACACGGGCGCACCGACACCTTCCACGGACTGCCGTTGGCGCCGCCGTGGAACGCGATGGCGTTCGCGCTGCACAGTCCCACGTTCCGGCTGCGCGATCTCGTACGTCTCGACGCACGCGCGGCCGCTCCGCTGGCCGCGGTTTCGGTGCCGCAGATCTACGACCGCCTGGACCACCTCGATGCCGACGCCTTTCTGCGCGACATCAACTTTCCCGAACCCGCGCGGCACCTGGCCTTCGAGGTGTTCTCCCGCAGTTTCTTCTCCGAGCCTTCCGATCTGTCGGCGGCAGAGCTTGCGACGATGTTCCACATCTATTTCCTCGGATCCAGTGAAGGCTTGATCTTCGACGTCGCCAACGCCAACTTCGATGTCGCGCTGTGGAACCCGTTACGCGGATACCTCGAATCGCTCGGTGTCGAAATACATGCAGATACGTCGGTGACCGATGTGCGGATGGCGGGGCGCTGGACGGTGGGCCGCGACACCGGCGCGGATCTGCATGCCGATGGCGTCGTGCTGGCCACCGATGTCGCTGGTCTGCAGGACATCGTCGAGAACTCGCCCGGTGTCGGCGACGACGCCTGGCGACAGCGGGTTGCCAAGCTGACGACCGCACCACCGTTCGTGGTGCACAGGCTGTGGCTGGATGCGAAGGTGAACCCTGACCGGGCGCCTTTCGTCGGAACCGGAGGACGGCCGCCCCTGGACAACGTCAGCGTCCTCGAGCGCTACGAACGCGAGGCGGCGGCCTGGTCGCGCGAGCACGGAGGCTCGGTCGTCGAACTGCATTCCTACGCAGTCCAGACGGCCGACGGCGATCTGCGTGAGCAGCTGCTGCAACGCCTGTACGAGCTGTATCCGGAAACGCGAACGGCCCGTGTGGTCGCCGAGAAGGTTCTGTGGCACAACGACTGTCCACGGTTCGCGCCTGGCGACTTCTCCGACCGGCCGGTCGTGCAGACACCCGTCGAGGGGCTGGTGCTGGCCGGTGACGGCATCCGCATCGATCTACCCGTTGCCTTGATGGAACGAGCCGCGACGACTGGGTGGACGGCGGCGAACCGATTGCTCGAGGGTTTCGGCCTTCAGGGCCACGATCTGCACACCGTTCCCAACCACGGCAGGATGGCGTTGTTGAGCCGGATCGCCGCTCGCGAGAGGCGAAAGACAGCATGAGCCGCAGCGCCGGTTTCCGGTCCCGACTGTCGAAAACGTTTCCGTTCGAGGTGCTTCCCGCACTGCAGTGGCCAACGCAGCGCCCGACCTACCGTGACGCGCAACCGGCCATCATCGATGCCGCGCTTCTTCGCTCACAACTTCGACCAAGTGGCAATTGGTACGTCATTGCCGCGAGCGACGCCGTCGGGAGCCGCCCGTACGGCACATCGGTGGCGGGTCAGGAACTGGTGGCGTGGCGGGGCGAGGACGGCACGCTGAACGTGGGTCCTGGTGCGTGCCCGCATCTGGGTGCAGACCTGGCGACCGGAACGGTGGACTGCGGAACACTGATATGCCCATGGCATGGGCTGCGACTGGACGGTGGACGCGAATTCGGTTGGCGGCCATACCCGTCCCATGACGACGGCGTGCTGGCTTGGGTGCGCCTCGACAGCGTGGGCGCCGAAGAGCCCACCGACGAGCCAATCGTGCCGGTGCGACCCGCCGGCGAGCAGATGCACGCGGTGACACGGCTCGTCGGCACCTGCGAGCCGCGCGACATCATCGCCAACCGGATGGATCCCTGGCACGGCTCGTGGTTCCATCCGTACTCGTTCACGCGGCTGGAGGTGCTGACGGCACCGCCCGCTGACGCCGATCTCGCCGAGGAGGCGGACCGATTCCTCGTGGCGGTCACGTTTCGTATCGGGAGGTTGGGCGTACCGGTCGTCGCCGAATTCACCAGCCCCGAACCGCGGACGATAGTGATGCGAATCGTCGATGGTGAAGGAGCGGGCAGCGTGGTGGAGACCCATGCAACCCCAATAGGGCCAGGCCCCGACGGGCTTCCGCGTGCGGCGGTCCTGGAGGCCGTCATCGCCCATTCGGATCGACCCGGCTTCGCGCATGCGACGCGTGTGGCGTCGCTCATCAAGCCGATCATGCGGTACTCGGCCGCGCGGTTGTGGCGCGACGACCTTCAGTATGCGGAGCGAATCTTCAAGCTGCGCAACCGCTGATCATCCGGCGACGAAGCCCGAGGCGTCGAGCAGCGGGATCTGCTCGGCTGCCCAGGGGCTGATCGTCCAGGGCAGGTCGGCTGCCGACCGGAGCTCGGACCAGGACACCCAGGTGTAATCCATCACCTCGTTGGGTGAGGGCTCGAGCGGGCCCACCGCCGTGGCGCAGAACACCGGGCACACCTCGTTCTCGACGGTGCCGTCGGCGGCCACGGCACGGTAGCGGTAGTCGGGCAACGCGCACACCACACGGTCGATGGCCAGCCCGAGTTCCTGGCGGGCGCGCCGGTACACCGCATCGTCGATCGGCTCACCGGGCGCCGGATGTCCGCAGAACGAGTTCGTCCACACCCCCGGCCATGTCTGCTTGCCCAGTGCCCGGCGGGTCAGCAGGATGCGTCCGTCGGCGTCGAACACGTAGCAGGAGAAGCCGAGATGCAATGGGGTGGTTTCGTGGTGCACCGTGGCTTTCGTCGCAGAGCCGATCGCAGCACCCCGATCGTCGACGAGGACCACGAGCTCATCCGGACCCGCGGGCGCAGTGTGAACCATTCGCTATCAATACCCGGCGGCTGTGGCCCGCAATCCCAGCGCCAGCACCAGTCGCACATCGGGGTCGTCCAGCGACGTGGACAGCAACTTCTCGATACGCCGCACTCTGTATCGGATTGTGTTCGGGTGCACATGCAAGTCCTCGGCGACGGCGGACACGTCGCCGAACCCGTCGAGATAGGCCCGCAGGGTCTCGGCCAGCATCGGATTTTCGTCGCGTAACTGCCGCACCCGAGGATCGACCAGAGCGGGCCGGTCGGCCACCAGGGAGACGATCTCATCCAGCAGCACGGTGGTGTGCGCCTCGTTCAGCGACGTGATCTGCGCGATCGCCCCGGGATGGCGATCGGCGCTGTCGAAGACGCGGTCCACCTCGGCTCGAGCTCCCGCGGCAGCCGCCACTCCCGCCAGCGGGGCAGCGACGACGGCACGAAGCGTCAGTCCGATTTCGCGATGCATCGCGGCCACGACTCCGCGCACCCAGGACATCACCGACGACGGTGTGCCGATCTTGGGCAGCAGGACGTACACCCGGCCACCGGCTGACACCGTCTGCGCGTCAGCGCGAAAGGCACTGGCGCTCAACGCGATGACACCGGTGGGCGTAGACGCCGAAACCGTGCTCTGGAAACCGATGACCGCGGCCCGGTTGTCGACCGTGATCCCCAGTTCGCGCCCGATCGCACCGATGTCCACGTCGTCGCCGGCAAGACCGAGCAGTTCGGTCACCTGCAGCGCGTGGGTCGATGGCGTCGACGCGAGCCGCGCCATGATCCGGGCCGCCAGCACCGCTCCGCCGCGCAGGATGTCGTCGGCGTCGTCGGCCAGCGGCGCGCTGCCCTGCTGCAGCCAGATGGTGCCCGCGAACACCGCCCGCCGCGCATCGGTGGAAGGCATATGGATGCCGACCGCCAACCGCGGGCGCAGACCCAACTCGGGACGCTCGGCGACACGCACGACGTCACCGCCCGCGCGCAGCGCATCGAAGATGCCCCACTGACCGATCCACTCCAGGTGTTCGGGCGGACCGGCGCGGCCCAGGATCGTCAACCGGCGCAACTCGTCTGCTTCGTCGCTGGACGCCGAGTAGGCGAGCACGTGCGACTGTTCGTCCTCGATGCTGATCATCCCGCGGGTGCGGTCGGCGATCGACTGGGCGAGCCCGAACAGATCGGTGCCGGAGTCCCGGTCGTCCCGGTCGCCGTGGTGCTCGAAGGCGTGGTTGACGAGTCGGTACAGCGATTCCCAGCGCGCGCGCGGATCGACCGCCACCACCGCGGTGCCGAGCGCGACCGCCCGGGCCACTGCGGCCTCGGTGGGCTCCTTGACGAAGATGGCCGCCGGTACCCGTCCCGACCCCGCGAACTGGCCCTCGAGCCAGCGCACCGCTTCGGCGTCGGCGACACCGAGCAAGAAGAAAAGATCGGCCGAGCCCGCGCCCACCGCGAGACCCAGTCGCACGTCGTCGGCGTCGACCAGAGCCACCGAACCCACTGGCATGTCCAGGCCGCGCGGCGCGGCGACCAGCGACACCATCGTGCGGTCCAAGGTCAACAACAGTTGGCCGAGTCCGAGGCCGGACGATGGTGTGGTCACCGCGCCTCCTTTGTCGCATTCAACTATAGAATCAACTCATCCTTGTCCGATCGGCCATCGGCTCGAATCGCCGTGTGCGGGGATCCTTACTGCATGGACGCCATCACCGACGTGCCCGCTCCGGCCAATGAGCCAGTTCAGGACTACGCCCCCGCTTCACCCGAGCGCACCCGTCTCACCGATGCCCTGAACGCACTCGCCGCCGACCCGCTCGAGCTGCCCCACGTCATCGGCGGCGCCCACCGGATGGGCGGCGGAACCCGCCTCGACGTGGTCCAGCCGCACCGTCACTCGGCACGGCTGGGCACCTTCACCAACGCCGAACACGCGGACGCGACCGCCGCCATCGATGCCGCGATCGCCGCCAAGCCCGGGTGGGAAGCCACTCCGTTCGACGAGCGTGCCGCGATCTTCCTGCGCGCCGCGGATCTGTTGGCCGGCCCGTGGCGGGAAACGTTGTGCGCTGCGACAATGCTCGGCCAGTCCAAGTCGGCCTATCAGGCCGAGATCGACGCGGCATGTGAGCTGATCGACTTCTGGCGGTTCAACGTTGGGTTCGCGCGCGAGATCCAGTCCGACCAGCCGATCAGTGTGCGTGGCGTCTGGAACCGGACCGACTACCGGCCGCTCGAAGGTTTCGTCTACGCCATCACACCGTTCAACTTCACCGCGATCGCGGGCAATCTGCCCAGCGCCCCCGCGCTGATGGGCAACACCGTGGTGTGGAAACCGTCGCCCACGCAGACGTTCGCGGCCTACCTGACCATGCAGTTGCTCGAGGCGGCCGGCTTGCCACCGGGCGTCATCAATCTGCTGGCGGGCGACGGCATCGCGGTTTCCGATGTGGCACTTGCAGATCCGCGACTTGCCGGAATCCACTTCACCGGATCGACGGCGACGTTCCAGCACCTCTGGCGAGAGGTCGGCACCAACATCGACCGCTACCACACGTATCCGCGACTGGTCGGTGAGACCGGCGGCAAGGATTTCGTCCTGGCCCACACCTCGGCCCGACCCGATGTGTTGCGCACCGCGCTCATCCGCGGCGCGTTCGACTATCAGGGGCAGAAGTGCTCGGCGGCATCGCGGGCGTTCATTGCCCGGTCGGTGTGGCAACAGATGGGCGACGATCTGCTGTCGGCGACCGAAGCGTTGCCCTACGGCGACGTCACTGACCTGACCAACTACGGCGGCGCTCTGATCGATGAGCGCGCGTTTTCGAAGAACGTCACGGCGATCGAACGTGCCAAGAGCGCACCGGGCGTCACCGTGGCAGTGGGCGGCGAATACGACGACAGCGAAGGGTATTTCGTCCGGCCGACGATCCTGCTGTCGGACGATCCGGCTGACGAGTCGTTCCGCGACGAATATTTCGGACCGATCCTGTCGGTGCACGTGTACCCCGACGACGACTACGAGCGCATCATCGACGTCGTCGACAGCGGTGCCCGGTACGCGCTGACCGGTGCGGTGATCGCGGACGACCGCTCCGCCGTCCTGACCGCCGAACAGCGATTGCGTCATGCGGCGGGCAACTTCTACATCAACGACAAGCCCACCGGCGCGGTGGTGGGCCAGCAGCCGTTCGGCGGCTCTCGAGCATCGGGCACCAACGACAAGGCGGGCTCAGCGCTCAATCTGCTGCGCTGGACTTCGGCCAGGTCGATCAAGGAGACCTTCGTCGCACCGACCAACCACAACTACGCACACATGGAGGCGTGACATGGGCGTCTTCGCACAGGTGGCCCGCCCGGCGATCATGGCGGCGAGCCGCTCCGGTGGACTGCGCCGCGCCGCCGAGCGCCTGCCGATCACCCGAGACGTGGTGCATCGCTTCGTACCCGGGGAGACGGTCGCCGACGCACTGGAATCCGTTGAGCAGTTGAGGATTTCGGGCCGCCTGGTGTCGATCGACTATCTCGGTGAGGACGTCACCGACGCCGATGCGGCCAACGCCACCGTCGACGCCTATGTGGCGTTGCTCGACGAACTCGACCGCCGCGGGGAGCTTGCGGCGGCCGTGCGACCGCTCGAGGTGTCACTGAAGTTGTCTGCGCTCGGACAGGCGTTGCCCCGAGACGGCGAGAAGATCGCGTTGGAGAACGCGCACACCATCTGCGAGCGGGCGCACCGTGCAGGCGTGTGGGTCACGGTCGACGCCGAGGATCACACGACGACCGACTCGACGCTGTCCATCGTGCGTGATCTGCGCACCGAATTCGATTGGCTGGGCACGGTTCTGCAGGCCTATCTGCGGCGCACGGAGGCCGACTGCGCGGAGTTCGCGGCATCCGGTGCCCGCATCCGGCTGTGCAAGGGCGCCTACGACGAGCCCGCGTCGGTGGCGTACCGGGATCGGGGGGACGTCACGGCGTCCTACCTACGGTGCCTGCGCGTGCTGATGGCCGGAGACGGCTACCCGATGGTCGCATCCCACGATCCGGAGATCATTGGAGCGGTTCCGGCGCTGGTGGACGAGCTCGGCAGGGACGTAGACCGTTTCGAGTATCAGATGCTCTACGGAATCCGCGACGGCGAGCAGCGCAGGCTCGCGGATGAGGGCAACTACGTGCGCGTCTACGTGCCATTCGGCACGCAGTGGTACGGATATTTCGTGCGACGGCTGGCCGAGCGGCCCGCCAACCTGACATTCTTCCTGCGGGCGCTCGCCGAACGCCGTCACTGAGCGACGGGGAACGCCGCGACGTTCATGATGACGCTCCCGTCGCACGGTCCGCCGGCGATATCGGTGCGCCAGACGCCGCGCAGCGTGCCGTCGGGCTGCGGTGTGTAGTACGCCACCGAATGCGCGGGGTTCCACTGCTTGGGCACGCCCTCACCCAGATAGCAATCCCACTGCCAGTCGTAGACGTGCACCCATCGGGTGCCGTCCCACGTGTAGCGGGGTGGCAACGGAAGCGTCGGATTGTCGGGTTTGGGACCGTCGACGACGGTGGACACACACGTGCCCGTCGAGCAGTCGGTGGAGAACAGGTAGACGTCGCTGAAGTCGGGTTCGGATTGACGAGCGGCCATGCTGGTGCCGGTCTTCGACGCTGCATACCGCAGCAGCGAGAACTTGCCGTTCCAGATCTGGCCCGTCGCGTCGGCGGGTGGGGCGGATACCAGGCTGCTGAGGATGACGGCACCGAGCACCGCGGCAGCGAGGGTGGGACGCCCGGACACGATCGTGATGGTATCGGCGCACGCGTCGAGGGCGGCTATGCCACGACGACGGTCCTATGGTCGAGATTGAAACCAGGGCTGTGATCGGCTGAACGACCCTGTGTTCAATCTCGCCCGTAGGAGTTCCGATGGCACATTGCCCACGTCGCGATAGTCATCAGCGCTGCGACAACATCAACAACGCGAACGCTGCGATGGACTGAGCGTCGGTGATCTCGCCATCGCGCATCATCCGCTCCACCTCCGCGCGGGTGAACCATGCGCTGCGCATGTCCTGCTCCTCGTGCTCGCGTGCGTGTTCACCCTCGGTGATGCCGGTGGCCAGAAATACCAGGCCGCGCTGGCTGCTCAGGCCAGGGGCCAGGTCGAGCTGACCGAGTAGCGTCATGGTCTGCGCTCGCAGTCCCGTCTCCTCACGCAGTTCCCGCGCGGCGAGCTCGCTCGGTTCGGGATTCGTCACGTCCTGTGCCGTGCCCTGGGGAAACTCCCACCGCCGCAGACCCAGCGGATACCGGAACTGCTCGACAAGGTGGAGCTGATCACCCTCCTGGGCGATCACCAGCGCATACGTCGGCTTGTCGATCACCGCGTAGACGCCGTCGGTGCCGTCGGGCCGACGGATGTCGTCCTCGCGCATCGAAAACCAGTTGTTCCGGTAGATCTCCCGCGTTGCAACCGTCTCGATCGAATCCACGCGCCCAGTATCCTCACGATCGTGCTGCTGTCCTCGTTGAACCCCGCGACGGTGGCGGCCGGTGCCGATGTCGCCGACGCGGTCCGCATCGATCACGCGGTGCTGAGTCGCAGCGATCTGGTGGGTGCCGCGACGTCGGTCGCCGAGCGGGTGGCGGGCGCACACCGCGTCGCGGTGCTCGCGACGCCGACCGCCACGACGGTGCTTGCGGTGACCGGCTGCCTGATCGCCGGCGTGCCCGTCGTCCCGGTGCCCGCCGACGTCGGCGCCGCCGAACGCGCGCACATCCTCGCCGACTCCGGCGCACAGGCGTGGCTGGGCGAGAAGCCCTCGGACACCGGCGGTCTTGCCCACATCCCCGTGCGGTTGCACGCCCGGTCATGGCATCGCTACGCCGAGCCGCAGCCCGACGCGACGGCGCTGATCATCTACACGTCGGGCACCACGGGTCCGCCCAAAGGGGTGGTGGTGAGCCGGCGCGCGATCGCCGCGGACATCGACGCGCTGGCTCAGGCCTGGCAGTGGACGCCCGACGACACGTTGGTGCACGGGCTGCCGCTCTACCACGTGCACGGGCTGGTGCTGGGGTTGCTCGGTTCGCTGCGCATCGGAAATCGGTTCGTGCACACGGGAAAACCAAAACCAGATCTCTACGCCGCTGCCGGCGGCTCGTTGTATTTCGCCGTTCCGACAGTGTGGTCCCGGATCGCCGACGACACCGAGGCGGCAACCGCGCTGAGATCTGCGCGCCTGCTGGTGTCCGGCAGCGCTCCGCTGCCGGTGCCGGTGTTCGAGCGGCTCGCCGAACTGACGGGACACCGGCCCATCGAGCGCTATGGGTCTACGGAGTCGCTGATCACGATCAGCACGCGCGCCGACGGCGAGCGTCGTCCGGGCTGGGTGGGCCTGCCGTTGACGGGTATCGAAACGCGACTGCTCGACGAGTCCGGCTCCGACGTCACGCATGACGGCGAAACCATTGGACAGCTGCACCTGAAGGGCGCGACGTTGTTCGACGGCTATCTCAATCGCCCCGACGCCACCGCCGAGGTGCTGGACGCCGATGGCTGGTATCACACCGGCGACGTCGCGGTCATCGACGCCGACGGGATGCATCGCATCGTCGGCCGCGAATCGGTCGACCTGATCAAGACTGGTGGCTTCCGCGTCGGCGCCGGCGAAATCGAGGCCGCGCTGCTCGGCCACGCCGGCGTCGCGGAGGCGGCGGTGGTGGGTGTTCCCGATGACGATCTCGGGCAGCGAATCGTCGCGTATGTGGTCGGGGACGCCGATCCGCAGGCCTTGATCGAGTTTGTCGCGCAGGAGCTTTCGGTGCACAAGCGGCCACGGGAGGTGCGGGTCGTGGACAGCCTGCCGCGCAATGCCATGGGCAAGGTGCTGAAGAAGGAGCTGGCGAAGTGGGCCTGAGGTTCGACGAGATCTGCATCGATGCCCGCGATGCCACCGCTTTGGGCGCCTGGTGGTCGCAGGTGCTGGGGTGGCCGCACGACATCGACGACGACGGCGACGTCAGGCTGCACGCACCGACGGGTGCCGGTGTGGACTGGATTTTCCTCGCGGTACCCGACCAAAAGGTAGTCAAGAACCGCATCCACCTCGACTTCCGTCCCGACGACCAGCAGGCCGAGGTGGACCGCGTTCTCGCTCTGGGAGCACGCCGAGTCGACATCGGACAGCGTGGCGACGAGAGTTGGGTGGTGCTGGCCGACCCCGAGGGCAACGAATTCTGCATCCTCGCCGCGGACGAGTGAACGCACGCGCCCTCGTCGCCGCGTTTGTGCTGTTGTTCGCGGTCGGCGGTTCACCTGTTTCTTCGGCCCAGCCTGTGACGCCGACGGATGTCGCACAACCCGAGATCGGTCCGGCAGCCGACGATACGGTCGGCGGTTGGCTGCCCGACGGCGTCACGCTGTCGGCGTTCGACATCTCCAATCCGATTGTCGGATGGCTCGATCCGGCGCTTCTCACCGCGATCCAGAACGCGTCGAAGCAGGCCGCAGCCCAGGGCGTCGACATTCGCATCAACTCGGGATGGCGGTCGACAGGCTTTCAGCAGCGCCTGTTCGAGGATGGTGTGCGCACCTACGGGAGCGTCGAAGCGGCACGCAAGTTCGTCGCAACGCCCGAGGCGTCGATGCACGTGCAGGGCAGAGCCGTCGACATCGGGCCCGTCGAAGCCGACAGATGGCTCATCGCCAACGGCAGGCAGTTCGGACTGTGCCAGATCTACGCGAACGAAATATGGCACTTCGAATTGGCCGTCGACGGTCAAGGTCGTTGCCCGCCGCTGAAACCCGACGCCGCAGGCTGATCTGTCACACGTTGCGGGGAATGCCCGACAGGACCTCTAGTTCGCGTGCAATGCTTCGTTGAGCGTGATGCCGGTGCCGTCGCGCTTGACGACCTCGACCGCCCCGGTCACCGAATTACGCCGGAACAGAAGGTTGTTCGCCCCCGAGAGCTCGCGAGCCTTGACCGTCTGACCGTCGGCGGTCTGCACCTTGGTGCCTGCGGTGACGTAGAGGCCGGCCTCGATCACACAGTCGTCGCCCAGCGAGATGCCCAGCCCGGCATTCGCACCGAGCAGGCAGCGCTTGCCCACCGAGATGACCTGCGTACCGCCGCCGGACAGCGTCCCCATGATCGACGCGCCGCCTCCGACGTCGGAGCCGTCGTCGACGACCACGCCGGCCGAGATGCGGCCTTCGACCATCGAGTTGCCCAGCGTTCCCGCGTTGAAGTTGACGAAGCCCTCGTGCATGACGGTCGTGCCCGAGGCCAGGTGCGCACCGAGACGCACGCGGTCGGCGTCGGCGACGCGCACGCCGGCGGGCAGCACGTAGTCCACCATGCGAGGAAACTTGTCGACGCTGTACACGGTCACGTGACCGCGGCGGCGCAGCCGGGCGCGCACGATCTCGAAACCCTCGACGGCGCACGGCCCGTGATTGGTCCACACGACGTTGGTCAGCACACCGAAGAAGCCGTCGGCGTTCAGCCCGTGCGGTGCGACCAGGCGGTGCGACAGCAGATGAAGGCGCAGGTACGCGTCATAGGCGTCGGTGGTCTTGTCGTCCAGCGACGAGATGACCGTGCGGACCGCGACGATCTCGACCCCGCGATCCTCGTCGGGACCGGTCAGCACACCGAGTTCCTCGGGGATCTCGGCGACGGACAGCCGTACCGTGCCCGACTCACCGTCGGCACCCAATTCCGGCGCCGGAAACCACGTGTCGAGGACCGATCCGTCGGCCGCGATCGTCGCGAGGCCTATACCTGCAGCAGAAGTCACGCCGCTCAGACTAACGTCAGGCGGGTGGCTCTCGATCTGCACGGCGACCCGATCGCCCTGACCGCGGCGCTGGTGGACATTCCCAGCGAATCGCGTAACGAGCGAAGGATCGCCGACGAGATCGAGGCCGCGCTGCGTGAACAGACCAGCGGATTCGAGATCGTGCGCAACGCCGACGCCGTGCTCGCCCGCACCAACCTGGGCCGGCCGTCGCGCGTGCTGCTCGCCGGACACACCGACACCGTGCCCGTCGCCGGCAATCTGCCCAGCCGACTGGCCGACGGCGTCTTGCACGGCTGTGGCACATCGGACATGAAGTCGGGCGACGCGGTGTTCCTGCACCTGGTTGCCACCGTCGCCGAGCCTGCGCACGACATCACGCTGGTGATGTACGACTGCGAGGAGATCGAGGCCGCCGCCAACGGTCTCGGCCGCATCGAGCGTGAACTGCCCGCGTGGTTGCAGGCGGACGTCGCGATCCTCGGTGAGCCGTCCGGCGGCTACATCGAAGCCGGTTGTCAAGGCACGCTGCGCGTCGTCATCACCGCCGCGGGCACCCGCGCGCATTCCGCGCGATCCTGGTTGGGAGACAACGCAATCCACAAACTCGGCGCCGTGCTGGACCGGCTGTCGTCGTATCAGGCCCGCAACGTCGACATCGACGGCTGCACGTACCGAGAGGGACTGTCGGCCGTACGCATCGACGGCGGGATCGCCGGCAACGTGATTCCCGACGCCGCCTCACTGACGGTGAACTTCAGGTTCGCACCCGACCGCACCGTCGAAGCGGCCACCGCGCATGTGCACGAGGTGTTTGACGGACTCGACGTCGACATCGAGCTGACCGACTCGGCCAGCGGGGCACTCCCGGGGCTCACAGCGCCCGCCGCCGCGGCACTGGTGGAGGCCGCCGGGGGACAGGTGCGCGCGAAGTACGGCTGGACCGACGTAGCGCGGTTTGCCGCGCTGGGCATCCCTGCGGTCAACTACGGACCCGGCGACCCGAACCTGGCGCATCGCGTCGACGAGCGCGTCGACACCGCGGCGATCACCGCCGCCACCGACATGTTGCGCAGATTCTTAACCGGTTGACCTGATCCGTACGCTGGAACCATGCGGTGAGACAACGACTCCGGTTTTCCCAAGTCGTCTTGTTACGAGAGATCCCTCGCATGTCTTCTATTACCTGTTCCGCCTTGTCGTTCGCGTTTCCCGACGGCACATCCCTTTTCGCTGACCTTTCCTTCACCGTCGGCGACGGCCGCACCGGCCTCGTCGCTCCCAACGGCGCCGGGAAAAGCACGCTGCTGCAACTGATCGTCGGTGAGCGCGCGCCCACCGGCGGTTCGATCAGCATTGACGGCACCGTCGCCTACCTGCCCCAGACGCTGCCGTTCGTCGCGGACAAGACCGTCGCCGACGTGCTCGGCGTCGCATCCGTCGTCGATGCCCTCGACGCGCTGGCGCGTGGCGATGCGGGCGACGACGTGTTCGCCGCGATCGGCGACGACTGGGATGCCGAAGAGCGTAGCCGCGCTCAGCTGGACAGACTCGGGCTCGGCCACCTGGAGCTCGACCGGCGCCTCGGCGCGCTGTCCGGCGGCGAGGTCGTCGCGCTGGGCCTGGCCGCCCAGCTGCTTGCCCAGCCCGACGTGCTGCTGCTCGACGAACCCACCAACAACCTCGACGTCGACGCGCGACGCAAGCTCTACGAAGCGATTGACGACTTCACCGGATGTCTTCTGGTGGTCAGCCACGACCGGATTCTGCTCGACCGGATGGACAGCATCGCGGAGCTGCATCGCCGGAGCCGCCCCGGCGGCGACATCGAACACAGCGAAATGCGTTTCTACGGAGGCAATTTCGCGATGTACGAACAGACCCTCGAGGAGGCTCAACGGGTCGCCGAGAGCAACATCCGCAACGCCGAACAGCAACTCAAACGCCAGAAGCGCGAAATGCAGCAGGCCCGTGAGAGGGCGGCCCGGCGATCCTCGACAGCGGCCCGCAACGTCAAGGATGCGGGGTTGCCGAAAATCGTCGCGGGCGCGCTGAAACGCAGTGCGCAGGAATCGGCGGGCCGCATCGACGGAGTCAACGCCGCCCGCGTCGCCGACGCAAAGACCCGTCTCGACGAGGCCGAGCGCGCGCTCCGCGACGACGATGTCCTCTTCCTGGAGCTGCCGGACACCACCGTGCCTGCCGGGCGCACGGTGATTCACGCCGAAGGCCTCGCAGCCGGTCGCGCTGGCCGAACGTTGTTCTCCGACGTCGCGCTGTCGGTCCGCGGCCCGGAACGCATCGCACTCACCGGAGCAAACGGTGCGGGCAAGTCGACCCTGTTGCGCATCATCGGCGGCGAGCTGGCACCCGACGCCGGACACGTCCATCGCGCGGACGGCCGGGTGGCGTATCTGTCCCAACGACTCGACCTGCTCAGCCCGGACCGCACCGTCGCGGAAAGCCTCGCCGCGGCGGCGCCGAGCCTTTCTGCGACCCGGCGCATGCATCTGCTGGCCCGGTTCCTGTTCCGCGGCGACCGCGTACACCTGCCGGTGGCGGCGCTGTCCGGGGGTGAGCGATTACGCGCGACGCTGGCGTGCGTGCTCTACGCCGAACCGGCACCGCAGCTGCTGCTGCTCGACGAGCCGACCAACAACCTCGATCTCGTCAGCGTCGGTCAGCTGCAGGCTGCGCTGAATGCGTACCAGGGCGCATTCGTGGTGGTCAGTCATGACGACCGGTTCCTGGCGGAGATCGGGGTGCAACGCACGCTACGGCTATCGACGGGGCGGCTGCATCCGGTCCAGCCGGTGCTGGTCGCCGATCTTGACGGGCGGATTTAGCGGTCCGACAGCTACTCCGAACACGGTAAATTTGGTCTCTATGGCTATCGAGCCCGATACCAGTCCATACGGGGGTCAGACAGTGACCGGCCCGGGTTGGCCGAACATCGACGAGGAGATACTGGCGGCGACGGCCGCCAAGTTCGAGGCGCTGGCGGCCAAGATCAGCGGCGCTGTGGTTCCTCAACAGCAGGGACAGCTGATGAAGCTGACCGACGTGTGGGAGGGCACGGGGTCGGTGGCGGCCGCGGGCGAGGCGACCACGATCATCGGCGGCCACGAGGCCAACGCCGCACATGCCACGGCGATCGCGGTCAAGCTGCGCGCCATGGAGGCGTCGGTTGTGAAGACGAAGATGCTGGCGAACACGATCGCGCAGGAGACCCAGGCCGAGTGCGAAGCGATCGCCGCGATGCCCCTACCCAACGCTGGGGAGCTGGCCAGGAGCCGGGTCATGATGGGGCTGTCGCAGAACATGGCCAACGTGACCACCAATACGACCGAGCTCGCGAACACCCTTGGCGTGCCGCCGAGCCTCCCGCTGCCCGGCGCCCCGTCGGTGCCCGGTGCCAAAGAGGCCGAAAAGACCACCGAGGAAGCCGGGAAGCAAGCCGGTCAGGGCTCTGACCAGGCGATGCAGATGCTCAGCCAGTTGGGATCGATGGCGGGCCAGCTTCCGCAGATGCTGATGCAGATACCTCAGCAGATGAGCCAGCCGCTGCAACAGCTGTCCCAACCGTTGCAACAGCTGACGTCGATGTTCGGCCAGGGCGGCAAGGCCGAT